>NZ_JBEZYD010000025.1:0-193683 GCF_040638335.1 Nonomuraea sp. NPDC026600
GTCGGCGATCGCGGGACGGATGTACTTACGGATCGTCTTACGATCCACCGCCAGACTGTCGGCGATCTCGTACTGAGAGCGGCCTGCATACCAGTGGACCAGGATCTCCGTGATGTCGATCACGTCGAAGGTTCTCCTTGCCATCACGTCTCCTCGCCTGTCCCGACAAGGAGCGATGATCATCTTCTGGTGATGGCCAGGTCCACGCTGACACGCACGTCATCCCCCGGGGGAATTACGTGACACACCAGCCGCGCCCACGTCCTCCTCCAGGGGAGAACCGTGAAGCGCCAGGGGAATTACCTGATCGGAAACCCCTCACAGCAGGGGAATTCCGTGATCGTCGACAGCGATCCGTACACACTGGCTTCACCTCACCGGATCCACTGGTGCAGGAGATGCCGTCAACCCCACACACTCTCAGCTCGATCATCGAAAAATACGGTGACCGCACACCGTAGAACAGAGGCCTGGCACAACAGACCCCGTGACCACACACGTGATCGCCGTGCCATTAGCGTGCCATTAAGGGTGGTCAACAGAGGTCAGTCACGGTCACTGGCGGACTGTCGGTCGCCCAGGTCGAGGCCGTGGTAGTCGAAGATCAGACCGTTTTGCAAGCAGGAAGTCAGGAGTTCGAATCTCCTAGGCTCCACCTCTCTCTTCGTGTAGGTGGACCGTGTGCCACCCACCCCTTGCCCGTCTTGGTGGTTGGCCGTGGCAGCCCGCCCCGAGCGGTCCTCGCTATCGCTCGGGCTGTCCTTCCTTGGCGCACAATCGTCTTCGTGGGGGCGCTTCGCGCTGAGGGCTCAGGCGTTTCTTCCAGTCGGGCCGCAGCCCCGACCCCTGGAGGACTTCGCTTCGCTCAGACGTCTTATCTTCCTGAGCGCAGGCTTCGCCTGCGCCTCTACATGGCCGTTTATCTGATGTTCGCTGGAAAGCTCCTGCTGGCTCTCGAACGACGGCGGGACTCCGGGCCGCACACAGCACCCGCCGTACCAATCCTCACGCGCCGACCGGGGACGCGCCGTCGCAGCACAGTTGCAGCACGACGATCGCCATGCTGTGGCTGGCCAATGCACGGGGTTGGGGGCGATCGACGGTTCCTTAGCCCACCGAGCCACGTGCCTTGGGCCGTGTATCAGGTGATCGCTTTCCCGTCCTCACCATCTGGATGAATACTTCGCGGTGAGTGGTCTCCAGGCTGATGTTGGTTGAGGCGGACAGAACGGCCGACCTTGTCAGTCGTGTCCGCGTTGGCCCTGTCGAGGACCGAGAACGTTCGCCCATTCGGCGATCATTTGCTCATCGACTGTGGCGTTCCTGCCCGGGTCGAACTGGCTGCTGATGAATTCGTAGGTGTCCTGGCGGAACACCAGCCGAACCTCGATTTTGTGTATCGGACCGGCGGCACTGGCTCGGACTGGCTGAGTGTGGGCGAGGACGACCACCGGATGGCCTTCCGCGTCGAATGTGCTGCTGACGATCCGTACACCGTTGATCTGGGCCAGCATCCGATACAGGCCTGCACGCGCCTTCGGCGTGATCGGCTGAGCGAACAGGCCCGGGGCGAAGCTCCACAGGAAGCTGTCCAGAGCGGACCCTCGGGGCTTCCCCACGGCTGACTTGGCGATCACATCGCGAAGCGCGCTCGGGTCGGACGGCAGGTTCGTCAACTGATCGAGCCCCATGTGATTTCCGTCCAGACCCCACTTGGTGAAGATCTGATCGTTGTCCTCGGTGTAGCCGAGCCGCTGTGTCAACGCCGGTGCGCCGTCGGCACGCCAGTTGGATTCATCTCCAGGCGTGTCAAAGGAGACCTTCGGGTCGAGGCCGATGATGGTGCGGACGAATCCGCTCCTGGAAGTCCATTTCTCCAGGGTTTCGCATGCGGTGAATCGGTAGGGAAGCCCACTTGGTCGGGACGACGGCGGGTTGTCCACCGCGGCCATTGGTCGCTGAACGCCGGTGCGACACCTCCGCGTCTTCAAATGCCAGTACTTGCCGGCAACCGGCTCCCGGGCAGCCGCGATGTGCTCCGCCCCGGCGAGCAGGAAAGTCCTCGCGTCGAGGGGGGTGGCAGTGCCGGCATGGTTCGGAGGGGTGAGGCGGCGGTGATCGTTCGCGCTGGTAAGCGAGGTAACCCCTACGGCCGCCACGACGGCGACCACGACCGAAGCAGCCAGCAGAAGCGGCATCCGGGGCGCCCGGTGCCTACGGACGGCAGGAGCCGGCCGTGGAGTCGCAACGATGGCGGCGATCTTCGCGTCTGAATCGAGCGCGGTCACTTCGTCCAGGGCTGAAGGCTTGAGCGCCGCTACGAGGTCGTTGGTCATCAGCGATGTCCTTCCAGAACGTCCTTAGGGAATGTCGCCGAGGGTGCACCTTGCTTCAGCGCGCGTGCCAGGCGCCGGCGCGCACGGTGGATTCGGACGTAGTAGAGGGCTGTCGTGCAGCCGAGAACCGTCGCGGCCTGCGCCGGGGTGAGGCCGTACCAGGCGCTCAGGATCAGGATTTCGGCATCTTGTCCCGGCAGGGAAGCGAACGCGGCCAGGACGGCGTCTCGCTCGACCACCAGGTCACCGGTATCCCAAGCCGCCACGTCGCGCTCATCGGTGAGCTGCGCGATCCGCTGGGCGATCGTCTCGTGTCTGCGGCCGACGGCGAACTGTTTGAGCCGGTGGTTCCTGGCTACTCCCAACAGCCACGGCAACGGATCGTCGTGCGGAACCGCGTCGAGCTTGCGCCATGCCGTCATGAATGTTTCGTTGGCGACATCTTCTGCCATGCTGCGCTGGCTGTACGCGAGCGCATAGCTGAACACCTTCGCGTAGTTGCTCTGATAGATGAACGTGAAGCGGGCGACTTCATCGCTGTCATCGGGATCATGGAGGCTGTCGTTCGTCACGCCACCACCCCCTCTCGTGTGTGCTGCCAGGTCTGATACCGGGTAACCCCGCGCACACCTGCACTTCTTACACGCCGCACCAGAAATTTAGGCCGACCCACCGCCGATCGAGGGATCGCTTTTGAGCTCTGGGATCTGATCAACTATCGATTCCGCAGCACTGGTCAGGCTTCGTAGCGCTTACTCGGGCCCGGCCCTCTCCTTGGGCGGATCGGGACGATCAGCAGCGGATGGCAATCGAACAAGGAAGAAACACCAGGTAAGGGACAGCGAAGCACTTGTACCCTCGACTCCCTGTAAACCGTCAGCCGGTGTGGCGTGTCAGAACCGCATGTAACGGTCGCAGGGCAGTGTGATCACGAGTCCGCTCGGTGGATCCGCAAAATCCATCACGGCATTGAGGTGCCCAACAGATTCCGGACAGTCGGCTACATAAGCTGACAGAAGTCTGGAAGAGGTAGGTACGTGACGAGGCATCGCAGGCAGTTCTCACGCGAGTTCAAGGAAGAGGCCGTCCGCATGGTGTTGGAGGGCGAGCGGACGGTCGCGTCGGTGGCGCGGGAGTTCGGGATCAACCCCAGCACCCTGGGCAGTTGGGTGAACAGGCATCGGATCGTGCACGGCGAGGTCGAGCAGCCACCCTCCGGCCCGGAGCGGGCGCGGGTGCGCGAACTGGAGCGGGAGAACGCCGAGCTGAGGGAGAAGCTGGCGTTCTTGAAAAAAGCGGCCGCCTTCTTCGCGGCCGAGAGTCGATGACGCTCGCCAAGTTCGAGCTGATCGACGCGGAGAAGGCCCACCATGCGATCGCCCGGATGTGCGGCTGGCTGGAGGTGTCCCGGTCGGGCTACTACGAGTGGCGCGATCGGCCGGCCTCGGCCACCGCGCAACGCCGCGCGCTGCTCACCGCGCTGGTCGCCGAGGTCTTCGCCGGCTCGCACGAGACCTACGGCTACCGGCGGGTGCACGCCGCGTTGCTGCGCCGCGGCGAGCACTGCTCGGCCGAGCTGGTGCGTGCCCTGATGCGCGAGCTGGGCCTGACCCCGGCGCAGGTACGGGCGTTTCGGCCGGTCACCACCGTGCAGGGCGACTTTCGTGGCATCCCCGACCTGGTCAGGCGCGACTTCACGGCCGAGCGGCCGGGACTCAAACTGGTCGGCGACATCACCTACATCCCGACCTGGGAGGGCTTCCTGTATCTGGCCACCGTCATCGACTGCCACAGCAAGACGGTCCTGGGCTGGGCAATGGCCGACCATTACCGCACCGAGCTGATCAAGGACGCGATCCGGATGGCGGCCGGCACCGGCCTGCTCGAGCCGGACGCCGTCTTCCACACCGACCGCGGCTCCAACTACACCAGTGATGAGTTCGGCCGGTTCTTGGCCGGCCTGCGGATCCGCCACTCGGTCGGCCGAACCGGCATCTGCTACGACAACGCGATGGCCGAGTCATTCTTCAGCACGATCAAGAACGAATGGCTCCACCGCTTCGTCTTCACCACCCGAGCGAAGGCAAAACGGCAGGTCATCCGCTACATCGAAGGTTTCTACAACCGGCTGCGTCTGCACTCGGCACTCGGCTATCGGCCGCCTCTCGAGGTGCTCAACGAGTCCCTTTCATCCCGAACAGCCGCATAGGCTACGCCCATAAGGCGACTGTCCGGAATCACCGTGGCCCCTCAGCATACGGTCGGTGCATGCGCAACTGGATCTGCGTAGTACTTATGGGCACACTCCTGACCTGTCTCACCGGCTGCACAGTCGCCGCCAACGGCTATGTCGGTATCAGTGTGGACGAGTCCGGCCATCTCGTTGCCGTACTGGCCTGGTGTGGCCCTGCACCGGACGGAGTGCGGCTCTACCATGAGCGTGCCACCGCCCGGCGGAGCTCGACCGGTAACCCGGACGATGTATACGTCGATGACGCGAGGTATCACGCGTCCACCTTGAGTGGACAGAGCGCCTCGTTCCGGCTCGACACCCCTGTTGGCGGCTGGACGGTCACGCCCAAGCCTCCCTCCCTGGATCCAGCCATCACCTACAACGCGTACGGCTTCACCAATGACAGCACCAGTTCGCTACGACACGTGGCGTTCGAGATTGACGATGCCGCCAAGGTCGACCCGGGCCAGGTGCTGATACAGGAATGGGACGAGAAGAGGCAGCAAGACGTCGACGTCGTGATCTCTCTGGCTGCTTTCGAGCAGATGGGTCAGGATCCCCGGAACTGCCCTTGAGCGCGCCTGTGCAATATGTATGAAATGATCATGATGGCGGGAACGAAGTGACACCCTAGCGCCGCAGCTCGAGGGCCATACGTGAGTGGAAACGGTCGCGAGCTGTAAAACCGTCGGCGGTCTGTACCGTCCTTACGATCGCCTGTCTGTGGTCAGCCGCCGTAGGTGGTCGGGGGCGATCGACGGTTCAGGGCTTCGTTCCTCAGCCCCGGCCCACCGAACAACGTGGATGATCACCTTATCGGCGGTGGAGGGCGATGAGGTTCGGCGCTCAGTTCGTGCACCTAGAGGCCCCGCCCGTTACCGTGCGAGCGTTCCTATCGCCAGCCCTACGATAAGTCGTACTCGTCGATCCATAGATCGGCTCCAGCTCTGTTAAGAAAACTGATGGCTTCTTCGTCAAGAACGAGCCCCCGCGGGCTGAAGCCCCCTCCCGGTTCAAACGACCGAAGCATGACCAACGTGGCCGCTGCGCCACCAGCGGTCAGTTCTCCGATTCGATCCCAGGCGCCGGCCAACTGATTCATCACGGCTTGCACCTGCTCATTGAGTGAGGTGGTCTCCGCAAGGCCGGAGTCGAGCATCCATTCGTGTCGTCGTGGTATCAGGCGCCCACTCTTCCTGCCGCGTCGTGACTCCTTCGCCTCAGATCGAGTCGGCTCGACGCCCACGTACTGGGTGATCTGACCGGGATCCAGTTCATCGGACTGGATCATAAAGTAGACCTGCTGCTCGACGATCACGTGGACACGGTAGCGGTTCAAGGGTTGGCGAGCGCTTGCATGACTTGGAAGAGGCCATCGCTTCCACTTCTCAAGACCATGATCGTCGTGCCATTAGCGTGCCATTAAGGGCGGTCAGCAGCGGTCAATCACGGTCACTCGTGGACAGTCCTCAGCGCAGGTCGAGGCCGTTGTCCCTGAAGGTCGGACCGTTTTGCAAGCAGGAAGTCAGGAGTTCGAATCTCCTAGGCTCCACCATTTCCTTCGTCTAGGTGGACCATGCTCCGCCCACCCGTTGCCCGTCTGGGTGGTTGACCGTGGAAGCCCGCCCCGAGCGGTCCTCGCTATCGCTCGGGCTGTTCTCCCTGAGGCGCCTTCGGCGCACAACGGTCTTCGCAATGGGGCGCTTCGCGCTCAGGGGCTCGTACGCTTTCTTCCAGTCGGGCCGTAGCCCCGACCCCTGGAGGGCTTCGCTTCGCTCAGACGTCTTATCTTCTTGAGCGCAGGCTTCGCCTGCGCCTTCTACGTGGCCGTTTATGACGGTTAGCTGGAAAGAGCCTGCTGGCTCTGCGGCTCCCAGGTCAGACGCCTGAGCCTCGTTCTGCCGCTGGCCAATGGAGATCTGGTCTTCTCCTACCGTGAGCGGGGGTGACTGAGCGAGAGCATGATGGCGCGCTTTTATGCTCGGGAAGATAGGTTGGTCGGTATGGCCGCTCAGCCTGTGGAGCCCGTTGCGCCCCGTGATCCAGGTGAGGATCCGGCCGCGATCTTCGAGGCGCTTCCGCCGTCGCACCGTTCCCGGTTCCGGGCGGAGTACGACGAGGCTTTGGAGGCCGCGCACGACTTGGCCCGCTTCAAGCAGGTGCAGACGCTGTTGCGTCAGTGGCGCCTGCGTGCGATCGCTTACGCCCGACCGGGCTATGAGGAGGCTGTCCAGGACGCTCTCCAGAACCGTTCGGAGATGTTCACTCGCTACACCCCGCCGGAGTGGGAAGCCCGGGTGTGAGCTACAAGTTCGATGGTTTCCACGGACGCGCCCTCTAAGAGCTGGGAGACGAGCCGCGTTCGCTGCCTCACGCCCTACGAGTCCACCCTTGAGCCGGGAGACCTCATCGCGCAGCCGCACGAGGAGGGCGTCTGATTGCGTTGGTGCGACCGGGCAGCGCTTGTAGGGTCCAGGCCCAGGTCGGCGTGACCCATTACGCTGCACATGTGCACGCCGACGACGTCCTCGCGATCTACAGCAACCTCGCCGCCGAGAGTGTCCCCGTCTGGATTGATGGCGGGTGGTGTGTTGACGCACTTCTCGGCAAGCAGACTCGCGAACACGCCGACCTCGACATCGCCGTTGCCCGTGAGCACGCGCAGCGTCTCAAGGAGTTGTTCGCACGGTGGGGTTACGTGCTGCAGCCACGACAGGACGCGACCGACTGGAACTACGTTGTTGGAGTCGGAAGCGGCAGCACGGTCGATGTTCACGTGTTCGAGTTCGACGACCAGGGCAACAACACGTACGGGATCGAGTACCCCAAGGACTCCCTGACGGGCACGGGTGTCATCGCCGGGCAACAGGTGCGGTGCATCTCTGCTGAATGGATGTTCAGGTTCAAGACGGCGTACACGCCCAAGGACAAAGATCTTGATGACGTTCGCGCCCTCGGCGAAAGGTACGGGTTCGAGGTCCCGGCCACACATCGCCGCCCAGCGCCTCTGCTCTGAATCGCGCGCACGCTTCGGGTGGCCAGCGCCCGTTCCGCCGTGATCAAGCGGAAGAGGGTGCTGGACGATCTTCAGCCGACGTGCGCTTCGGCGCGTGCCTTGGTTTGTGCGAGCCGGTAGGACTGGATGCCGAACGCATGCTCATCGCTGCCTCTGTGCGTCTCTGAGGACCGTACCCGGAGTTCCAAAATCCCTCCAAAGGAGGCCGCCTCAGCCGGGGTAGCACAGCAACGAGCTAGCCCACGATCATGGTGTGCATGGCGATACTCCGGTTGCTGGCGATCGGCCTTTTCGGCGGTGTCATCACAGTGCCGTTCCTGTGGTTGCAAGATGGCGACGGCTTCGAGTACGCACGGCTCGCAGCCCTGACGGCGTTCGTACTCGGCCAGTTCCTTACCGTCCCTGCCGGGTTGGTGGTGGGTTGCGTACTTACCGCCACGGGATCGTGGATACGTACCCCTGGCTATGTCCTGGGTGCGATCACGACCGTGTTCGGAGTGATCGTCGCCACGCAGGCCTGGGCCACGATGAACTGGGTCGATGGAGGACCGGCCGGGCTTGGTGATCCGGAAGAGGAGTCCTTGGCGATGTTCCTTGCCTCTTTCTCCGGTGGGGTCACGTCTCTCGTCGGTGTCTCCATCGTCTTGTTTCGATGGGCTGGCTACGATTCGCAAGCCGCTCCGGTACGTCAACGAGGTCCACGTAGATACGGCAGGACGAGACGTCGGCGTTTGCCCCACGCGGAAGGCCATTCCCCGTGATCGAGGGAATGGCCTCGTCGACCTTCGCCGGTGCTGGACGCTACTACGACTCCAACTGATCACCGAGCTTCTTGAGCGCTCGGCGCGTGTCTGCGGACGAGACTTCGCTGTACACGTTCCTCCCGCGCGAGCATGCGGCCTGGGGGCCGGTCTCGCGCGGGAGCCGCGCGGCTAACCAACTGCCCTCTCCCGTGAATGTTCCTTCGACCACGCGCGGTGCCGGGCTCTACCGATGCCAACGATCATGAGCGCGACGAATGCGAGCACGAAGAACGACAGAAGGTGCCACATCGGCCAGGCCATTCTGGGCGTAGTGAACACGAAGCCTATTCCGGCTCCGAGCCACCCGATCTGGAAGCACCAGATCGCTGCCGCCACGCGGAACCAGATCGAGCGCTTGAACTCATCCACGCGGCGCAATCTTCCATTGAACTCCCACACTGGGCAAGAGCATGCCTCCGGCGGGGATTCAGCTCCGGGATGACCGCTCCCGGACTGCGTAGGTCAGGTGGGTCACCCGCTGCGTCGGCTCCGCGCGGACCTGCTCCAGGGCCACGCGGCCCGCGTCCACGCCCTCGAACAGGCGGATTCCGGAGCCGAACAGCACGGGTGAGAGCGCGATCGAGAACTCGTCGATCAGGCCGGCGTTCACGTACCCCAGGATCGTCGCGCCGCCGCCCGCGATGCGGACGTCTCGGTCGCCGGCGGCCTCGTGGGCCTGGTCGAGCGCGGTCTCGATGCCGTCGTTGACGAAGTGGAAGGTGGTCCCACCCGGCCGCTCCCAGGGGTCACGCTTCTCGTGCGTCACGACGAAGACCGGCGTGTGGAACGGCGCCTCCTCCGGCCACGCCTGCTCGCCGGCGTCGAACATGCGCTTGCCCATCACGCTCGCGCCGGTGCGCTCGAATGTCTCCCGCAGGATGTCGTTGTCGCGCCCTTCCTCGCCGCCCTCGCCGAGCTTCAGGTTCTCCCGGAAGAACCGCTGCGGGAATATCCACTGCTGCAGTTCCATCCACTGCTGCCCCATCAAATTCTCGAGGGACTCGGGTGCGATGAAACCGTCCAGCGACATCGACACGCTGAAGAACACCTTTCCGGCCATCAGTTCTCAACTCCCTTCCGAACGATCTCGGTGACGTAGGCAGCCAGGTTGCTCAGGGTCTGCTGGCCGCCCTCGATCGCGTGGTACTTCTCGACCGCCTCGTCGCGCAGCTCCTTGGTGGGGAACACCGTGCGCATCTCGATCCGGGTCGCCGCGCCGTCTGGCGCGAACGTGAGGACCGACTCGAAGGCGTTCGGGTCGCCGCGGGACTCACCGTGCAGCAGCGCGATCCGCTCCGGCGGGGCGATCTCGGTCCAGGAGATCCACTCCTGGTAGTCCGTCCCGTCCGGTCCGTGCATCACGAAGTCCCACTCCCCGCCGATGCGGAACTCGAACGCCCGCGTGGTGGTGGTGAACCCGTCCGGTCCCCACCATCGCGACAGGTGCCGGACTTCGGTGAACGCCTCGAACACCAGCTCCCGTGGGGCACTGATGACCCGGGAGATTACGATCTCGCGGTCGGCCGTCGCCGACTGCGCCGGCGCGTCCCGTCCTGTTGCTGCCATCGGTCACTCCTCCTGCCTTTCCTGCTTGAGGTCCTGCACGTACGCGTCCAGCCGGTCGAAGCTCTCATTCCAGAACCGCTCGAACCCGCCGGTCCACTCGTGGACCGGTCGCAGCCCGCGGGCGTCAAGGCCGTACAGGCGCTGTTTGCCTGCCTTGCGGTCCCGCACCAGCCCGACTTCCCGGAGCACCCGCAGGTGTTTGGACGCCCCCGGCTGGGTCATCCCCAGCTCCTGGGCCAACTCGGTCACCGGCCGCTCACCCGCCCGCAGCAGCAGCAGGATCTCCCGGCGCTGCGGCTCGGCGATCGCGTTGAACACGTCCGACGTCGTCGCTGCTCGTGCCATGGGCGCCATCATATGCCGTTATAGGCATGCGTCAAGCCGGAGGAATCAGGCGGGTCTTGTCAGATGACGATCGTGACCCTTGTCAGCGGCTGCGGAAACGCGTATCCCGGAGACGGCACGCGCGACGGCGGCGAGCAGGGAGGGCGATGGGTGAGCAGCTCGCCAACGGCTGGCGGGTGAGCCGCCACCGGCTGGTGGCCGATGCCACGGTCGGCGTCATCGCCAACCCGATGTCGGGCCGTGACATCCGGCGGCTCGTCGCGAGCGCGTCCGTGTTCCCCGACGCCGAGAAGGCCAGCATGGTGGTCCGGCTGATGGCCGCCGCCGGAGCGCTAGGCGTGGGCCGCGTGCTGGTGTCCACCGACACCTTCGGGGTCTCCGCGGCGGTCTTGCGGGAGTCGCGCCGCCGCGCCGAGGCGGGCGAACCCCGGTCAAAGCTGCGCATCAGCAGGCACGCCAGGGCCACCAGCAGCGTCGTGGCCACCGCCTGGTGGGAGAACTGGGCCGTGCTCGCGGCCTTTCGGACGGCTCAGTTGTAGGGGTTGTCGTAGGTCACGGATTTGGTGCGACTGTTGTAAGTGTTGCCGGGATAGAACCAGCCGCCCGTCACGTACAAGGTGACGTTCGTAAGGGTGGTGGAGTGGGTGTATTCACCGTCGTAGAGGAATAGGGATAACTGGCATCCGGGGGGAGCGGCTGCCGTGCCCGTCTGGCTCGGATAGAAGACGGTGCTGCCGTTGACGGAGACGTAGAAGTTCGGCATGGGGTAGGACCCGCTCCCCCAGCACAGCCGGAGCGCGTACCTGAACTTCGTGTTCCCGTCGTCGAACGCCAGCGTGCCGGTCAGCTGGGCGAGCATGATCGACGGGCCGGCATTCGAGGTCACCGTGATGGACACGGCCTGGTCTGGACCGTAGGCGGCGTGCGCGGGAGTGGCGGGCATCAGGATTGCCGCGAGTGTTGCGATGGCGATGGCGATGGCGATGGCGATGGCGACAGAGCTGGCCGCACGACGTGCTTTGGAACGTGTCAATTCCAACCTCATCTCTTTCACGATGTAGGCGGAGCGCGCACGGAGAATATTGTCGGGGCCTCCAGGCGTCCAGAGAGACGATTGAGAGCCACCGATTCGGCCCGGCGTTAACTTGTGCCATGGCAGCTTGCGCGTGGGTAGGCGAGGCGTGCCACCAGGTCGGGGATTAGACCTGCAGAGCCGTAATACCGGGATGACGGGTGAAATTTTCATTTCACCCGGACGCGGTCGGCTCCTGCACCGGAGACGGCTAGACCGGCGTGATCGTTACTCGCTGAGCGAGATGCACGCTGCTTGCTGTATAGCAGTCCTGTACAGCAACATCGACGCATACGAGCGCGCGGCACCAGTCAGCATCTGCCGCTTGACCAGGATGAAGACCGCTGGACGATGTGGCTGGTTCCCGTTTGCAAGCAGGAAGTCAGGAGTTCGAATCTCCTGAGCTCCACCGATAGAAAACCCAATTAGCCCGGTTTCGCTGCCGTGCCCGTTGCGTCTTCGGCTGTCCAAACGGGGTGATCAAGAGCTTCGCTGAATCAGGGCTGGTTCAGTGAAGTTTCTCCATTCAGGCCGCAGGGCCGGCCTCCCTCATGCACTGCCCCACCGTGGCCGAGTTACCGGGACCACGGTGAGCAGGTGGTCCAGGCCCTTGAAATCCTTGGGATTGCAGGTGTAAAGGGGGAGGCGGTTCGCGATGGCCACGCAGGCGATCATCAGGTCTGCTGTTCGGGGGCGGGGTTTGCGTCCTGACGTGATGACCGCGGTCCACAACTGGCCGTACTCGCGGGCAGCGGTGTCGTCGAAGGCAAGGGGGTCGAACTCGGCCTCGGCGGTTTGAAGGATCTTCATTCGCTGCGCGAGTTCCTGTGCGCCGGAGGCTACCAGTACGCCGACCGACAGCTCGGCAGTGGTGATGGCACTGATCATCATCTCGTCGGGCAGCTCGTCGGGGTCGATTCCGGCACGCAGGATGAGGATGTTGGTGTCGAGCAGCCCTTGAGTGAGAGTCATTCCCCGTCCTCTGCGAACTCGCCTCTGCTGTAGGCGCGATCGTAAGGGTCGTAGAGGTCGTCGTCGACGTGGCGGTCCATGTCCTCGCGGTATTTCTGGTCGTCCAGTCGCGGCATGCCGCGGGACACCGCGGCGAACTCGGCGCGCGAGATGGCCCGGCGCCGACGGCGGATGGGGACCAGGTCGCCGATGTGATGACCGTTGCGTGTGACGGCGAACCGCTCGCCGCGTTCCAGGCCGTCCATGATCTCCGCTGACCGGTTGCGCAGGTCGCGTTGGGAGATCTGATGGGAGTGGTCGGGCTCAGGAGCGCTCACCCGTCAACTCTATCCCAGCGTGCTATCCGGTGCTACATGGTAGCACCATCGGTGTCGTTCGTGATCCTTCACAGGGTCTGGCCCACTTTTTTTCATGGCCACGGACAAGTGGGGCGCTCCACCTTGACCCCTGGCCCTTGGCCCGCCTGTCCTACGGGTGGACGAGGCAGACGGGAAGATCGGGCTAAGGACGGCATACCCCGCAGTAAGGCCCTGGGCTACGCAGCTCTGATCGTCACATCCAAAGCCAGGAGCCTACTGGGCCGGAGACCGAACATCGCGTGGAAGGCGCTGCTGAAGTGGGAGGGGCTGGCGAAGCCCGCCTCCATGGCCGCCGTGCTCAGATCCGGCCATATCTCCAGCAGGGTGGCCACCCGCAGCATGCGCGCCCACAGGCGGTAGCGGCGGAACGTCGTCCCGGTCTGGGCTCGGAAGAGTCGAAGGAACGCCGATACGGACAGGCCAACCTCTGCCGCCAGTTTCTCCGCCGAGAGTTGCTGACCGGCATCCTCCGCCAGCCGGTGGCTAGCATGCCGGATCCGTGCGTCCCTGATCTCCGCGCGGTCGTCGGGGCCCGCGAGATCCAGCCAGTGCCGGACAGCCGAAACCGAGGTATCCCCGTCCATCGTCGCGGCCAGCCGCGAGAGTTCGAGCTCGTGTCCGTGCCCCCAGGCGAGGTCGACGTTCCCGTTCATCATCCGGCGGCACGCTCGCTCCCGTGCCGAGGCGGGGTCCAGGTAGCAGAAGGCCATCCGGTCCCCGTGAGCGACGATCCGGTGCCGCGCCCGAGCCACTATCAGCGCGGTACGGGCGACCTGGCAGGGGCCGTTCTCCAATTGGACGGTGAACTCCGCGTCGACGCCCACCACCAGGCAGCTCACCGATCCGGAGTGGACGTCCAGCGCCAGGGACGGGCCGACGTACAGCGCCTGACCGGGCCACAACCACAGCGCAGCCTGATCACGACACGTTTTTGAAAGCGGCGGCGGCTGCATGCGGACATGCTAGCCAGCACCTCGATCGCACTTCCCATCCCGTAGAAGGACTGACATGTGGTTTGACCGCGTCGCGCCCGCTCTGCTGCTCCTCGTCGGGGCAGTGAACCTCGTCCCTGGTTTCGTCGCGTTCGCGCCGTCTCGGATCGCGACGGTGTACGGAGTGTCGGTCGACGGCCCCGACTCCGCTGACCTGACAGTGCTCCTGCGTCACCGGGCCGTCCTGCTGGGGCTGGTCGGACTCTCCCTGATCTGTGCGGTGTTCATCCCGTCGCTACGTATCCCCGCCGTCACGGCCGGGGTGATCAGCATGGGGTCGTTCCTGCTGCTCGCTTACTCCACGTCTGGTCTCAACAGCGCGACGATGCGCGTGGCGCGGATCGACGTGGCGGCGATCGTGTTGCTGGCCGTCGCCGCCGTCCTCGTCTGGCGGAACAGCGGCTGAGTCTCTCCGAGCCAGTGGTGCGGTACGGACGGCCGCCGCACGTCGCTTCCTGTCCGACGAGGATTGCTGACGCCCTGAGACGGGCGCCGCGCTCGGTCGCCCCTGAGAGGAGGAGCGAGATCCGCAGCTCGCCGTTCAAAGCGCTGTGTGCGGCAAAAAGCGCCACTTTTAATGAGGCAGCTTCAGCACAGAAGTCCGTCGTCCTCCGGGACGTCGCCGTAGGAGGCGGAGATATCGATGCCGTAGCCCTCGACGCCCTCCACGCTGTGCTTTCCGACTGAGAGGAAGGCTGTGGCCCCCTCGATCTTCTTGGTGTAGCAGATGTCCGTTGAGGGCTCTTCGGTAGCGACCAGCCGCCATCCGTCCGCCTTGGCCGCGGTCGCGTAGAAAGAGGCGTACTCCTCCTGGGCGCCGCGGAACTCGTAGAACCTGCCCGCGTAGGGGAACGGGTCGTCCTGGAAGCATCCGGTGTAACTGTCGTGGGCGACGGCCTCTTGCGGCTGGGCGGTGAGGATCTCCTGTGCTGCCAGGACCGGGATCAGGTCTTCCTCTTCAGAAGTGCACTCTGAACCGGTGAACGTCATCAGGGTCATGTACCCGAGCCCGCCCAGCAGGAGAGCCGTTACCGCCAGACCGGCGACGATCTTCACGAAAGCGGAGCGGACTGCCATCGCTGGAGCGTACCGGAGCCGATCAAGGTCGGAAAAGCGCTGGAGCGTCTTCTTGAACTCCTCCGCGATCCGTGGGACGCGGATGCCGTAGTGCTTGGTGATCTCGTTGAATGCCAGTTGGACAGGGGTACGCAGAGCGCTTCCTTCTCTTCTCAGCGCGGACGACAAGCGCGACGTCCGCGGCGACCAGAACAGCTGAGACGAGTGATCAGCCCGGCGCCTTGCGGCTGAGGTGCTCCCAGGCCCGGTACTCCTCCGTGCGGGCTTGGTCCATCTGCTGGACCATGTCGTACGAGGCGGCGCCGACGATCAGCCGGAGCGGCGGCTCCGCCAGGCCGACCAACTCCGTAATCACCGGGGCCGCGGTGCTTGGGTCGGGACCGGCGTCCTCGCCCCACATCTCGGCCAGTTGGGCACGCAGCGGCTCGTACTCCGGGCGCGGCTCCGTCGTCGTGGTGCCCCGTGTGAACAGGTCCGTGCCGTACCCGCCGGGCTGCACGATCGTTACCTTGATCCCGAACGGCGCCACCTCCATCGCCAGTGCCTGGCTCATCGAGTCGAGCGCGCTCTTGCTCGCCGCGTAGAACCCGACCGACGCGAACCCGCCGCCGGTCCCCATCGAGGTGACCTGCAGGATGTGGCCGGATCCCCGCGCCCGCAGATGCGGCACGACGGCCTGGGCCACCCAGACCGCGCCGAAGAAGTTGACGTCGAACTGGGCGCGGATCTGCTCTTCAGTGGCCTCCTCCACCATGCCGAACAGCATCGAGCCGGCGTTGTTGACCACCACGTCGAGCCGCCCGAACGCCGCCGCTGCCCGGTCCACCACCGACCGCACGGCCGCGCGGTCGGACACATCCAGCGGCAGCCGTACGAGGTTGTCCGGATGGGCGGCAGCCAGGTCGTCGAGCGGGCCGAGGTCGCGTGCGGCGGCCACGACGCGGTCTCCAGCGGCGAGCGCCGCGTCGGCGAAGGCCCTGCCCAGGCCCCTCGACGCGCCGGTGATGAACCACACTCGGGCAGTCGTCATGCCATCTCCTCATTCATCCAAGACGAGACGATACGATCCGTCTCGCAGAAATTGAGTATGAAGGCATGCCGTCCTAACGTCAAGACGGAACGTCTCGTCTCGCTCGGTGGTAGGTTTCCGAACGTGTCCCACCCCAGAAAACCGAACCCCGCCCGGCGCAGTGAGCGATCCCGGCGAGCCATCCTCGACGCCGCGCGCGAACTGGTCTCCGAACTCGGATACGCCAAGGTGTCCATCGAGGCCATCGCCGCGCGGGCGGGAGTCGGCAAGCAGACCATCTACCGCTGGTGGCCGTCCAAGGGCGCGGTGATCTTCGACTCGTTCCTGGTGCTCAGCGAGGGCGAGGAGGGCATGCGACTGCCCGACACCGGCGACATCGAGGCCGACCTCAAGACCGTCATGCGGGCGACCGTCGCAGAGTTCGCCGACCCGGCGTTCGAGGCACCCATCAGAGCGCTCAACATGGAGATCATCGGCGATCCCGCCCTCGCCGCCCTGTACCGCGAGAAGTTGGCCGGCCCCGTTGACGAAGCCAAGAAGGAACGGCTGCGCAGCGCCCAGCGGGCGGGCCAACTGGCCGCGGACGCCGACCTCGACCTGGTGCTCGAGGTGCTGTACGCGCCGCTGTACCAGCGCTGGCTGCACCGCTCGGGGCCGCTCACCCAGGAGTACGCCGACGCGCTCGTGGAGATCACCCTCCGCGCGTTCGGCCCCTGACCGACCCGGAACCTCGACGACCGAGAGCTGGCCGACCGGCGTGCGACTTCAGGATGAAAGACCCCAAAGTCGGACCTCAGTACGTTTGACCGCGTTGGTGGCAAGGTTGCAGGCTGGCCCGCATGGTCTTCACACCGGCAGAACTTGACTATCTAGCCAGCCAGCACCTCGGTCGTCTGGCCACCGTCTCTCCCGCTGGTCAGGTGCAGAACAACCCCGTGGGATTCTTTGTGGACGCCTCCGCGGGCACGATCACGATCGGCGGGGGCGCGCTGGGAGCCTCCAAGAAGTTCGGAAACGTCCAGAAGGGCAGCACCGTGTCGTTCGTTGTGGACGACCTGGCCTCGGTGGACCCGTGGGTGGCGCGCGGCATCGAGATCCGGGGTACGGCGGTGGCTCTGACAGATCAGGAGCCGCCGGTGCCGGGCCTTTCTCGGGAGATCATCACGATCACGCCCAGCAAGATCATTTCTTGGGGAGTGGGCGGACCCCGATCGAGCCGCAAGGTGTGAAGGCTGGTGGCCCTTGCGAGACGATCCTCTCGCAAGGGCCACGAACGTTCGCGGGGGTGCGATCACGGTGCTCGCTGACATCGATTGGGCCACCGAGAGCGCCGGACGTGACATCCGAATGACCGTGGCGTCATTTCTCTTTGGCTGCACCATGGGTCGAACCCACTGGCCATGACCCGGGAGTGGCCTATTCGACCTGTACAGCTATAGGTGCGGTTTGTTGCCCGCTGGGCTATACATTCAGTTCAGGTGAGAGAGCCGACGAAGGCCTCTGCCTGGGCTCTCGGCTTGAGCGTTCCTGCCTCCGGGTCTCAGCATGCTAACCAGCATGTTGTTCGCATGCTCGTCCGTGCTGCTCAGGGAGAACACGGTGCTCGACGAAGAGCGCGGCTCCAGGATCAGACGCCGGTGCTATGAGGCGAAAGCGTTGCGTCTAGCCGGCGGCAGGTGCAGGGCAGAACACCGATACGAGGGCTTTGTCGACGCGCATCCCCACAGCGCCGCGCTCGGCATCGTCCGCGGCCACCGTCACGGAGACCGCGAACTGCAGCTTCCCGTCCGGGGAGGTGTAGGTCACGGCGACGAAGCCGGGAGCGCTGCCGCCGCGTGGCTGGAAGCTGGGGTTACCCTCGCACAGGCCGCCCTTCGGCGGCGGCTGCTGGCCGGGCACCGGGTCAGTGAGCACTTTGCTCAGGGAGTCCGGCAGCAGCTTGCCCTGAACGAACGCGCGTTGGAAGGCGCTGATGTCGTGCGTGGTGGAGATCACGCCGCCGGCGCCCAGCATGGTGGTGGGGTTGAGCTTGTCGACATCGAGCAGCTTGCCCGTCTTATCCACCATGTAGCCGTGCCCATGCGGGCCCTTGATCCCCTCGGCGGCCTTGACCGGCAGGTAGGTGTCCCGCATGCCCAGCGGGGTGAAGATCCTCCGCTTGAGCTCGGTCGCCAGCGAATGCCCGGTCAGCTTCTCGATGATCATGCCGAGCAGGATGTAGTTGGTGTTGGAGTAGTTGAAGGTCCCGATCTCCGATGGCCGTTGCTGCTTGCGGGAGGCGGCCAGCAAGTCGACGGGGCGATACGTGATCGTGGAGTCCAGCGGGTCGATGTCGGGGGTGAGGAAGTCGGGGATGCCCGAGGTCTGCTGGATCAGGTTGCGTACCGTGATCTCGTCGGCCCGTTCCACGAGATCCTTCTCCGGCACCTCGGGGAGCAGCTTGCCGAGCTTGTCGTCCAGCTTCAGCTTGCCGCTCTGCACGAGTTGCAGGGCCGCGGTGGCGGTCATGTTCTTGGTCTGTGAGCCGATCCGGTAGCGGGCGGTGGAGGGGATCGCGCCGCCCTGGCCGTCGAGCAGCCGGGATCCGGCCGACCCTTTCCCGGCCCGCTTGCCGTTCACGTACACCTCGCCGATGGCGCCCACCACGTGGCCTGTCTTCACCAAGGCCTCCATCGCCTTCTGCACGTCCCCTACCTTGACGGAGGCGTTGTCCGTCGACGCGATGGCGGGCGCGGACACGCTCAGGGCCAACGCCGCGCATCCCGCCGAGACGACGCGGGCGACTGCCGATTGACGCGAAACCATGAATCACTTCTCCTGGAAAGCCGAAGCTCCGATGTGAAGCTCCAGTCCTAGCCAGGAGACCGTTTCCTCGGCGTTTCCATCGAGCCGGTACGAGCCAGGCCCTGCCGCACCTTCCACCTCATATCTTTTCGAACCCGCCGGCCGCCGGCACGCCGCCAAGGTCGCCCATCGATCGGCATCCAGGTCCTCGGCCCGCTCGCTAAGATCACTCAACCCTTGAAGGAGGCAGTTGTTCCGTGGGTGGGTCCAGCGAGTTCTCTCGATCGAGTCGCAGGCTGCGAGGCATGTGGTGACGGCTTGCGGCGACGTCACATGATCGCGACTGTCCGGCGTGGACTGGTTCTGATGGTGTCGGGACTCGTGCTCTCAGCGGTTTACACGGTCGGCCTCCACGCGGCGATTCAGTACGCCGTCGATGCGACCATCCAGCACGACATGGAGATGAACATCAGGTTTGGCGCGGACCTGACCATGGATCCCGGGGGCCTGGCAGAGGATCTGGCCGGGATCCGAAGTACAGTGCGCCGGCTGGTGTTTCCGGTAGGCGCTGTCACAGTCTGCCTCAGCTTCATCACCCTTCTGCTGCCCTGGTTGCGAGGGCGGATCAAGTCCGGGGTGCTGGTTCTGTCGGGCGTCTTGTGGGTGATGTATCCGCTGACCGTGCTGTCCACCCTCGGCAGGTGGGTGGGGTTCATGGTCGGTGACGGCGGTGTCACCGGGGTTCCCCATCGGTTCGCCGGCGGGCTGGCTCTCGGGGCGCTCATCCTGTTCGTCGCCGCGACGCTGCAGGCGATCGGCCTGGTCCTGCTGGCACGCCGAGGTACGACCGATTCCCGCGTACCCACCACGTAGACAGCATCCCGAGCCGTAACTGAAGGAACTCCGGCCGGGTACCGTGCGCATCCTGTTCGCCTTTGTTCTCGCCCGGTACGCCACTGCGCTCGGTGGTCGGCTCCATCAGTCGATCTACTTCGACGACGGCGACATGAGGGTTTCAGGGAGACACGTGGTCTCGCGGTAAGCCAATGAGCTGTGAATGCCCCGAGACCCACAGCAGCCTCGATCCAGTCGCCAAGATGCTCTTGGTCACGCTCCTCACCGGTGACTCGTCCGTAAGCTGAGGGTGTGTCCCCCGCACTCGTCCTGCTCGACGACGTTCGCTGGCGGGGTGTGCGCGTGGTCGGTGATCGCGCGCAGACCCTGCTGGCCGTACTCGCCATGCACGGCCATGCGGGGGTCAGTGTCGAGCGCCTGGTCGAGGAGTTGTGGCCCGAGGAGGAGCCGGCCAACCCGGCGAAGGCGCTGCAGGTGGTCGTCTCGCGGACCCGGGCGGTGACCTGCGCCGACGTCGTGGTGCGGATCCCGCGTGGTTACCGGCTCGGGCTGCCCGCCGGTCAGGTGGACGCGCTGCTGCTCGGCGCGCTGGTGGAGCAGGCACGGGCCGCACTGGGCGAGGACGACATGGTGCTCGCGCGGCGCCGCGCCGAAGAGGCCATGGCTATCGTGGCCGACGGCGTGGACGGCGCCGCGGGCCCACTCGCTGAGCTGAGAGGCGTCGCAGCAGGGTGGGTGGCTGAGGCGCGGCGGGTGGCGGCGATCGCGCGGGGCCGGAGCGGCGCTCACGAGGGCGCGCTGCCGCTGCTGGAGGAGGCCGCGGCCGATCGGCCGCACGACGAGGAACTGCTTGCCTGCCTGCTGCGCAGCGAGGCCGCCGTAAGAGGTGCCGCCGCCGCTCTGGAGCGTTACGAGCGGTATCGCGCGGGCCTGGTCGCGCGGCTCGGCACCGGACCAGGGCCTGAGCTGGCCCGCGTGTACGCCGAACTCCTCGT
This sequence comes from Nonomuraea sp. NPDC026600, assembly GCF_040638335.1. Taxonomy (NCBI): domain Bacteria; kingdom Bacillati; phylum Actinomycetota; class Actinomycetes; order Streptosporangiales; family Streptosporangiaceae; genus Nonomuraea; species Nonomuraea sp. NPDC026600. The sequence continues at coordinate 20,436 of NZ_JBEZYD010000025.1, forward strand.
CGCCGATCGGCCGGTACGTGAGGGCATCCTGTTCGACGCTTCCTCGCTGCTCGGCCGCGAGGGCGACATCCGTGCGGTGCACGCCCTGTTGCCGACCAACCGGGTGGTCTCCATCATCGGCCCTGGCGGACTGGGCAAGACGCGGCTGGCACATGTCGTCGGCAGGAACGCCACGCAGCCCATCGCTCACTTCGTCGAGCTCGTCGGCGTCTCCTCGCCGGAGGGCGTGGTGGGCGAGGTGGGCTCGGCGCTCGGGGTTCGGGACTCGGTCAGCGGGCGTCGTGTCCTGACCGCCGAGCAGCGCTCCGACGTACGCACCCGGATCGCCCAGCATCTCGACCAGGCTCCGGCGCTGCTGATCCTGGACAACTGCGAGCATGTGATCGAGGCCGTCGCCGACCTGGTGGCCTTCCTGACCGTGACGACCCGCGACCTGCGGGTGCTCATCACCTCGCGCGCTCCCTTGTCGATCCCCGCCGAACGCGTCTACCCGCTCGGCGAGCTGCCCACGGGCGACGCGGTGGAGTTGTTCCGCCAGCGCGCCACGGCCGCCCGCCCGGGTGTGCGGATCGACGAGAACGTGGTCGAGGAGGTCGTCGCCCGCCTCGACGGGCTGCCGCTCGCGATCGAGCTGGCCGCGGCCAAAGTGCGGGTGATGTCGGTGGAGGAGATCGCGCGGCGCCTGGCGGACCGGTTCGCCCTGCTGCGCGGGGGGAACCGGATGGCCCCCGACCGGCACAAGACACTGCTCGCGGTCATCGACTGGTCGTGGAATCTGCTGGAGGAGCCAGAACGGCGGGCGTTGCGCTGGTTGTCGCTGTTCGGCGACGGGTTCACGCTGGCCGTGGCCGAGGACGTACTCGGCCCGGACACCCTGCGCGCCGTGGACGCGCTGACCGAGCAGTCGATGCTGAGCGTCCGCGAGACGACGTACGGCCTGCGCTACCGGATGCTGGAGACCGTCAGGGAGTTCGGGCGGATGCGGCTGAAGGAGGCCGGCGAGGAGGCGCCCGCCCGGGCGGCGCAGCGGGCCTGGGCGACGGCGTACGCCCTCGAACACGCCTTCGCACTGTTCAGCCCGGCGCAGTTCGCGGCGGCCGACGCGTTGCACGCCGAGGAGAGCAACCTCGCCGAACTGCTCCGGCAGGCTCTCGGCGAGTCCGATCCCGTCACGACGGTCCAGTTGCTGGCCGGTGTCGGCGCGTTGTGGTCGATCCGCGGCGACCACTTCCGGGTGTTCGTTCACCGGGGCGCCATCACCCAGGTGATCACCGACTGGGTGCCGCCGCCGTACCTCGTCGAGGCGACCAGGGCCGCCATGCTGATCGCGCTCATGAACATCATGATCGTCACCGACCGCCGCGACGATCCGCTGCGCGATCTCCTCCGTGCGCTGCCCACCAGCGACACGACGGATCCCCGCCTGTCGGCGCTGGCCACGGTGCTGATCGCGTGCGACGTGCCCGATGGCGCCGACATGCGCCGCCGGCTAGCGGAGTTGTGCCGGAGCGCCGACCGTGACGTGGCCTTGGCGGCGATGCAGATGAACGTCCAGATCTTGGAGAACGCGGGAGACATGACCGAGGCGGTCGAGGCCGCCGAGCGAACCCTGACGATGATCCGCGAGGGCGAGGGGCCGTGGTCCGCCGCGATCATGCACGCCGTGCTGGCCCACCAGGTCATGCAGCTCGGCGACCGTCGGCGGGCGGTCGGACACGCGCGGACCGCCATCCCGGTGCTGAGCCGGCTCGGCGCCACCGACGACGAGACCCAGCTCCGCGCGCTGCTGCTGGTCTCCGCGCTCGCCGACGGCGATCTCGACACCGCGGCGGCCGAGCTCGCCGAGATCACCCGGATCAACGACAACGAGGCAGTGCTCGGCGGGGTGGCGATCGTCTCGTTGTGCGCGGCCGAGCTCGCGCTCGCCCGCGGCGAGACGGCCGCCGCGATGGTGGAATACCGCCTGGCCGCCCAGCGGGCGCACGACCTGCGCCTGCCCGGGGTGCCACGCTCGGAGCCCACGCTGTGGACGATCATCGCGGTGTCGGTCACCCTGACGGCGTACGCGTACCACGCTCCTCCGGAAGACGTCCGGTACGGCGAGGAGCTGTTCTCCACCGTCCGGGGCTACGACCTGCTGACCGCGGAAAACCCCAACTTCGACTACCCGGTGTGCGGCTCGATGCTCTTCGCGCTCGGCGCTTGGGGGCTGCTGCGGGGAGCCATGGCCCCCCGCGACGCAATCAGGTTGCTGGTGCTGGCCGAGCGGTTCGCGTACAACGGCAGCATGCCCTGCATGACCTTCGAGCGGATCATCCCGTACGCGGAGCGGGCCGCGCCCGGGATGATCGCGGCCGTGCGGGCCGAGTACGGCGATCGACGTGGCTCCGACCTGCTCGACGAGGCGCGCGGTCTCGTTGAGCAGGTCTCCGGCCGTGACGGGCGCAGGTCACATATGCCGCTTGTAACTGCGTACCGACAGCGGCGCGAAGATCGCGATGACGATCAGGCACGCCAGGAGCGTCCAGGCCACCTCTCCGCTGACGAGGGCACTGTTGGCGAGGTCGCGGGCGGCCGTGACCAGGTGTGAGACCGGGTTGATCCGAACGAACGCGGCCAGCCAGCCGGGCAGGGTCTCGACCGGGACGAACGCGTTCGACAGGAACGTCAGCGGGAACAAGATCATCATCGAGATGCTCTGGACGGCCTGGGCGCTCCGGGCGATTGTGCCGACCCAGGTGAAGACCCAGGCCAGAGACCAGCCCGTGATGATCGCCAGCAGGATCGCGGCGAGCACGCCGCCCGCTCCGCCCCCCGGGCGGTAGCCCATCACCAGGCCCATGCCGAAGGTCAGAGTGGCCGCGATCGTGTAGCGCAGCAGGTCGGCCACCATGGGGCCGGCGAGCGGCGCGATCCGCGCGATCGGCAGCGACTTGAACCGGTCGAAGACGCCCTTCTCCATGTCCTCGCGGAGTTGCGTGCCCGTGGCCATGCACGTCGTCAGCACGGTCTGGGCGAGGATGCCGGGGATCATCAGGGGGAGGTAGCTCTGCACGTCGCCGGCGATGGCGCCACCGAAGATGAAGGCGAACATCGCGGTGAACAGGATCGGCTGCAGCGCCACGTCGAAGAACTGCTCCGGGTTGCGGCGCATCTTCTTGAGCGCCCGCCACGCCATCGTCAGGGTCTGGACGATCGTCTCCCCCGTGGAGACGCGCCGCCGGGCGGCCGCCACGCGGTCGGCGGCCCGGACCACCTCGCGGGCGGGTGCGGTCATGGTGCTCATCGGTTCTCCTCCGTGCCGGTCTCGTCGTCCCCGTCCGTCCCGTGGCCGGTGAGGGCGAGGAACACCTCGTCCAGGCTGGGCTTGGCCACGCTCACCGAGGAGATCGACACCCCGGCGGCGCGCAGCGCGATCAGTACGTCCGCGGCCAGGTCGGCCTGGTCGAGGGCGACGTTGAGGCGGCCCTGCTCCGGGCTGAGGACCGGGTCGGAGCCGAGGACGCGCCGCACGACCTCCACGGCGGTGGGCACCTCGTCCGGCTCGGCGAGCAGCAACTGGAGGGCGGAGTTGCCGACCGCTGTCTTCAACTCGTCGGGGGTGCCCTCGGCGACTTTGCGGCCGTGGTCGATGACGGCGACGCGATCGGCGAGCTGATCGGCCTCGTCCAGATATTGCGTGGTCAGCAGCACGGTGCAGCCGTCGGCGACCAGACCGCGGATGGTGTCCCACATCTGGCCGCGCGTACGCGGATCGAGGCCGGTGGTCGGTTCGTCGAGGAAGATCAGCGGTGGCCTGGTGATCAGGCTGGCCGCCAGGTCGAGGCGCCGGCGCATGCCACCGGAGAACTGCGCGATCGGTCGGTCGGCGGCCTCCTCCAGGCCGAACTGGTCCAGCAGTTCGACGGCGATGCCCCGGGCGCGCGGCGCGGCGATGCCCTGCAGGCGGCTGAAGAGCCAGAGGTTCTCGCGGGCGGTCAGGTTCTCGTCGACCGACGCGTACTGTCCGGTGACGCCGACCAGTTGGCGGATCATGTGCGGGTTGCCGGCCACGTCGACCCCGAAGATCTCGGCACGGCCCGCGTCGATCTTCAACAGGGTGGCCAGCATCCGCAGCATGGTGGTCTTGCCGGCGCCGTTCGGGCCGAGGACGCCGAAGATCTCACCGGGGCGTACGTCCAGGTCGATCCCGTCGACGGCACGGTTCCCGCCGAACGTCTTGACGAGCCCTTCCGCACGTACGGCCAGATCGGTTCCTCCGCCGGAGGCCGGGCCGCCCCCGGTACGTCCGAGTTCTGTGATGCTCATGGCTTCACTCTCGGCGGCGCCGGTTTCACGGCACCTTCGGCCGGTTTCACCGATTGCCGGGAGCGGCGTTTGTGGCATTGCAGCCCTAGCGGCGTACCTTGAACCTCAGGTGCAGCACCCCGTCGCCCTGGATGACCACGTGGGGATCCTCCAGCAGATGCTGCCCATCGATGCTGCCGAAGTAGCGTTTGCCCGACCCGAACACCACCGGCACCACGTCCATCGCCACCTCGTCCACGAGGCCGGCCGCGAGGATCTGGCCGCCCACCTCGCCGGCGTTCACACCGATGGTTCGCTCCCCGGCGAGCTCCTGGGCCTTGTCGATCGCGGCCGTCACGCCATCGACGAAATGGTACGACGCCTCAGGGTGCCAGCCCTCGGGCTTGGGCCGGTGGGACACCACGACCACGTGGTCGCCCGCGGGCGGCCGCCCCTCCCAGCCGTTCACCAGGTCGAACAGGTTGCGGCCCATCACAATCACGCCGATCGCCGCCCACATCGGCCGGACGTACTCCGCCGACGCACGTGAGACCTTGAAGCGGCTTCCAGCTCCGGAGTGGTCGTACTGCTGGTCGCCACCCTCGGTTATCGGGGTATCCCCGTTGAAGTACCAATCGTGCAGTGGCCCGACATCGTCGTTCTTGTCGGCGATGAAGCCGTCCACCGACACCACGTTGTGCATGATCACTGTGCCCACAGGGTCTCCTCGAGTCTCCTCGTGCGTTCGCCCCCGATCCTGTCGCCCCTGGGGGCGACTGGGCTTGTAAAAAATCAATCAGCGGGCATCGGACCGCTGTCCGGCGGGAACCCCCGCTCGGCGGGGAATCGGCGCCGCAGGGCCAGGTATTCCGTCGGCGTGTGGCCGGTGAAGTCCTTGAACTCCCTGCAGAAATGCGCCTGGTCGAAGTAGCCCGCCGTTTGAGCGAGCTGCGACCAGTCGACCGGACGCAGGGCGTCCACGGACACGATCAGCCGCGCGAAGCGGTAGATCCGCGCCACCCGCTTCGGGGTGACCCCGACATGAGACTTGAACTGCGCGGCCAGGTGATTGCCACTCACCCCGGCGACATCGGTCAGCGCACCGACCGGGACCGCGCCATGGGAGATCTCCAAACGCCCGCCTGTGTACTGGACCAGGTCGAGGCCGCGCGGCGGTGCCTCGGCAAGTCGCGACCGCAGCTCCTCCTCCACCACCCGCAGCGTCTCGGTGGCCGATGCGATGTCGCCGACCTGGTTGCGAATCCGATCCAAAGACCGTTGCCAGACGGCGTCGACCGGTACCCATCGGTCCCGCAGCTCCATGGCCGGCATGTCGACGAACGGCGAAATCCCCCAAGGCTTGAAATGCACCCCGACGAGCCGCACCCGTGCGGGGTACTCGACGAGGAAACGCCTGGTCCATACACCCATGAACCACCCATCGGTGAACACTGCCGGCGGCACCGAAGGGTCGGAATCCCACAGGCGGGCGGGCCCGCCCAGGTTGATGAACAGGTGTGCCGACGGCATCGGCGGGACGTTCATCCGGCGGTGGCGCGGCACTCCGGTGAGGCAGTAGATGTCGTCGATGAACCGGTCGAGCGGCGGGGCGGGCACCCGGCCGACGTATTCCATGGACTCAGTGTGGCCGACGAGGCTTCAGTTCGACGTTGGCGCGTCGCCTGACATTTCCAGCAGTTGTTTCGTCGGACTACTGGGACACCGGGCCGCAAGGCTCGACAAAGGAGGGCTCATGTTCGCTGCTTATGCCACGGTCACCATCTTCGCCTCGGTACTGTACGGCAGCGCCGCCGTCGTCTACCTGATCGGCCACGAATTTCCCAAGGCTCAGGCGGACATGAAGCGCCTGCCACGGTCGTGGGTACCGGTGTTGGGCATGTTGCTGGCGGCGGGCTCCTTGGGACTGTTGGGCGGGTTCGCCGTGCCCATGCTGGGGACACTCGCTGCCGCCGGCCTCGTGCTGTACTTCATCGGCGCGCTCCTTGCGCACCTGCGAGTGGGTTCCCGCAAGCTCGTGAATTGGGGCGGATTCTTCGCCACCGCGGTTGCCGCACTTGCCGTGAACCTGGTCTACCACTGGTCGTGATCCGTGGAGACAGGCCGTCCCCGCGGCCGGCAACTTCGTGATGGAAGACCAGTTGTAAGTCCCAAGAAGGGAAACCTTGTCATGTCCACGCCCACGACGGCCGAGCAGGACAACCTCCGGTCGCGGCTGCCCGACCCCGCCCAGTTCTTTCCCGAGGTGGGAACAATCGCCGGGGCCATGCTCAAAGCCACCCTGAACGGTTCGATTCCGCAGGCCACCGTCAACCTGGTGCAGCTCCGCGCCGGGCAGATGGTCGGCAGCACGTACCACACCGTCCGGCAGACCGGCCTCCTCCGTAAAGCCGGGGAGACGGAGGAGCGCATCACCGCCGTGGCGTCCTGGCGGGACGCCCCTTACTTCACCGACGCCGAACGGGTCGCGCTGGAGCTCGTGGAGGCCGTCCTCACCCCGAACCCGTCCGGGGAACGCGTCCCCGACGAGCTGTACGCCAAGGCCTCCGCCCACTACGACGACAAGGCGCTGTGGACGCTCACCCTGGTGATCGGCCAGATCTGCTTCTTCATCCCCGTCGCTCTCATCGCCAAGCCGGTCCCCGGTAAGCCCCCCGGGAAGAATTACCGCACGTAACTGAGCATGGTGGGCGTGGCGGCGCTGCCAGGTGCCGCACCCTGGCCAGCGCCCTGAACTGGGCGCTCTCTCCGCGGTACCCCTAGCTATACCCCCATTGGGGCGTACGCGGGAACGACTGGGAAGGCCCGCGGCTGATGTGCTGATCACTGTCAGTCAAGCGCTCCTCCCAGGAGAAATAAAATGGCAGTCAACAGCCGGCCGGATATCGAGCAGCAGCCGAGTCAGACCGGGCTGCGGGGTTTCATCCGTCGCCGTCCACTGATCAGCTTCTTCGTCCTGGCCAACCTGCTGAGCTGGGTCGCCTGGGTGCCCTACATTCTCTCGGCGACCGGCCTGGGGGTCCTGGATTTCGCATTCCCCTCGCTGCTCGGTAGCACGCAGTTCCTCGGCGTTCTCCCTGGCGCCTATCTCGGTCCCATCCTCGCCGCGTTCATCGTGACCGTGGTGGCGGACGGCAAGGCAGGCGTCCGCCGGTGGATCGGAGGGATGACGAAGTGGCGGGTCAGCTGGGTCTGGTACGTCGTGACCGCTGTCGGCGTTCCGGCCGCCATCATCGTTACCGGTCTCGCGGTGTCCAACCAAGATATCCACATGCCGCCCGTCGCCGTGCTGGTGGCCTACCTGCCGGGGCTGCTGCTCCAGATGGTCACCACCGGTCTGGCGGAAGAGCCCGGCTGGCGTGACTTCGCCCTGCCCCGCCTGCAGCGCAGGTTCGGCCCGCTGGTCGCCACCTTCGTCCTCGGCCCGCTTTGGGGCCTCTGGCACATGCCGCTGTTCCTGAGCGAGTGGGGCGGGTGGCCGAACGTCACCCCGATCAGGATCGGCGAGTTCGTCGCCCTCTGCTGCGCCTTCAGCGTGATCATCACGTGGGTGTTCAACCGGACCGGCCAGAGCCTGCCGCTGGTCATGCTGCTGCACGTCAGCGTCAACAACTTCATGTCGATCGCCTACTCGGACATGTTCCCGTCGATCGCCACCGCCGAGCAGGCGTCCCAGGTCACCCTGCTCGCGGGCACCACGGCAGCGATCGTGGTGCTCGTCGCGACCCGCGGCCGCCTCGGCTACCGACCGGCCGAGGAACCCACACCTATGGTCGCCCATCAGAACTGACCGACCGCGCCACGAAAGCGGGCGTGGGACCGGAAAACCGGTCCCACGCCCGCTTCGCGTCTGGGAGAAAGGACGCACGGACGGCCGCTCCTCGGGAGGCGGGAAGAAGATGCGGGCGTGCGGCGAAGGATGGATGAAAGTCATAATCACCATCCGGAAGGCACACTTATGACGGAGACGGGCACGTGACCGCCAATGTGGGCGAACAGGTGACCGACGCCGATCTTGTCGCCGGCTACCGGCGGAACTCCGAGCTGTTCACCGCCGTGCATGACCGGTATTTCCGTGACATCTACCTGTACGTGGCGGGTCGCCTGGACACCCAGGTGGCCGAGGACATCACGGCGGAGACGTTCCTGCTGGCGTTCGACCGGCGTGACCGCTTCGACCTGGAAAAAGGGGGGTTGCGGCCCTGGCTGTTCGGCTTCGCCACGAACCTGGTGGCCAGGCACCGCCGCAAGGAGGCCCGCCACTACAAGGCGCTGGCCCGGCTGGACCCCGCTCCGGTCGTGGAAGGACACGAGAACCGGGTCGTCACCTCCGTGACCGCCCAGCGCATGCAGCCGCACCTGGCCATGGCGCTCGCCTCGCTGAACGGCGGCGAACGTGACGTGCTGCTGCTCCTGGCGCTGGGCCAGCTCAGTTACGACGAGATCGCCCAGGCGCTCGGCATTTCCATCGGCACAGTGGGCTCGCGGCTCAGCCGGGCCCGCGCCAAGATCCAAGCCCTCATCGACAAGGAGACGACCCATGAATGACCTGGAAGAGGTCGCCACGCTGCTGGCCAAGCCGGAGCCGTCCACTCAGGCGGTCGCGCGCAGCAGGGACCGCCTCCAGCAGAGGACGCGGGCGGGCCGGGCGCGCAGGCGCGTCGGCTGGTTCGTGCCGGGAGTCGCCCTGGTCGCCGCCGGGGCTGCCGCAGCGGTCGTGCTCGCCACGGGGGCGCCCACGAACGACGGTGCCCCGGTCACAGGCAAGGAGGTCCTGCTCATGGCCGCCGTTGGCGCGGAACGTACGCCTCAAGGTTCTGGGACGTACTGGCACGTCACGCGTAAGTGGTCCAAGGCGGACGTTCCGCCGATGGAGAGCTGGACCGGGCGCGACGGCAAGCGCTGGATCAAGGGCGAGCCCGGAAATCCCCCCGACGCCGTCGTACAGGTGCCGGCATGGATGACGCTCAGACTCAAGGGCGCCAAGGTGAGCTTCGAGGACCTCGAAAGGCTGCCGACGGACCCGGAGGCGCTGAAGGCGTGGATCGTCGAGCGCAAGGGCAACGAGAACGACATGTCCTCCTCCGAAATCGAAGGTAACCCCACATTCCCTCTGCTCACGCTGATCACGGAGCTGCCGGCACCCGCGGAGGTCCGCTCCGCGGCGTTCCGAGCGCTCGCCGCGACGCCGGGAGTCGAGAACACGGGCGCGGTCGAAGGCGGCCAGCAACTGCGCTTCCCTGATCCTGAAGGCGGTGAAAAGAGCATCGAGCTGGTCGTCGATCCCGAGAAGGCTCGGGTGACCCGCGCCAATCTCATCCTCGCCGGCGACGGTGGCGTGGCGTGGAGCGACACGTTCATCTCCGTGACCACCGAGTGGACGGACCAGCTTCCTTCGGTGAAGAAGAGCTAGCCCGGTTTTCCACACGTGGCAACACTCCCCAACAGCCCGATGCGCGGAAAGCGGGGTCAGCAGGAGTGGTCCTCCACGGTCGTGGAGAGCGTGGTGGTCACGCTTGACTTCGGTGCGTCGGGTTGCGGAGGTGAGACGCGCAGGCAGTAGACGCCGTCCACATCGTCCGACCTGATCTCGAAGTCGTCCGTCGTCCGGTTCGCACCGTAACCGTCGGCCCGCATGGCCGAGACCTTGACCGATCCGTGTGCTGGTCCCGCTCCGGTGTTCCTGATCGCCTCGTAGATCAGCTCTTCGTAGCCGGTGAAAAGACTCACGGTCTGCGGCTCTACCTCCAGCACGCGGGCAGCTCCATGGACGGCGTCCCGCAGCTCTCCCTCACTCCAGTTCGCTCGGTCGTTGATGTAGTACATCCCGCCTACCGCGAGCAGGAGGGAACCCACAATGAGGGCGACGCCCATGGGGTGCCTCGGGTTGTACACATAGCGAGCCGTCCCCCACTTCGAGCGGACGAAGACCGGTTCGACATCCTGCTCTCCGTCCATACGGCGACCCTAGTTGTCGATCGTCTGGTAGGCCGTGGTCCAGAAGTCGCGGTGCAAGCGAGGGGTGTCCAGGGAGTCCATCGCCGTCTGGGTGAACAGGATTCCGGTGAGCTGCGCGGCCGGGTCGACGTACGCGGTCGTGCCCAGGCCGCCGTCCCACCCGAACTGGCCCACGGACGCCAGGTCGCGGCGGTGGGTGCGGACGGCCATTCCGAAGCCGTAACCGCCGTGCCTGCCGAAATGGTCGCCGAACGCGTCCTTCTCGACCTTCTGCTCCGGCGTCAGGTGGTCCATGGTCATCAGTTCGACCGACGCCCGGGACAGGATGCGCTCGCTGCCATGAGCTCCCTTGTTCAACAGCATCCGGTAGAAGGCGTGGTAGTCGTCCACCGTCGAGACCAGTCCGTCACCGCCCGCTTCGAACGCCGGCGGCGAGCTGTACTTCCCACCGGCAGCCTCGTCCCACACGAGCAGCTCACCGGTCTGCGGATCGTGGGCGTAGCTGGTCGGCAGCCGGTCGATCTTGTCCGCGGGCACGGAGAAGCCGGAGTCCCTCATCCCGAGCGGACCGAAGAGCCGCTCACGCAGGAACGCCTCGAACGACTGCCCCGCGACCCTGCCGACAAGCACGCCGAGCACGTCGGAACCGGTGTGGTACTGCCACAGCTGTCCCGGCTGGTACATCAGCGGCAGCTTGCCCAGACGGCCAAGCCATTCATCCGGTCCTGCCGCCGGTGACGAGCCGTCGAGGCCCAGCTCGCGCATCGCGACCTGGATCGGGTACGTGTCCGGCGCCGCCAGCACCGCCCCGAACCCGAAGGTGAACGTCAGCAGGTCTCGTACGGTGATCGGCCGCAGCGCCGGCACCGTGTCCTCCAGCGGGGCGTCGATCCGCGTCAGCACCTGGCGGTCGGCGAGCTCGGGCAGCAACTCGTCGATCGGGTCGTCCAGCCGCAGCCGGCACTCCTCGACAAGGATCATCACCGCAGCGGCCGTGATCGGCTTGCTCAGCGAGGCCATCCGGAAGATCGTGTCCCTGCGCATCGGCGCGCCGCCACCGGCGTGCAGCGTCCCCATCGCTTCAACGTGCGTGTCATCTCCGCGACCGAGCAGGGCGACCAGCCCAGGAACCGCCCCAGATTCCACATATCCGGCCAGAACGTCACGCATCCGGCGCAACCCCGTCTCCGACAGGCCCCGCTTCTCCTGCATGCTCCAGTTACCCTGCGCATCCCAGCTCGCGATCGTCGACATAGCTTTCTCCTTCAATTATGCGCACACTGTGTGCGTCTTGCGCACACTGTACTCACGATGCGTTGCCGCATGCAAGGCGGTTGGCTGGAAAGTGCCTGCTGGCTCTGCGGCCCCCAGGACCTACAGATCAGATGTTCCGAGCGTGTATCGCGTGTACCGGTCGCCAGGAGGGGTGAACTCGATGCCGTTCTCATCAAGCGCGTTGTAGATCGTCACTCGGCCGTTGGGGAAGCTGAACCCCAGAGACACGCTTGCCCCCTCCACGAGGTCCCTGCTTCTCCACATCAGCAGTTCCACCGCCCAACAAGGCTGCCCGACCAGCGCAGTGAGCTCAGCTGGTACGTCGTCTCGCCATGTCAGGCGGAAATCCGGCCAGTCCAGCGCGCGCATCGGATCTACGGTGTTCCAGGTGATGGAGACCTCGTCGAACTTCCAGTGGTTGATCTCAACCTGTTCGCCCTCGAAGTCCAGGAGGACCGGGCAGTCGGCGAACCACTCATCCTCTTGGAGATCCCACACCAGCAGTGCGCGAGTCAGTCGCCGGTCGGCAAGGTGCGCGAGCCTCGCTCCATGAGCGGCCGTGATCGCCGAGCGTCCGCTCAACCACTCCGGCCTGTATCCGGGGACCCCGAAGTTGAACATCCAGTGATTGTGCCGGAACGTCCTCGCTTCCGTCGTGCCATTAAGGGCGGTCAGCAGTGGTCACTCGCGGACCATCATCAGCGCAGGTCGAGGCCGTTGTCAGACGGTCCATCGCGGGGCGTACTCCAGGTGGATGTCCTGCCCGTCGCCTGGATCCAGATTCGGCCAGTAGAACAGTCGGCAGACGTGATAGTTGCAGGCGCCCGAGATGTACAGCGAGGTCGCGGCAGCGGGCGGCCCTTCCTTCGCCACAGTGAAAAAGTGACGGGCCGGCTGCCGGAACGCCGCAGTGCTGCCGGTCAGAAACAGCGTCTCGGCGTGCACGCGCTGGTGGAGTGTGTCCTTGTTCTCCTGGTAGTTCAGGGCCCGGTAGTCGATCTCTTCGTCGTCGGATAGGTCGGTGTCCGGCACACCTGCTGTCCGTATTTCACGGGGAGAGCTTCCCGCGGTGATCTGCTTTCGTACCTGCTTCCAGCGGGAGGGCGGGAACTGCAGCGAATGGTGGACCAGCACGAGATCAAGCGGCCGGTCCGGGCACCTCTCCTCCTTGTCCCAGTCGGGGTTGATCCCAGGGGCGGCCGGAGTGGCGCGCATCGGCAGGTAGACCAGAGAGTGTGGCGATCGGGCCGCGAGCAGCCACAACGCGCCGATCCGTCGGCCATCCGTCCGGTCCACATACAGGTGATACTGACGGCCGGTGTCGTAGAGTGCCCCATTGGCCAAAGGTTTGGCCGGGCGGATCACCCGGAATTCCGAGGCTCCCAGCCGCACTCGCTGAATGGCGATCTTCACCTGCACGATCATCGGTTCCTTTCATCCTCAGGCTGGCTGTGCGACGCGGTGGTTTTGAAGGACGGCACAGGTGACCAAGGCCGTTCAGGCAGGCCTGGGGCGTCGGCCTCGAATCATCCGGCAAAAGGAGAAGCGCAATGTTCAGTACAGACGGGCCGGACTTCGGCTGATAGCCTGATAAACCATGAGGAAAGCTATTATCGCATTGGCGATCGCCGCTGCCACCCTCTTCTCCTTGTGCGCGACTTTCGCGTCACCCGCCTCGGCGACCGACGGGACGATCATCGTCGAAAACTAAGCACCCATTTGTTGATCTCCGCATGGGCCCGGCCGGACACGCCCAACCGGCGGGACGATCGAGCAGGAGAGGTGCGACGTGCTACTGGGTATGATCATTATGTTTGCCATACCCGTGGTTATTGTCGTGGCATTACTTTTCGTGACGTCCCGTAGCGCGCGACGTAATATCTGCTACTTGTCCGCCACCTTTGTCGCCTCCATTGTGGTGCTCGTGATCGCCTGGATGGTGTGGCCGGACGACTGGGGGTTCTGGATGTTCTTCGTGCTCCCCACCACGTTCGTCACGGGATTACGGCTCATTGTCGCGGCCGTCGTAGGTCCGCCGAATTCCGCCGACGCCCCGCCATGGGTCCGCGATGCGGGTCGCAATGGGTCAACGCCAGGGCTGAGTTGAGCGCATCTCCTTAGCAACCTAGGTTGACTATCTCGACGATAGTCAACTACGGTTGCTAAACGCCGTGGTCGGCGAGATGCTCCTCACCATGCCCAAGGAGGCAACATGTCCATTTCGCGTGCCCGTACAAGCCTGCTCGTCGTCGCCTTAGCCGTCGCGGGAACCGTCATGACGATCCCCGGCGCCGCCGCAGCGGACCGCGACCATGTCGAGATCCAGCGCGTGCTCAACGAAACCGTGGCCAACGGTGGCGGGCCCGGCATCGTCGCCGATCTAAGGGCCGGTCGCCGGGCGCCGTGGTTCGGCACGGCTGGGGTGGCCGACCTGGAGACCGGTCGAAAGCGGCAGCCGGGTGAGCACTTCCGCATCGGCAGCTTCACCAAGGCCTTTACCGGCACGGTGGTGCTGCGACTGGCGGCCGAGGGCAGGCTGGCCCTGACCGACACCGTGGCCAAGTGGCTGCCCGGGGTGGTGGAGGAGTACCTCGGCGCGGACGGTACGAAGATCACCATCAGGCAGTTGCTCAACCACACCAGCGGACTCCCCGACGCCATCCCCGGCCAGGAGACCCCGCACCCCGAGGAGCCCGGGAAGCGCTTCATCTACTCCAAGGTCAACTACAACCTCGCGGGAATGATCGTCGAGAAGGCGACGGGCTCGACGCTGGCGAAGGAGATAGAGCGCCGTATCGTCCGCCCGCTGCACCTGACGGGAACGTACCTGCCCGGCAGCGACAAGACGCTCCCCGACCCGCATGCCCGCCACTACTCGAAGTTCACCGAGACCGGCCAGGAAACGCAGCTCCACGACGTGACCGAGATCGATGTGAGCTGGGCCGGAGCCGCCGGCGGCATGGTCTCGACGACCTCGGATCTGCACCGGTTCCTGAGCGCCCTGCTGGGCGGGCGTCTCCTCCCGCCGGCTCAGCAGAAGGAGATGTTCACCACCGTCTCGACGGAGGGCGCGGACTGGGTGCCGAACACCAGGTACGGCCTCGGTATCTACTCCCAGACGCTCCCGTGCGGGGTCATGCTCTGGGGCGGCGGCGGCTTCATCCAGGGCTCGACGTCGTACGCGATGGGCGACCGCCAGGGCACCCACACGCTGGTCAGCAACATCAACGGCGACTGGAACGACTTCCTGAAGACCTTCACCGATCTCTTCGAGACGACCTTCTGCAAGAAGCCGGCCTAAGGAGCGTCCGGCGAACGCCGGCCGCCCGCCACCGCCGAGGCCCTGAGCGAGACAAGGCCCTCTAGTACCAGGCCAGGCTGTAGGTGGCCCGGTCCGGCTCCGGGATGAGGCCGGGCAGGCCGAGCTGGGCGGCGCCCGGCAGCCGCCGCATCACGTCACCCAGTTGCCTGTTGACGCCGGTCAGAAACTCGGCGGCGTCTTTGTCATCGCCGCCCCAGAGGTCGGATATCTCCCAGCCGCCCTTGTTGACCACCGCGTCGAAACGATGCTGGGCGCTGATCAGTATCTCGGCGCATTCGGTCGTGCGCAGCCCCATGTCGCCGTGGACGGACGCCAGCCCGCGGACGGTCTCGAAGATGGACTGCAGCGCCCCCTGCGCCTTGTCGGCCGCGGGGCCGTGCCAGGGCGCGTCCCGGATCTCCTGGGCGCGGAACACGATCCCGTGCGCGACCTCGACGAGACCGTTGGCGATGGCGGTCGTGGCGGTGGCGTAGTCGGTCAGCGCGTTCGGCTTCCACGACATCAGCATTTCCCGGATTTCGGCTCTGTTCAGGCCGTGGTGCGACGTCGTGTTGAGGTGGGTCACGTGTGGACGTTTGCCCGGGACGTGCAGCGGGACCGCCAACCGGTCCAGCGTGGCGCGAGGGTCCACGACGCCGAGGTGGAAGAAGGCCGCCCCGGTCATGGTCACCGCCCGCTCGATGAGGATCTGGGCGATGGACCGCGAGGTGATGCAGTTGGCCCAGACATGCTGGGGGCGGAGTCCACCGGCCAGCATCAGCGCCATGCCCGACATGCCCGACATGCCCGACATCAGGTCGATCTCGTACCGGGAGAACCAGACCATGGTCGGCACGCCCGTCGTGCCCGTGGTCTGGGCGAGTACGGCCGGGCGGGCCCGGTCGGCGACGAACGCGGAAGGCAGGTCGCGCAGCGCGGCCTTCGTCGTCGGCTCGATCGACGCCAGGGAGTTCAGGGTGATGGATCCGGGGTCGATGCCGTGCTGCTCGAACCACCGCCGGTAGTAGGGGGTGTCGCGGGCAGTCGACCGCACCGTCCGCCGGAGCCGGCGCGCGGCGAGGTCCCGCTGCATCTCGGGATCGGGTGCGGTCAGCATCTCGCCCGCGCCCTCACCGGGGGATCCGAACTCCTCCAGGGTCGCGCGCAGGTCGTCCACCAGCGCGGCCACGTCCTTCACCCGGAAGCGCCGGCCTGCCAGCATCGACCAGGCGTAACCCATCTGCCGGGCGGCTGTCCCGAACATCCTGTTCCATCCTTTGCGAGGTGGTCGTGGAACACGACGGCCCCTGGGGCGGCACGAGGCCGCTCCCAGAGGCCGTCAAGTGGGACCGAACCTCAGCCGTTAAGGACGAACACGGCAGTGGAGAGGGTGCTGACGACATAGCGCGCGTAGAACCGAACCGTCTTGACCATGACTTCCCCTTTCGTTCCTGTCCCTGTGAGAGACGGGAACGACTTTCGTCGCGGGGCCTACACGATCACTACACGGCCACTATCGGAGCAGGTCAGCACGCCGACTCCGGCGGGACCGAGGACGTCCAGGCCGGCCGGCGTGGGCCGGCCTGGACGTCATGATCAGACGAGGTCGAACCGGTCGAGGTTCATCACCTTGTCCCACGCCGCGACGAAGTCCTTCACGAACTTCTCCTTCGCGTCATCGCTCGCGTAGACCTCCGCGACCGCGCGCAGCTCGGAGTTCGAGCCGAAGACGAGGTCGGCGCGAGTGCCGGTCCACTTGACCTCGCCCGTGGCGGCGTCGCGGCCCTCGAACGTGTTCGCGTCCTCGGACGTCGCCTGCCACGTCGTGCCCAGCTCGAGCAGGTTGGCGAAGAAGTCGTTGGTCAGCGACCCGGGGGTCGTGGTGAAGACGCCGAGCTGCGACTGCTGGTAGTTCGCGCCCAGGACGCGAAGGCCACCGACGAGGACCGTCAGCTCGGGGGCGCTCAGGGTCAGCAGGTTCGCCCGGTCGAGGAGCAGGTACTCGGCCGGCAGCCGGCTGCCCTTCCCGAGGTAGTTGCGGAACCCGTCGGCGGCCGGCTCGAGCGCGGCGAACGACTCCACGTCGGTCTGCTCCAGCGAGGCGTCCGCGCGGCCCGGCGTGAAGGGGACCTCGACGTCGTAGCCGGCGTTCTTGGCGCCCTGCTCGACGGCCGCACCACCGGCGAGCACGATCAGGTCGGCGAGCGAGACCTGCTTGCCGCTCTGGGCGGCGTTGAAGGCCTGCTGGATCCCTTCCAGCGTGCGCAGCACGATCGCGAGCTGGTCGGGGTCGTTGACTTCCCATGCGCTCTGCGGCTCGAGGCGGACGCGCGCACCGTTGGCGCCGCCGCGCTTGTCGCCGCCGCGGAAGGTCGAGGCCGACGCCCACGCGGTGGATACGAGCTGGGACACCGACAGGCCCGAGGCGAGGATCTGGCCCTTGAGCGAGGCGATGTCCGCGGCGTCGATGAGCTCGTGCGTCACCGCGGGGAGGGGGTCCTGCCACAGCAGCGTCTCGGCCGGGACCTCCGGGCCGAGGTAGCGCACGATCGGGCCCATGTCGCGGTGGGTGAGCTTGTACCACGCCCGGGCGAAGGCGTCCGCGAACGCGTCCGGGTTCTCGAGGAAGCGTCGCGAGATCTGCTCGTAGATCGGGTCGATGCGGAGCGAGAGGTCGGTCGTCAGCATCGTCGGTGCGACGCGCTTCGACGGGTCGTGGGCGTCGGGGACGGTGTCCGCCCCGGCGCCGTCCTTCGGCCGCCACTGGTTCGCGCCGGCGGGGCTCTTGAACAGCTCCCACTCGTAGCCGAACAGGATCTCGAAGAAGCTGTTGTCCCACGTCACCGGGGTGTTCGTCCAGATGCCCTCAAGGCCGCTGGTGATCGCGTCGGCGCCCTTGCCGGTGCCGAAGCTGTTCTTCCAGCCGAAGCCCTGGTCCTCGATCGAGGCGGCCTCGGGGTCGGCGCCGACGTTCTCCGCCGGGCCGGCGCCGTGGGTCTTGCCGAAGGTGTGACCGCCCGCGATCAGGGCGACCGTCTCCTCGTCGTTCATCGCCATCCGGCGGAACGTCTCACGGATGTCGCGGGCCGCGGCGAGCGGGTCCGGGTTGCCGTTCGGGCCCTCCGGGTTGACGTAGATGAGGCCCATCTGGACCGCGCCGAGGGGGCTCTCGAGCTCCCGGTCGCCGGTGTAGCGCTCGTCGCCGAGCCAGGTGGTCTCGGGACCCCAGTAGACGTCCTCGTCAGGCTCCCAGACGTCCGCACGTCCGCCGCCGAAGCCGAAGGTCTTGAAGCCCATCGACTCCAGGGCGACGTTGCCGGTGAGGATCATGAGGTCGGCCCACGAGAGCTTCTGGCCGTACTTCTTCTTGACCGGCCACAGCAGGCGGCGAGCCTTGTCGAGGTTCCCGTTGTCCGGCCAGCTGTTGAGCGGGGCGAAGCGCTGCTGGCCGGCGCCGGCGCCGCCGCGGCCGTCGCTGATCCGGTAGGTGCCCGCGCTGTGCCACGCCATCCGGATCATGAACGGGCCGTAGTTGCCGAAGTCGGCCGGCCACCAGTCCTGCGAGGTCGTCAGCACCTCCGCGATGTCCCGCTTCACGGCCGCGAGGTCGAGGGTCTGGAACGCTTCGGCGTAGTCGAACTCCTCGCCCAGGGGGTTGGCCACGGCGGGGTTCTTGGCGAGGATCTTCAGGTTGAGCCGCTCTGGCCACCACTGGCGGTTTCCGCCGCCCTGCGTCGGGTGCGGAGCGCGCTCGTGCGCGACCGGGCAGCCACCTCCGCCCTCTGCCTTCGCGTCTGTGACGATTGCATCATGGTTCTCGGACATGGGAATCCTTCCGGACTTTGGGTTCACGGTGCTCAGGAACGGCTGGCGGTGGAACAGTCGGGACACAGGCCCCAGTAGATGACCTCGGCCTCGTCGATCAAGAAGCCGTGAGCGTCGGACGCGGTCAGGCAGGGCACCTCGCCCACCGCGCAGTCGACGTCACCGACGACACCGCACGACCGGCACACGACGTGGTGGTGGTTGTCCCCGACGCGTCCCTCGAACCGGGCCGGGCTGCCGGCCGGTTCGATGCGGCGTACGAGT
Organism: Nonomuraea sp. NPDC026600; assembly: GCF_040638335.1. Lineage (NCBI taxonomy): Bacteria > Bacillati > Actinomycetota > Actinomycetes > Streptosporangiales > Streptosporangiaceae > Nonomuraea > Nonomuraea sp. NPDC026600. The sequence goes on from NZ_JBEZYD010000025.1 coordinate 39,364, forward strand.
CCCACCGCGGTGAGTGCGTTGAGGGCCTCATACACGGCTTGCAGTGAGATGTGGCCCACGCGATCGCGTACGCCGGAGGCGATCGCCTCGACGTCGAGGTGGTCACCCTCGCGGACGGTCTCGATCAGTGCGACGCGGGCGGCCGTCACCCGGAGGCCCGCACCGCGCAGTTCCTCGGCGGTGGTCGGAGTCCTGGATGCGGTCATAGCGCCAAACCTACCTACATAAACACGAAAGATACAAGTTAACGAACTATGTAAGTTTAGTGAGGTGTTGGCAATGTTTGTCCCGTTACGGAGTTATGTGCCGGCCGGGTGTTCCCCAAGATCCGCGCCCCGGTCCACTTCCTCGAACAGCGCCGCAGCCCGCCCGGCGGTGTCCGCGGCCCAGCGCCCCGTGCTGAGCAGCCCCAGGACAAGGATGCCGACGCCGAGCCCGAGCACCAGCCACCACACGCCGTGCGCCGCGCCGGTGTACGCCGTCCCGTCGCCGGCCAAGGCCGATCCCACGATCGTTCCGGAGATCGCGACGCCGAGGGTGGTGCCGGTCTGCCGTCCGGCGGAGGCCAATGAGGCGGCCACCCCGGCCATCGAGCGGGGCATTCCGGAGACCGCCGTGTTGGTGATCGGCGGGTTGACGGTGCCCAGGAAGACCCCGAACAGCAGATAGATCGCGAGTACGGCCGGCAGCGGGGTGGCCGGGCCGAGCCAGATCGACGCGCCGCCGCCCAGAGCCAGTGCGGCCCCGGCGACCACCAGCGGCAGCCGGGGACCGCGCCTGCCGACCAGCCGGCCGGTGAACGGGGACAGCACCACGACCAGCACCCCGACCGGGAGCAGGCACAGCCCGGCCGTCAGCGCCGACATGCCGCGTACGTCCTGTAGGTACTGGGTGGTCACGAACAGGAACGCGCCGAACCCGCACAAGGCGAAGAGCGCCATCAGGATCGCCGAGCTGAACGGCACGCTGCGAAACAGGCGCAGCTCCAGCAGCGGGTCGGCCCGGCGCGCTTCGTAGCCGAGGATGCCCAGCGCGCCGAGCACGGCGACGGCGAGCAGGCCGAGGATGAGCGGCGAGGTCCAGCCCAGCGTGCGGGACTCGATGATCGCGTAGACGACGCTGCCCAGCATCAGGATCACCAGAGCCTGACCCACCGGGTCGAACCGGCGCGCCCGGGCGGCACGGGACTCGGGCACGAACAGCGCGGTGCACACGATCGCGGCGACCACGATCGGCACGTTGATCCAGAAGATGGAGCGCCAGCCGAGGCCGTCGACCAGGGCGCCGCCGAGGATCGGCCCCAGCGCCAGCGACAGGCCGGACATCGAGCCGAACACACCGATGGCCCTGGCCCGCTCGGCCGGGTCGGGGAACGTGGTGGCGGTGATCGCCATCGCCACCGGGTTGAGCATCGTGCCACCGACAGCCTGCAGCGCCCGCGCCGCGATCAGCCAGCCGATGCTCGGCGCCAGGCTGCACAGCAGCGAGCCGAGCCCGAAGGCGGCGAGGCCGGCCTGGAAGACGCGCCGGCGGCCGACCCGGTCGGCGGTGGACCCGCCCAGCACCAGGAAGCAGGCCAGCACCAGGGTGTACGCGTCGACCGTCCACTGCAGGCCGGACACCGAGGCGTGCAGGTCGCGACGGATCGCCGGCAGCGCGACGTTGACGATGGAGATGTCCATCACCACGACGACGATGCCGGCGCAGCAGATCGCGAGAACCAGGAGCCGGCGGCCTCGGCCGAGCTCGTCGGCCGTGGTCTTCGGCAGCATTGAGGTAGCCATGACCACGACGCTAGAATTTAGAGCGTGCTCGAAGTCAAGCGCTCCGTCCCCCAGACCGGCCTGAGCATCGCCGAGGCCGCCCGCCGCACCGGGGTGAGCGTGCACACCCTGCGCTACTACGAACGCGCCGGCCTGGTCGTCACCACCGTCGACCGCACCGCCGGCGGCCGGCGGCGTTACCAGCAGCTCGACCTGGACTGGATCACCGTCTGCACCAGGCTGCGGGCCACCGGCATGCCCATCAAGACCATCCGGCGCTACGCCCAGCTCGTCTCCGCCGGGCACGGCAACGAGCAGGAACGACTGGCCCTCATGGAGGCCCACCGCGCCGACGTGAGCGCCAAGCTCGCCGAGATACAGGAGAACCTCAAGCTCATCGACCACAAGATCGACGTCTACCGAGGCCGGCTCGCCGCCGGTGACGCCGACCGGCTATGGGCGCCCAACCGCGAGAACCACACGAGAAAGGCCACTCCCTGATCGGGTAGTGGCCTTTGACGTGTGTTGCCGAGCCGAGAGAACTATCCGCAGTGCTCGGAAGGGCTGGTGTAGGTGCTGCTGCCGACCGAGCCGCCCCACACGACGCACTGTCCGGCCGCGTCGCGCTTGACCGGCCCCGCGTAGTACTCGAACTTGCCCGAGTCGCTCGCCTTGCTCTCGTCCTTCGGCTGCAGGAAGGCCGACACCGACGTCGCCGTGCCGAGGCTCGTCGTCTTCATCGTGACGACGCAGTTGTTCTTGTTGCCCGAGTTGTAGAGCAGGTAGGTGCGGCCACCGGTGAGGGCGGCCGAGTCGATGACCGTGAAGCCGCTGCCGCAGACGCTCTCCGGGGTGTTGGGGTTGGTGGGGGTGCCGCCGCCCCCGCAGCCGTTGGTGCTCTTGAGGGCCTTCTTCGAGCCCAAGGACACGGTCGTGCCCTCCACGGTCGGGCTGGTGTCCATCGCGCCGCTGGAGGTGCGCTGTTCGTAGTGCAGGTGCGGAGCGTTCGATCCGCCCGTCGAGCCGACGGTCCCGATCACGGTGCCCTGGCTGACGGTCATGGAGCTGCCGGCCGACTTCACCTGGGTCGCGAGGTGGGCGTAGCGGGTTCTGCTGCCGTCGCTGTGACGGATCTCCACCCACCTGCCGTAGCTGGTGCTTCCCGCGTTGTAGAAGGTCGCGGTGCCCGCAGCGGTGGCGCGCACGGTCTCACCGTTGATGGCATCGCTGCCATAGTTCTGCCAGTCGATGGAGCCCGCCGGGTTGTGGGTGGGGGTCCAGTTGTTGGCGTAGAAGGTCTTCCCGCAGTTGAACGGGCTCTTGTGGGACACGGCCAGTGCGCCGGCGGCCTGCGCTGAGGCGGCCTGGGGAATCAGCGCCACCGCGAAAGTGACCGCTAGGGCGGTGATCGCGGATCTGACGGTCGGCCTGCTGGTTGCGGGCATGCTCACCTCTCTGAACAGGTGCGTATGGGGGGGATACGGTTAGGCGCTCAGTTCCTTGCAGGACGAGTTGATCATGAACATAGCGCCGGAGAGTTCTCTTCATCCACCTTTGCGGACATGAAAAATTGGTGCGATCTGGTGTCCAGATGACTCCGGAAGCAGACGGTAATCGAGGGCCCGCATAGCACCCGCATATCGCCCGCATATCAAGGCGAGCGCTTTGCGGGTGGCGCCTTCGATCAAGCCAGGAGGAGCATATCTTTCTGCACGCCCAAAATCCTAGATTTGGTCACCTCTTAAGGAGCGTCGATGAGGCAACCCGTACACATTCCACTGCCGGACGGAAGTTCACTGACAGCGACAATGACACTACCGAAAGGGACCGCACCGGCGGCCGGATGGCCGGGAATGGTGGTCGTGCACGAAATCTACGGCGTCGAACCGGACATGCTTGATGTAATAGACCTGTTCGCCGCGCATGGCTACGCAGCGGTTTTGCCGGATTTGTACAGCCACGGCACCAGGATCGGGTGCCTGACACGGGCCATGCACCAGCTCGCGACCAACAAGCCGGGGCGCCCGGCCGCCGACATCGACGCGACCCGGCGGTGGCTGGCCGGCCGCGAAGACGTCGACGGCGGCCGGCTCGGGGTGATCGGATTCTGCATGGGCGGTGGATTCGCCCTCGCGTACGCGGCGAGCGAGCCGCCCGGCGTGCGAGCCGTATCGGTGAACTACGGCGCGGTCCCCCGGGACCAGGAAGAGCTGCGGGCGGTGTGCCCGGTCGTGGGCTCCTACGGCGGCCGCGACCTAGGCTTCCGGCCGCACGGTACGCGGCTGCGGGAGCACATGCGGACGCTCGGCATCGAGCACGACGTGGAGATCTATCCCGGCGCCGGGCACTCCTTCATGACCGACGGTCATCACCCCATCGCGAAACTCGCGCTGTTCCCGCTGCGTCACGGCCTCGTCCGTCCGGCGGCGGACGACGCATGGCAGCGCACATTCGCCTTCCTCGACAAACACATCGCGAACCACGAGTAGGCCGCAACCTGGGAGCCGCCTTCGGGATAGAGGAGATTGTCAGCACCTCGGACACGGAGGAACTACCCATGACGGGACACACCGCCCCATGGTTACGGCGAGAGTGGTGAGTCAACCTACGGAGCAGCTCGGCGATCTGGAAGTTGTCGCCGCCTCTCTGGAAGACCCCGAGGCCTTCGGCGAATTGTTCCGCCGCCACGCCCCACGACTCCATGCCTACATCAAGCGGCGCCTCGGGCCCGCTCTCGCCGATGACGTCGTGGCGGAGGCGTTCGCCACCGCGTTCCGGCAGCGGGAGCGGTTCGACGGGCGATCGGAGTTCGGCGCGTGGCTGTGGGGCATCGCCAGCAATCTGCTCGCCAAGCACCATCGGCAGGAAACCCGTATGTACAAGGCGTTCGCCCGAACGGGCGTGGATCCCGCGGAGGACGGCCTCGCCGAACTGGTCAGCGATCGGGTGGCCGCCGCGGCGCACGGCCCTCGTCTGGCGAAGGCCCTCGCCTCGCTGAGCGCCCAGGACCGCAGCGCCGTTCTGTTGCTCGCCTGGGGCGAGCTGTCGTACGCCGAGATCGCGGCGGGGAAAGGATCGGCACCCTGTTCCTGGAGACCACGAAGAGAGGGCGGACGTGCCACCGGAGTAGTGATCAACGATTCTTCGGCATGACCCCCGAACAGGTGGCCGCGCTGCCGACCCAGCCCGAGCAACTGGAGAACGCCCTGCTGGACCTCAACGGCAACTGGGAGGCGTACACCCCGACCGTCACGAGGAAGCCGATACGGGCGCTGCGGGGTGAGAAGCGCGTCCGGGCGCTGAGTGATGTGGCCGGCACCCTGCTGGCCGGGGCACCCGCCCCTCCGGAGGTACGGGCGGCCGCGTTCCGGATGCTCGCCACCCTGCCCGGCGTCAAGGTCGAGGCCGAGACGACCGACCCCCTGGGCCGCCGCGGAGTGGTGATCTCCTTGCCGGTGGAGACGACCATTCCCCTCGGCCTCTCCACCGCGCCCAAGCAGCTCGGCACGTACCGCCGCCAGTGGATCATCAACCCCCGCAACGGAACGCTGCTGGCCATGCGGTATGTCGTGGCGACGCCGCCGCATGGCTCCCGGGAACTCCCTCCGGGAGACGACGGCAAGCCTCGCCGCCTGACGGTCGGGGGCCAGCCTGACCGGTTCCATAAGCCTGGCGAAGTGTCCGAGTACGAGACGTACGAGGTCGCGGAGTGGACCGAAACGGCGCCGAACTGACCTATCCGAACCTCGGCCGATTCGGTAGATCGTCGCGTGGCCATCAATTATGGACGCGGCCGCCACAGGGCTCCCATAAAGCCGCCATAAAATGGCCACACGATGGACATTCGCCCCTCTGACCTGGGATGACGATATTTATTAGCGCTTTCCAGGAATTGCCGCAACGCATAGTCCGTACGCGATTTGAGCACCGACTTAAATGTTTGTACAGGCCCTTGTTGAGAGGTTTTTGGTCATCTACTGTCCAGGTGGCAATGATCAGATCACCAGCTCACCAGGAGAACTACTTGCGCCGATTAACGATAACCATCGCCGCCGCGATGATGATGCTCCCCTTGCTCTCCCCGGAGGCATCCGCCACCACCACCGATGAACCGGCGCCGGCCGAGGTCCAGGAAGTCGGCCCGGGTCAATACTTCGCCGACTCCAACACCTTCAAGATCAGCGAACTGGACGTGTCCGAAGGGGTGATCGGCCGCCAGCACGGCGTCGCCGCCGCCGCCGGTGATCTGGCTCGGCCGCAATCGGCCCCCGCCACCCGCCCCGAGCTGGCCGTCTTCGGGCCCGGATGGCAGGCGGAGTTCCTCGGCGGGGCGATCAACCGGAAACTGGAGGTCCAGAGCGGTGCCATCGTGGCCACCGAACTGGCCGACGGAACCGCGATCCGCTACACCCTGAAGAGCAGCGTCTCGTTCCCCGACGGCGGCGGTATCCAGACCTACGAGGACACCACCGGATCCAAGATCACCCAAACGACCAAGTGGGACGCGGTCGCCGGGACGATGCGCACCACGATGTCCGAGGCGGTCGTGGTGGATCCGGGCGCCGTGGAGGCCGGTGACGACACCTTCACCGACGCCAACGGCAACCCCGTCAGCGCGGCCGATCTCAAGTACACCTACACCTGGGCGCAGCCGGCCGGGCTGCAGAGTACCGACACCTGGCGGGTGACCAGCGCCGGTACCGCCGCCTACGGCAAGTCGACGGTGGGCTACGACTCCCAGGGCCGCATCGGCACCATCACGGAACCGGCCGGCGCGGAAGCGCCCGCGACGCTCCTCACGTTCGCCTACGCCACGACGACCACGGCCATCGGCAGCACGCTCGGTGACTACGCGGGCCGGCTCAAGGGGATCACGGTCACCGCCGGCACCGAGTCGCCGCAGACCTTGGCCGGCTATGCGTACGACCCGTCCGGCCTGCTGCGCACCGTGACCGATCCCAGCGACGGCAGCACCGAGGCGACCTACGGCTACGACGAGATCGGGCGCCTGACGTCGATCAACTCAAGCACCAACGGCGGGTGGCAACTGGCCTTCACGGCAGGCACCGCGGCTCCCACCGTGACCTCCACCGATTCCGACCGGCCGGCTCCCGACGCGCCGATCGCGGGTGCGGCATTCCCCGACCCCAACGCCACAGGCCCGCCGGCGAGCGATTTCCTCCCGGACGGCGTCGATCCTCCGCAGGCCTACCCCAAGTACTGCCCCGCGGCCAAGGACTGGATGTGGTGGACCAAGATCGGCTGCCTCTCCTGGGCGGCTCACTATGGCTGGCACATTCCGAGCTGGAAGCGGACCGCCAGCGGGTTCAAGGTCATGGGCATCACCCACGACCACTGCACGCAGTCTCCGGACCGACCCTCGGGGTTCGACTTCCGACCGGCCTGTGACTCGCACGACTACGGCTACGGGGTGATCGGCAACTCGTACAAGCATTACAAGTACTACCTCGACCGCAGTCGCAAGGCCGATGTGGACGGCCGGTTCTACATCACGCTGCGGGACAAGGTATGCGGTGGGTACTTCATCCTGTTCCGCGCGACCTGCAGGCGGATCGCGCTGGTCTACTGGGGGGTTGTCCGCGTCAAGGGCAATCCCAAGAACGGCGCGAACGCGACGTGATGCCACGGGTGAGCCGGGCGACATCGTCGTCCGGCTCACCCGGATTCATGCGGCTTCATCCTCGCCCGCGGGCGGCTGCGCGGGGCCGGGGGACCCGGCGTGGACCAACCGTATGATCGCCTGGCTCATCCGGGCGTAGTCATGGTCGTTGACCAGTTCGCCGCGGAGGCTGAAGTCGCTCATCACCGCGATCCGGTCGGCGAGGGTGACGATCTCCGGCAGGTCCGACGAGATCAGCAGCAGGCCCAGCCCGGAGCCGGCCAGTTCGGCGATCAGCTCGTGGAAGGCCGCCTTGGTGCGTACGTCGATGCCGACGGTCGGCTCGTCCACGATGAGGATCTCGCAGCGCGCGGCCAGCCATTTCGCGAGGCTCACCTTCTGCTGGTTGCCCCCGGAGAGCTGGCCGGTGAGCTGGCGTACCGAGGAGGCCCGGATGCCGAGCCGGTCGGCGTACTCCTCGGACAGACGCCGCTCCGCCCGGTCGGTCACGAGCCCGGCGCGGGCGAGGCCACGCCACACGGTCACGCCGATGTTGCGGGTGATCGGCTGGTCGAGGAAGAGCCCTTCTTCCTTCCGGTTCTCCGTCACGTAACCGATCCGGTAGCGCCGCAGCGCCTCGCCGACGTCGCGAATGCGCACCGGGTGGCCCTGGACCTCCACCGTGCCCGACGTGATCCGGTCCAGCCCGAGCAGCGCCTTGGCCAGCTCGCTGCGGCCGGCACCCACCAGGCCGTACAGGCCGAGGATCTCTCCGGGGCGTACGGACAGGGAGATGTCGCGGTGGCCCCGCGCGGTGCTCACCCCGCGCAGGCGCAGAGCGGCCGGCGTCTCGGGGTCGACCTGCCGCTCGGGGAGGCGCACCGAGGCGTACGCCCGCCCGACCATCAGATCGACGATCCGGTCCTGCGTGTAGTCCGCCAGCGGCTCGGCCTCGGCGACGGTACGCCCGTCGCGGAGCACGGTCACCGTGTCGGCGACGGCGAAGACCTCCTCCAGCTTGTGGCTGACCAGCACGACGGCGTGCCCGCTGTCGCGCAGCCTGCGGACGATCGCGTAGAGCCGGTCGGCCTCGTCGCCGGTCAGCGACGCGGTCGGCTCGTCGAGCAGCAGCACCTTGCTGTCGATGCTGAGCGCCTTGGCGATCTCGACCAGTTGCGCCTGCGCGACGGAGAGCCCGGCGACCAGGGCGTCCGGGTCGAGGTCGAGGTCGAGCAGGTCCAGGCAGCGCTGGGCCTCGGCCCGCATCCGGGAGCGGTCCACCAGCCCGAAGCGTCGTGGCAGGTGGTGCAGCACGATGTTCTCGGCGATGGAGAACTGGGAGATCAGGTTGCGTTCCTGGTGCACCACGCCGATCCCGGCCCGCTGGGCGTCCAATGGACCGGTCAGGTGCACCTCGGTGTCACCGAGCTGCACCCGCCCGCCGTCCGGCTGGTACACCCCGGTCAAGATCTTGATCAGTGTGCTCTTGCCCGCGCCGTTCTCGCCGAGCAGGGCGTGCACGCTGCCGGCGGTGAGCCGCAGGGTGGCGCCGTCCAGCGCGCGTACCCCCGGGAACGTCTTGACCAGACCCTCGGCCGTGAGCATCACGACGACCTCCGCAACAGTCTCTGCCGGACGGTGCCGAGCAGCACCGCGCCAAGGACGACCGCGCCGACGATCAGGTCGATCCAGCGCGGGTTGATGCCGAACTGGGCCTGCATGACGTCCACCAGCCGGACCAGGAACGCCGCGAGACAGGTGCCGATGACGCTGACCACGCCGCCGGTGAGCGCGACCCCGCCGATGATCGGCGCCGCGAAGCTCGGCAGCAGCAGGTCATCGCCGATGCTGGAGTTGACCGAGCCGGAGGCGGCCACCGTGATGATCGCGGCGACCCCGGCCAGCAGTCCGCTGAGCCCGTGCGCCACGATGATCGACCGGTCGTTGGAGACCCCGGACAGCCGCGCGGCGAAGGGACTCCCGCCGGTGGCGAGCAGTTGCCGACCGGCGACCGTACGCGCGAAGAAGACGCCCACGAGCGCGGCCACCGCGAGTGCGGCGAGGAAGACCACCGGCAGCCCGAGCACGGAGGCGCGGCCGAGGTCCCGCAACCCGGGCGAGTAGCCCTGGAAGGTGTCGGGGCCGTTCACCCCGTACCGGAGTCCCTCGATGATGGTCATGGTGGCGAGCGTGACGATGAAGCCGTTGATCCGGGTGAAGACGACGAGCAGCCCGTTGACCAGGCCGGCGGCGCCGCCGACGGCGAGTGCGCCGAGTACGGCCACCGGCGCCGGCAGTCCGGCGTCGATCATCAGCCAGGCCGCGACCATCGAGCAGAGCCCGGTGAGCGCGCCGACCGACAGGTTCATCTGGCCGATCGCGAGCACCACCATCTGGGACAGTCCGATGATGATCGGGACGGCCAGGAACCGGAAGAACGCGCCCAGCGTGCCGCTGGAGAGCAGGCCGCCCCCGGTGGCGACGGCCAGTGCCACGAAACCGGCCGCTGCCAGCAGCGCGAGGGTGAACTCCGGCCGGCCGGCGATCACGCTGGTACGGCTGGTGGTCATGCCCGCGCCCCCCTTCGCTCGGCGATCACGTGACGCACCCGGTCCAGCGAGAGGGCGACCAGCAGCACCAGCCCGATGTAGAGCTTGAGCTCGTCGAGCTGGAACTGCAGCAGGTTCAGTCCCTTGTAGATGACCTGGGTGAGCGTCGCGCCGAGGACCGTGCCGAGGATGCTGACCGCGCCGCCGGCCAGCAGCGTGCCACCGAGCACCGGCCCCAGGAACGACGGCAGGAGGAACTGGTCCCCGATACTGGCCGAGAACGCCCCGTTGTTCGCCGCGAGCAGGAACCCGGCCAGCCCCGCGAGCAGCCCGCTGAGCGCGTGCGCCTGCACGACGCGGTTCTTCGTGGGAATGCCGGACAGCTCGGCGGCCTTCTCGTTCGAGCCCGTCATCAGGATCTCCCGGCCCAGCCGGGTGTAGCGGAACAGCAGTCCGACCGCGAGCGCCGCGGCCAGCGCCAGTGGCACGATCAGCGGAACGCGCGGACCGCACACCTCGCCCAGGCAGTAGTCGGCGAACGTGTCGTTGCGCAGCACGGTCATGCCCGCCGGCTGACCGCTGAAGTCGACCCCGTCGGTGAACCTCGTGTAGAGGATCGTGATGAGCCCGACCAGGGCGAAGTCCATCGCGAGCGTGACCACGAACGAGTTGACCCCGGTCCGCGAGATGATCAGGCCGGCCAGCGCGCCGAGCAGCGTACCGACGGCCAGCCCGATCACCAGGCCGACCGGCAGCGGCACGCCGAGCCGGTCGTAGGCGAGCCCCATGGCGAACGCGCTCATCGCCGCCATGCGGCCGACGGCCACGTTCATGTGCCCGAGCGAGAGGACCGCGAGCTGGGCGAGCCCGACGACCGCGTACACGCTGATGTCCGACTGCAACGGCACCAGCGTGAGCACGGTGTCCAGGAACGCCGGCCGCAACGTGGTGAAGAGCGCGACCAGGCCGACGAGCAGAACGACCAGGCCGAGGCGGGGATTGGCCCAGAGCGGGATACGCGGCGGCTTGCGCGCTCCGGCCGGCGCGGCCTCCGGTGGCGCCGCGGTCCGCGTGCTCACCGGACTCTCCGGTCGTCGATCGCGTCGCGGTCCCACTCGATGCCGAGCCCGGGGGCCGTCGGCGCCAGCGCGTGCCCGTCCACGATCTCGATCTCGTGCTGGGTGATCGCCCGCAGCTGCGGGATGTGCTCCAGGTAGCCGCTGTTCGGCACCGCGCAGCAGAGGCTGACGTGCAGCTCCATGAGGAAGTGCGGGCAGACCGGGACGTTGTACGCCTCGGCCAGGTGCGCGACCTTCAGCCAAGGGGTGATGCCGCCGATGCGGGCCACGTCGACCTGGACGATGCCGGCCGCCCGCCGGTGCAGGTACTCGCGGAACTGGGCCACCGAATACAGCGACTCGCCGACGGCGACCGGGATCGTGCTCGCCGCGACCAGCGCCTCGTGCCCCGCGACGTCGTCGCCGGGCAGCGGCTCCTCGAACCAGTACGGGTCCGCCGGTTCGAGGAGCCGGGCCCGCCGGACCGCCTCGGCCGACGTGAGCGACTGGTTGGCGTCGAGCATCAGGTCGAAATGGGGGCCGACGGCCGCGCGTACGGCGGTCAGCCGCTCGGCGTCCTGCACAGGAGAGCGGCCGAGCTTCAGCTTCGCCCCGCGCCAGCCCGCGGCCTGACTCGCCTTCGCGCCGACGATCAGCTCCTCGGTGCTCAGGTGCAGCCAGCCGCCCTCGGTGTCGTACAGCGGAATGCGATCCTTCGCGCCCCCCGCGAGCATCCACAGCGGCCGGCCGGCGTCGCGGCACCGCCAGTCCCACAGCGCCGTGTCCACGGCGGCGAGGGCCAGCGAGGTGATCGCGCCGACCGTGGTGGCCCGCGTCGCGGCGAACAGATCCCGCCACACCGCCTCCACCCGGCTGGGGTCCGCGCCGACCAGCCGCGGCAACAGGTAGTCGCGCAGCAGGGCGAGCACGGCGGTGCCGCCGGTGCCGATCGTGTACGAGTAGCCGGTCCCGGAGCCGCCGTCATCGGTCTCGATCTCGACGAAGATGGTCTCCTGCTTGAGGAACGACTGGACTGCGTCGGTGCGTACCGTCTCGACCTCCAGATCGACAAGGTACGCCTCGACGTGACTGATCGCGGGCAACGAAGCTCCTAGTTCTCGCAGGTCAGGTACTGGCTGTCGAACGCCTTCCGGAGCTCTTCGGTCTTCGCCTGCCGTTCGGTCTCGTAGCTGTCGACGTTGGCCTTGGTGACGACGAAGGAGCCGGAGTCGACGGCCACTCCCGGCTTGCTCATCGTGCAGCCACCGGCGAGCTTCATCAGCGCGTACGAGCCGACGGACGCCTGGCCGACCGGGTTCTGCAGCACCGTGCCGGCGACGGAGCCGTCCTTGATACCGGCCAGGATGGTCTGGTCGTCGTCGATCGCGATCACCTTGATCGGCAACTTGGCCTGCTTGACGCCGTCGGCGGAGGCGACCGCCGGGTTGTAGGCCGTGTTGACGATGCCCTGCATCTGGGTGCCCTTGGCGGCGAGCAGGTCGGCGACGGCCTTCTGCGCGCTCTGCAGGTCCTTGTCGACGTCGGTCACCGTCTGCAGGAGCTTGACCTTGCCGCCGGTCTCGTCGACCGCCTTCTGCACGCCGGCGATGCGGCGCTGGGTGTTGGAGTCGACCTTGTTACCGGTCAGGTGCACCAGGTTGCCCTGGCCGCCCATGGCCTGGATCGCGGCCTGCGCGGCCTTGTACGCGGCCTGCTGGACATCGGTGGAGAGGCAGAAGCCGGCCTTGTCGACGTCCCCGGCCGGGCACGAGCCGAGGGAGGCGGTCGGGTAGCCCTGGCGCGTCAGGTCCTCGAAGGTGGCGTTGATGTTCTCCGGGGAGACCCCGAAGACGCCGAAGGCGTTGTAGCCCTGGGCGGCGAGCGACTTGAGGACGTCGTTCTGCTTGGTCTGATCCCAATCGGAGGTCTCGTTGAAGGTGACGTCGCCCAGACCCAGGTCGGTCTTCACCTTGGCGCCCGTTGCCTTCCAGGGCTGGAAGTAGGGGTGCGCACCGCCCGGGACCAGGGCGATCTTGACCTGCTCGGGCTTCCGGGTGGTCGTCGCGCCGGTTGCCGCGTCGTCGCTCTTCCTCGTGCAACCGGCCATGGTGCCGACGGCGAGCGCCAGGAGGGCAGCCACTCCGCCGAGCCTGGTGAATGGTCTTTGCTTCATGACCGCGCCTCTCGCGACATCATCGATCCTATAGGATATTTCATGGATGTATAGCCGCAGGTGACGGAACCCGTCAAGGGTTGACGTCCGCGAAATGCGCTGATGCGTACCGCGCGACGCTGAGGGTTGCGACCAGTGGGGCTCGGAATCGTACATCGTGCGTGATACGCTGCAGCGGATGATGTCCAGCGGCGTGGGGAGCAGTGATGGCCAGGGATCGGGTCGGCGCGGCCGGCAGATCGGCGGAGCCGATGATCGCCCCATTGCCCAGCCGCCAGTCTCTGACTGACGACGTCTACGAGGCGATCAAGACCCTGATCATGGATCACGTCATCGCCCCGCAAGCCCGGCTGAGCATCGATCAGCTGGCCCGCGACCTGCGCGTTTCGTCGACTCCGATTCGGGAGGCACTGATCCGGCTGGAGTCGGAGGGCCTGGCCCGGAAGGAGGCGCTGCGCGGCTACACCACCACGCCGATCCTGACGCCCGAGGAGGTCAAGGAGCTGTTCGAGTTCCGTGCTGTCATCGAGCCCTGGGCCGCGGCACGAGCCGCACAACGACGAGACGCCGCCAGTATCGCCCGCCTCCAGGCCGAGGTGGACTCCGTCGACACGCTGCCGACCGGCGATACCTACCAGGCATACCGCGAACTGGCCGGCCACGACGAGCGCTTCCACCGCCAGATCGCCGAACTGTCCGGCAACGACCAACTCCTACAGGCATTCGTCCGGACACACTGCCACCTGCACCTGTTCCGCCAGCGCTACAGCACGAGGCTCGGATCCGCCACCATCGCCGAGCACCAGGACATCGCCGCCGCCATCGCGGCCGGCGACGCCGAGCTCGCACGAGCGGCGATGCTCACCCACCTGCGGCGAGCCCAGCAGCGCCTCGCCTAGTAGGCGGTACGAGCTGAAGTGATCGCGGCTTGATTGAGCGCGATAGCGTCGTGGTCATGCGGCTTCATGTGGGATGCGCGATGTGGACGCACGTGCCATGGCAGGGGCGCTTTCTGCCTCATCCGCTTCCGCCCGGGGAACGCCTGCGCGCCTACGCGAGCTGGTGTAACGCGGTCGAGGGCAACACGACGTTCTATGCGACACCGGCGAGGAGCACGGTGGAGTCGTGGGCCCGGCAGACCGCGCCCGACTTCCGGTTCGTGGTCAAATTGCCCAAGTCGATCACGCATGAGCGCCGCCTTACCGGTATCGACGAGGAGCTCCGGTCGTTCCTGGAGGCGGTCGAGCCGCTCGAATCGCGGGCTCACGCCCTCTGGATTCAATTGCCGGGGTCGTTCGGTCCGACCGATCTCGGCACCCTGGCGGGCTTCTTTCGGCAGCTTCCCCGCTCCTACAGATACGCCGTCGAAGTCCGGCACCGCGCGTTCTTCGATGACGCGCGATCCGTACGGTTGCTCGAAAGCGTTCTCGCCCGCGCTGAGGCCGAATGGGTCCCGTTCGACACCACCACCCTCTTCCAGAGCCCTCCGACCAGCGACGCCGAACGAGATGCGTGGACGAAGAAACCGCGCGTGCCCCGCCGGTCGTCCGCTCTCACCGACCGTCCGATCGTTCGCTACCTCGGCAGGGACGCCACGGCGCGTACGGTCGAGGGCTGGCAGCACTGGATCGATACGGTCGTCGAATGGCTGCGCGAAGGGCGCTCGCCGACCGTGTTCGTGCATACCCCGGACAACGCCGACGCCCTCATGCTCGCCCGGCGGTTCCACGACGAGGTGCGGAGCCGGTTGCCCGAGATCGAACCGCTGCCTGAGCCCCTGCCGAACGAGCCACTGACCCTCTTCTGACCGTGTACGACCCGTGGAAGCCGACGGGCGGCTCCCACACCCTCAGCGCCTCGGCCCTGGCCAAGGTTCTCCAGCCGGGCGGCAACATGTACTACGTATCCAAGCTCTGAGTTGAGCGGGCGGGCATCGCCGCGGTCCGGCAAGCGGACCGCGGCGATGCGGCTCAGCCCTTGTCGTGCGGCTCAGCCCGTGTAGTCGGTGGTGTGGCTGTCGCCGTCGGTCGGCCACAGGTACTTGCCGTTGTCGGCCGTCGAAAAGGCGGTGTTGCCGTCCCCTGTACGTGCCTGGATGAGATTGTCGCGCCAGGTGGAGCCGCGAGCCGATCCGCCCCAGATATTGCCGTACAAGAAGCCGTACAACTGCTCGAGTTCGGCCGAGAAGATGTTGCCGGTGACAGTGATGTTGGTGGCATTGTTGGTGACGCCGATGCTCACGGCATAACCCCAGCCGGACACATAGTTGTTCGTGAACGAGATGTGATCGTAGACGCCGTCGCCCTGCAGGGCCAGGGCGTTGGTATTGCCCAAGGAGGCCAGGGTGTTGTGGTCGACGATCATGGGCCCGCCATCGCCTTCACTCTGCGGGCCGATGCCGTCGTGGTGATAGACGTCATGCGACGTATCAGCCATGTCATGAATGTAATTGTTCGTCCAGGTCGACGGGCGTCCCGGGAAACCCGTCGTCATCTCCAGACCCGCGTTTCCCCAGATGTCGTTGTGGTCCATGACCGCAACGGCTTCCTTCATCGTCGTGACCAACTGCCAGGATTTGTCGAAAGGCGTGCCCGGCTTGGTGGGGGATGACGAGACGGTGCCGTCGTTGCCGGGCGGCATCGAATAGGAGTTGGGCTTGAACGTCGAATACAGGAACTTGACGTTGTTGTCCGAGTAGATCTGAATGAGATTGTCATTGGGATCGGTGCCCTCGAACATGCAGCCGACGAACGTAAGATTGTCGCCGTAGATCACCACCTTCAACGCCAGGAAATGCTTGAAGGAGATGACGCTGTTGTCTGGATAACGCAGCGTCAACGGTTTGCTGGCGCTCATGTTCGCGGCATGGTCGGTGAGGCTGCCCGGATACGCGCCCAAGCCCAGTCCGCCGGCATTGGCAGGCGTGTTGGCATAGCCGGTGTTCGAGAAGTCCGGCCAATACCCGGAACCGTCGTTGGGCCGCGCGTCGACGGCCGAGACGGTCTTGGCCGACACGGACACCCGAGATTCGGCGCCGGCGGTGGAGGCGGACGTCATCAGCGCGAGAGCGGCCGCGACGGCGACGGTCGCGCGGATGAGGGGAGAACGGCGGAGCTTGAATAAGGCTCCGCGAGATGATGTCTTGATGTCGTGCTCCGATGTAGTCAAGACTCCCGTGCGGCTCAGGAGTGGCCACGCGTGTCCGGGACGTTATCAATCTTCACAAGAGCCGTCAATATTCGCGTTCTGCGACTAGTCAACCGCCTGCGGTAACGCCGCTTTCCCCTGGCGCTATATGGATTTCACCCACGAACGCGCCTTGTTGATGGGCATCGCAAGCTCGTCCTGCACCAGGCGTACGGCTTCATCTTCGTCGCCGCGCACCTTGAGCTGGCGCACGCGACCGGTGATGTCCATGGCTCGCATCGGATCCGTGTACTTGTGTATGCGTCGTTGCCGCATGACCCTGACGAGCTGCACCACCCAAACAATGATGAAGCCGATAAAGAGTCCGCAGAAGATGAGATGGATCGCCGTATCCAGCACGGAGTGATCATAAGATCGGCCGCCGTCTCCCAGGAGTTTCGGCGCGGGCATTCGCCCAGCTCGCACCGAAGTTTTGCCCTTTGGCGAGGTGGTGGGGCGGCAGGCGTGGATCCGGGGGTGACCGCCCGAGGTTCACCATGCGGACGCCTGGCTGCCCCCGATGGGAGACTCCACCGTCATTTCGGCATGTCGACATGGTCGCGAGACGCTTTCAGGGGAAGGACCCGCGCCCATGACGATCGCTCTTGACACCGGCCGCTACACCGTTGGCATGGCCACGAGCGCTGCCGACGTACAGGCCGCGCAACGGCTTCGACACCAGGTCTTCGGCGAGGAGATGGGGGCGCGGCTCGACAGCCCGGTCTCCGGCCTCGACGTGGACAGGTTCGACGCGTACTGCGACCACCTCCTGGTCCGCTACGACGACAAAGTGGTCGGTACCTACCGGCTGCTCCCCCCAGGGCGTATGGACCGGCTGTACGCCGACGCCGAATTCGAGCTGGCCAACCTCGCGCCCATCAGGAAGAACCTGGTCGAGGCAGGTCGCACCTGCGTGCATCCCGATCACCGAGATGGCGCGGTGGTCGGCCTGATGTGGGCGGGCATCGCGCGCTACATGGTGAACGGCGGTCACAAGTGGCTGGCCGGTTGCTGCTCGGTACCCCTCGATGACCGGGGCGTGCTCGCGGCCGGTGTCGTCGAACGGGTGCCGCTGGGTCCGGTGGAGTACCGCGTGACGCCGCGCGACCCGTGGCGGCGGGGTCGGGGCGTGGTCAGTTCCGACCGGTTCGTACCGCCTGCTCTTCTCCGCGGCTACCTGCGGCTGGGCTCCTGGGTGTGCGGGGCGCCCGCGCACGACCGTGACTTCGGCACCGCCGACTTCTTCGTCCTGCTCTCGATGGACAACGTGAACGCCCGCTACCTGCGGTACTTCCTCGGAGAGCCGCTGTGAGTGTCACCACCGCCCGCCCTCTGGAGATCAACCCCTGGCTCCGGATGGGGCCGTGCTCCCCCGCTGCCTGCGTGGACGCTCCGGCCGCCGCCGCCGGCCACGTCCACCGGGTGGCGCGGCTCCTCGCGGCCTTCCTCGTCCTGCTCGCGGGCCTCTCGATCTCCCTCGTAGCCTGTCGAGCCCGTACGGCCTGGCGGGCGGAGATCACGAAGATGTGGGCGAGGTCGCTGCTGCGCGCGCTCGGCATCAGAGTCGAGACCACGGCCGGCGCCGCGTTCTACGCGGAATCGCAGGTGGCGCCGGTCGTGCCGGTCGTGCCGGGAGAGGGGGCTCTTCTCGTGGCCAACCACGTCTCCTGGCTCGACCCGCTGGTCATGGCGGCGACGGTGCCGTCACGCCCGCTGGCCAAGCGGGAGATCGGTGAATGGCCGCTCATCCGTACGCTGGCGGCCGGCTCCGGCACGCTGTTCATCGACAGGGAGCGACTCTCCGCCCTCCCGTCGGCCGTCGCGACGGTCGCGAACGCCCTCAGAGCGGGCGACACGGTGGTCGCGTTCCCCGAGGGCACGACGTGGTGCGGGCGTGGGATGGGGGAGTTCCGCCCGGCCGTCTTCCAGGCGGCGATCGACGCGGGTGCCGCGGTACGCCCGGCGGCGCTGCGCTACCGCGAGGGAGAGTCGACGTCGACCCGCGGCTGTTATGTCGGAGACGACTCGCTGCTCGCCTCCCTCCTGCGGGTGACCGCGACCCGGGACCTGGTCGTCGAGGTGACCCTCTTCGCTCCGGTACGCCTCGCGCCCACCGGACGACGGCACGAGGCCCGCGCCACGCTGGCCAGAATCGCCGAGGACCAGGTGCGCGCCGGCGTCGCCGGCGCAGCCGTCGTCGAGGAACGCGACAGCCGCGCGGGCCTCCCCGCGGCGTTCGCGCTGACCGGACCGGCCACCTGCCACTCCAGAGGCGTGATCACCGAAGTTTCACGAACCATCTCTCTTTGAAGAGCCATTTACTTTACGGCCGGCATGGGCCGGCCCCACCCGCCGCACGTGGCCCGGCTCCCTCCAGGGGAACGCTCCTCCGGTTCCCGGGCTGAGCGCCGTGACGTGCGCATTCTTGACCCCGGCCACCCCCTGGTTGCCCGTCGTCATCGGACCACGGGCAACCAGGGGCCGTCCTATCGAGCCAAGGACGTGAGCGTGTCGGGCTTGTTGGTGATGATGCCGTCCACCCCATAGGCGATCAGGCGGCGCATGACGTCGGGATTGTCCACCGTCCAGGCGAAGACCGCCATCCCCAGGCTGTGGACGCGCCGGACGTACTGCGCGGAGAGGTCGCCATACGGTGTGTTGATGTGGCTGGCGTAGGTCGTCAGCTTCGGTAGGTCCGCGACGGACGGTGTGCCGAGCAGGCCGATGGGCACCTCGGGCATGGCGCGGTGAAATGTCCGCATCGATGCCCAGCTGAACGACTGCACGACCAGTCGGCCGGGGCTCAGCCACGAGGTGTTGCGCCGCAGCTCGTCGGCCACGCGGCCTTCGATGCCCTGGTAGAGCGCGGGTTCCTTGATCTCCAGGAGCAGGCTGAGGCCGCTGCCGTCCATCTCGTGCAGCGTCTCTTCGAGGGTCGGCACGGGCTCGCCGTCGTACTTGTCGGCGAACCACGAGCCCGCGTCCAGCCTGCGGATCTCGGCGAGCGTGAAGTCCCCGACCCGCCAGGGCGCCCGGTCGGGGAAGATCCGCTCGACGTCCGTGGTGCGCGACAGCGTCGTGTCGTGCATCAGGACCAGCTCGTGGTCCTTGGTCTCCTGTACGTCGAGTTCGAACGAGTCGGCTCCCAGCTTCCCGGCCAGTTGGAAGGCGGCGATGGTGTTCTCGGGCGCGTACGCGGAGGCTCCGCGATGCGCGACGGCGGTGATGTCGGGGGCTTCGCGATAGTTGATGATCGTCGACGGCGATACGGCGGAGGCTGTGGGGGCTACGGCGGCGAGGGCGGCGAAGGAGATGACGACGATTGCTCCGAGTGGGCGGAACATGGGGCTCCTCGGGCTTGGGGAAGCAGCCGGCAATCCAAACTTGACAACCACGTGTGACGAGGAGTTGAGGGAAGGGCAACTCACTGATGCCGGGAGGATGAGCATTGGGACACCGGGCTATCTCGTCAGATGTCCTCCGCCCACGACGTGCTCCTGGCGCTCCATCGCGGCTTCGGGCAGCCGCCCCGGAGCGGTGCCGGTCGGGCCGACGGCGCGGTCGTACGGGATGCCGTGCTCGTGGACCGTGCGCAGGCGCCCTCTGGCCAGGCCGCGCGGGTCGACCCGCGTCCGCTTCCTTTCCTCGGCGGCCTCCAGCGAGCAGTGCACCCCCACGAACAGCACGTCGAGCCCGGTCGGCGCCGACCTCCACACGTGGATGAGATCGGGGAGGGCGACATCTCGTCGATGACCACATGGGGTCCCGATCTCGGCGGAACCGCGATCGATGGGTATGCGGCCTCCAGCATCCGGCGCCTTGCGGGCCTGCACTGGATCTCGACCATGGTCGCCCTCCGTGAGCGGACAAGTACCTGTCGTAACGGAAGCCTTCCCGGCTCAGCGGTCCGCCACGCCTGCCGCCCCGCTTTGGCGGCACTCCGTGTGTGCGGGCTGGACGGCCCGGGCCGGCGTCGTCTTGCCCGCGCTGGAGGTGCCGTCGAATGTCGTGATGAGAGGTAGACCCAGCACTACTGCCTGCCCGCCCACCAGCGGATACCGTCGAACGCGTGTTGACGAGGACCGCGCTGGAAGCGCTGACTCAGCGGCCGCCGGCCTTCCTGCGGTCCGCCTGGCCGTGGCGCTCATTGGCGTACCTGCTCGCCGGTGCGGTTCCGGGGCTCGTGGTGTTCGCCGTCGTGGCGAATGGGCTGCTGTCCCGCCTGCCTCTGGTGGTGATCGCTGCCGTACTGGCCGTGGGGGTGCTGGGCAGGCCCCTGGTTGCCCGCTTCGAGCGACAGCGGCTGCGACTGGTGGACGGCGCTCCGCTGCCGGAGACGCCCGACCGGGGCAGGCGGGAGATGGTGCTGACCCTTGTCACGGTGTTCGGGCTGTGGTGGATCGATGTCGTGGTGGTCGGGTTCACCACCGGCGGGCCGATCGTCCTGATCCTGTCTCCTGTCGTCCAGCCCGACGCGACCGGGCTCGTCGCCGGGGTGGCCGCGCTGGCGGGGGTGCTGCTGCTGCCGGTGGCCGCGTACACGGTCACTGCCTGGGCCGGCGCCCGAGGCGCCATGGTCCGGGCGATGCTGGCCCCGCCCGAGCTGAACGAGGTGCTCAGGTCACGCGCCCGGCTGGTCGACGCGTTCGAGGCCGAGCGCCGCAGGATCGAGCGCGACCTGCACGACGGCGCCCAGCAACGGCTCGTCGCCCTGTCGATGACCCTCGGCCTGGCCAGACTGGACCTCGCCGATGACGACCCCGCCGGCAAGCTGGTCGAGCAGGCCCACGACCAGGCCAAGCAGGCGCTGGCCGAGCTGCGCGAGCTGATCAGGGGCGTACACCCGCAGGTCCTGACGGACCGCGGCCTGCCCGCGGCCGTACGCGACCTGGCCGGCCGCTCGCCCCTCCCCGTCAACGTGCACATCGACCTGACCCCCCACCCACCTGTCCGTGAGAAACCGTCACCCGAGAAACCGGAGCCTGGGAGAGCGGCGGCTGGGGAGCTGTCACCCGAGAAACCGGCGTCCGGGGGACCGGCGCTCCAGAAAGCGGTACCCGAGAAGCCGGACACCGACCTGACCCGCCGCTCCCCCGTACGTGTGGGTGGGGCTGGCCACCCACCAGCACCTGTTGGTGGCGATTCGCCGGTCAGGCTGCCGGTGGCCGTCGAGGCCACCGCCTACTACGTGGTCGCCGAGGCCCTGGCGAACGTCGCCAAGCATGCCCGGGCCACGAAAGCCACGATCAACGGTCACCTGGAGAAAGACAGGCTGGTCGTCGAGATCCACGACGACGGATGCGGCGGCGCCGACCCGGCCGACGGGACCGGGCTCACCGGCCTGGCCGACAGGCTCGCCGTGGTCGGCGGGAGACTGTCTCTGTCCAGCCCGGTGGGCGGCCCGACCCTGATGCGAGTGGAGATCCCGTGCGCGTAGTGATCGCCGAGGACGCCGTCCTCCTGCGCGAGGGCCTGGCCGGGCTGCTCGAACGCTTCGGCCACACCGTCCTCGCCGCGGTCGGCGACGCGTCCGCGCTGGTCGAGGCCGTGACGGAGCATCGGCCCGACGCGGTGGTGACCGATGTGCGGATGCCGCCCGGGTTCGCGGACGAGGGCCTGCGGGCCGCGCTGGAGCTGCGCGGGAAGGACCCGGGGCTGGCTGTGCTGGTGCTCAGCCAGTACGTCGAGCAGACGTACGCGGCCGAGCTGCTCGACTCCGAAGGCGGGGCCGGCATCGGCTACCTGCTCAAGGATCGCATCGGTGACGTGCGCGAG
This sequence comes from Nonomuraea sp. NPDC026600, assembly GCF_040638335.1. Classification (NCBI taxonomy): domain Bacteria; kingdom Bacillati; phylum Actinomycetota; class Actinomycetes; order Streptosporangiales; family Streptosporangiaceae; genus Nonomuraea; species Nonomuraea sp. NPDC026600. Next base: position 61,488 of record NZ_JBEZYD010000025.1, read on the forward strand.
TTCGTCGACGCGCTCGACCGGGTGGCGGCGGGTGGCACGGTCGTCGATCCCGAGGTGGTGCGCCAGTTGCTGAGACGCCGCCGCGATCCCCTCCAACGGCTCACCCCGAGGGAACAGGAGGTGCTCGCACTGATCGCCGAAGGCCGCTCGAACGCCTCGGTCGCACGGGAGCTGTTCGTCACCGAAGCCGCCGTGGCCAAGCACATCGCGGGCATCTTCACCAAGTTGGACCTACCACCGGCGCCCGACAACCACCGCCGGGTGCTGGCCGTACTGGCGTATCTGCGGGCCTGATCGGGCCGCGACCCTGCGGGGTTGACCGGGTGGGACGCAGAGTTCATTTACGCGGGGCTGCTTGGGCCGCGACCCTGCGGGGTTGACCGGGCGCGACGCAGAGTTCATTTACGCGGGGCTGCTTGGGCCGCGACCCTGCGGGGTTGATCGGGCCGCGAGGCGGAGCTCGTCTACGCGGGCCTGACCAGGCCGCGACCCTCCGCCTCCTGGCCGAGCGCGCCGACCCATCAGTCCGCCGCGAGCGCGTGCGGGTCTTCGGTTTCGATCATGGCTTGAAAGTCCTATGCCACGTCGCGTTCCTAAGTAGAGTTCTAGCAGCGTCCCGACATGAGATTCAGGATCGAGCGATGAACGAGCAGTGGCGGGAAATCGGCGACCGGGTCTACGTCCGGCGCCACAAGTCATTCGACATGAACGTCGGCCTGATCGTCGGAGACGGTCACTGCTTAGTGCTCGACACGCGCGTGTCCCACCGCGAGGCCACCGACCTGATCGAGGCGATCAGGCGGATCACCGCCAGCCCGTGGACGGTCGTCAACACCCACTCCCACTTCGACCACTACTTCGGCAACGCGATGTTCCTGCCGGGCGAGATCTGGGGTCACTCCAGGTGCGCCGAGGAGATCGAGCTGCACGGCGAGCAGCAGCGGGCGACCTGGATCGAGCTCCTGCCCGCAAACCGGCGGGCGGAGCTGGAAGAGGTGGAGATCGTCCCACCCGATCACACGTTCACCTCCATGGCCACGCTCGACATCGGTGGCCGGGCCGTGCACCTGCGTCACTTCGGCCTCGGCCACAGCAGCAACGACATCGTCGCGCACGTGCCCGACGCCGGGGTGGTGTTCGCCGGTGACCTGCTCGAAGAGGGCGCACCGCCGGCCTTCGGCGACTCCTACCCGCTCGACTGGCCCGTCACGGTCGCCGCGATGCTGGCCGAGCTGCCCGAGCGGGTGATCGTGCCGGGGCACGGCGCGGTGGTCGATCGTGGCTTCGCCCTCGCCCAGCAGGCCGAGCTGGTCGCCGTGGCCGAGCTCGCCACGCGGGCGCACGTGGAGGGCCTGCGCGACCTCATCACCCGCTTCCCGTACCCGGAGGACGTCGCCAGGCAGGCCATCGAGCGAGCCTTCCTGCAGCTCGACAGCCAGCTGGCGTAGCCGAAGCCTGGACAGCCGTACTGCCTTCTTCTATATTGCATATTGCACTATAGAAGGAGGCATCATGGCACGACGCCATGACCTGGTGGGGCTGACGGTGCTCGCCATGCTCTCGGTACGTGCCAGCCATCCCTACGAGCTGCACCGCTTCATCATCGACACGCACAAGGACTACGTGACCGGGTTGCCACGCAGCCTCTACCACGCGGTCGAACGGCTGGCGAAGGACGAGCTGATCGTGCCCGCGAAGACCGACCGCGAAGGCCGCCGGCCCGAGCGGACGGTCTACGAGATCACCGGCGACGGCCGTCGGGAGCTGGCGACGAGGCTGCACAGGCTGGTGGAGCAGCCGGACCCCGACCGGCGCACGCTGGTGGCCGCCATATCCCTGCTCGGCGCGCTGGAGGTGCCTGACGCCAAGCGGGCCCTACGCACGCGTACGGCTTCCATCGAGGGGACGATCAGCGGGATCGACGCGCACCGGCGGGCGATGGCCGACAGCGGCCTGCCGGAGATCCTCACGCTCAAGCTGGAATGCGAGCAGGCTCTCTACACGGCCGAGCTGGCCTGGTTGCGCGACGTGCTCGACCGGCTGGACAAGGGCGAGCTCGACTGGACGGGCACGGTCAGGCAGTCGCTGATGGAGCAAGTGCTGGAAAGTTGAGTGGCCGCCGGGGTGCGCCAACACCCCAGCGGCCGGAAATCCGAACAAAGGCGCCTGCCCTGTCCAGGACTCGCAGTCTCAGGATAGGCGCCGCGACGACAGGAGCTGTGCCATGTCCACTGAGATCAAGGACCTTCTCACCAGGCTCACCGAAGCCTGGAACTCCGGCGACGCCACGGCCTATGCCGAGCTGTTCACCGAGGACGCCGACTACATCACCTTCTTCGGCCTGCACCTCCAGGGCCGGGAGGCCATCGAGGTCACCCATCGGCAGCTCTTCCAGAGTCCCATCAAGCTGACCGGAGGCGGCGGCGAGCCGGTCGTCAAGCCGCTGGGAGACGGCGCCGCGCTGGTGATCTCCGGTGGCGGCTCGACCGTCGACGGACGGCCCGACCCGAGCCGCGATTCGATCGTCACCTTCACCGCCGTCAGCACGCCCGGCGGCTGGCGCTTCGCCTCGTTCCAGAACACCCGGGTCGGCCGGCCATGAAGCGGTCACTGCTGGCCGAGGTGTCCGGGGTGGTCGAAGCGCCGCCGGAGCGGGTGCGGGAGGCGCTGGTCAAGAGCCTGATCCCCAACGGCGTCCCTAACGGCGTGCCCAACGGTGTGCTCGGTGGAGTGCCGGGCGTGCCGGGCGAAGGCCGGTTCACCGTCGAGGACGTGCCGGGCCACACCTTGACCGTCGAGGTCACCGACCGCTCGATCGCTTTCCAGGGCGGCTGGTGGTATCGCGGCGAGTGGTCGCATTCCGGGCACCCACAGGGCACGCTCGTCGTCCACCAGGTCTACAACGTCGCCGAGTGGATGCGCTGGGCCGTACCGCTGGCGAACCGGTTCTTCATCGGCTTCGACGACACCACTCGCGAGGGGTTCGCCAAGGGGCTTGCCCGGATAGGAGAGGACTTGGGGTGCTCCGTGCACCTCGCCTAGGCTCCCGGCCATGAGTCTGGAATGGGCACCCCTGGACGAGGACGACGCCGGGCCGCTCGCCGAGCTGGCCGCCGCGATCGAGGCGGAGGACAGGGCCGGCGAGCACTTCAGCCTCGAAGACGTCGCCGGACACCTGGCGAACCCGATGCTCGACCTGGCCGAGGGCACGCTCGCGGCCAGGGACGGGCAGCGGCTGATCGCCTACGGCCACCTGCCGGTCAAGCAGGTACGCGACGGCGTGCACACGATGCTCCTCCGCGCCGGCGTCCACCCCGCCTTCCGCGGGCGGGGACACGGTGCGCGGATCCTGGACTGGGCGATCGAGGTGGCGCCGAAGCTGCATGAGCGGGCCTTCCCCGGCAAGGGGCTGGAACTGCAGAGCCGAGTGCCGCAGGCGAACACCGCGGCGGCGGCGCTGCTCGAACGCAAGGGCTTCGCCGCCACGCGCTGGTTCTCCCAGATGCGCCGCGACCTGTCGGGGGAGCCGCCCCAGGTGCGGGTGCCCGACGGGATCGACTTCGTCACGTACACGCCGGAATTCGAGGAGGGCGCCCGGGGGGTGCGCAACGAGTCGTTCCGCGACCATTGGGGCGCCGTGCCGCACACCGCGGAGAGCTGGCGGCACAACATCACCGGCAGTCACGGCTTCCAGCCCGAATCGTCCTTCGTGGCCCGCGCGGGGGACGAGGCGGTCGCCATCGTGATGACCCATCACCACGAGGCGGCCACGGCCGAGACCGGCGTGCGTACGGCCTGGATCGACATCATCGGCACGCTGCGGGAGTGGCGCGGCAAGGGGGTGGCGGCCGGCCTGATCGCGCACGCGCTCGCCGCGTTCAAGGAGCAGGAGTACGACAGGGCGAGCCTGAGCGTCGACGCCGACAACCCCACGGGAGCTGTCGGCGTCTACACCCGCGCCGGGTTCGAGGTCTACCAGCGCACTACGGCGTACTCGCTGACGATCACGCCAGCGTGATCTTGCCCTTCACCAGTTTGATCTTCTTGGGGGCGAGCGCACGCTTGGCCGGACCGCGGACCACCTTGCCCGTGGTGGCGCTGAACTGGCTGCCGTGACACGGGCAATGGATCTTCCCGCCGCTGACGCTGGCCACCGTGCAGCCCTGGTGGGTGCATACGGCGCTGAAGCACTTGAAGACGCCCTTCTTCGGCTGGGTGATCACGTACTTGCCCTTAACAATCTTTCCCTTTCCGACCGGGATGCTCTTGGCGCTGGCCAGAACCGGACCGGCGGCCTCCTCTTCCGCCTCGGCGGGTTGTGCCCACAGGAAAACGACTCCTGCTGCGCCCGCGGCGCCACCTCGGGTGATCAGTGCACGACGTGTGAGCATGATTGCCTCCTTCAACTATCCACACGGCTGAGATGTGGCTAGTGGTTCAGGGGAAATCTTGCGATAAATCCGCCCTCTTCGGCGATGAGCGTGCCGCCGTGCAGCGACGCGATGTCCCGCGCGATCGGCAATCCGAGCCCGGCGCCGCCGACATCCCTGGCCCGCGCCTCATCCAGCCTGGTGAACCGGTCGAACACCGCCTCCCGCTGCCCCTCCGGGATCCCCGGCCCGTCGTCGAGCACGCGGAGCACGGCCTGACCGTCCTCCCCGTGCACCCGCACCCGTACGGCCGTCGCGGCGTGCCGTACCGCGTTGTCCACCAAGTTGGTCACCAGGCGGGCCAGGTGGGCGCGCGACCCCTGGAAGACCACGTCGGGCTCAACGTCCAGCTCCATGCGCAGCTCCGGCCGCCGCTTGATGCGCAGCGACTCCTCCGCCGCGACCTGGCCGAGATCGAGGTCGCCCGTACGCAGCGGCTCACCCGCGTCGAGCTTGGCCAGCAGGAGCAGGTCGGCCGCCAGCGACTGGAGACGGTCCACGTCGGCGAGCGCCTCGGCGGTCAGCTCGCTCGGTTCGGCCAGCTCCAGCCGGGCCCGCAGCGTGGCGATCGGGCTGCGTAGCTCGTGCGCCGCGTCGGCGACGAACCGCTTGTGCGTCTCGACGGCCGTCTCCAGCCGGTCGAGCGTGCCGTTCACGGTGGTCGCCAGGGCGGCGATCTCGTCGCCCGAACGGGGTACGGGCACCCGCTGGTGCAGGTCGCGGGCCGTGATGTCGGCCACCTTGGCCCTGATGGCCGCGACCGGGGCGAGCGTGCGGCCGACCGAGAACCAGGTCATGCCCGCCACCACGAGCAGCAGCGCGGGCACACCGGGCAGGAGGGCGCCGTTGAGCGTCGCCAGCGCCTGGTCGGCACTGGCGAGCGAGGCTCTGGCCCAGAGCATCCCCGATCCGCTGGACGTCGACACGGGCATGCCCGCGACGGCGAATTCACCGCCCTGCGCCCAGCTCTCCACCGGCACCGCTCGCTCGGCCGTGACCACGACGTCCATATCGGCCATCCGCACCGCACCACCCGACTCGGCCGTCCGCCCGGTCAGCATGTCGCTGTAGGTGCGGACCTTGCCGGTTGCGGCGGGTTCGCCGCAGGCACGGGCCGGGCCGGCCGCGGCGGGTTCGCTGGACGTGCGGGCTGGGCCGGTTGTGGCGGGTTCGGTGCAGGTGCGGACCGGGCTGGTCGCGGCTGCTTCGCCGAACGTGCGCACCAGGCCGGTCGCGCCCTGGAGGGGTTCGACGCTCAGCGCGATGGTCTGCGCGTACGGCACAGCGGCCACGGCCTTCCTGGCCGCCTCCTCGTCCGCGCTGCTCAGCAGACTGCCCCGCAACGCCACCACCAGCACGACCGCCGCCAACCCCAGCGCGACGGCCACCACCAGCGTCGCTGCCGCGGTCGCGCGCAGCCGCACGGACGCCAGCCCCATCGGCAGCCGTCCCGCGAGCCGCTCAGCGACCCACCCCGTCAGACGCCTCCGCCGCGAAGCGATGCGATCCCATCCCGAGGTCATGTCGCCTCCAACCGGTACCCGGCGCCACGCACCGTCACCAAGGTCGTCCTGCCGAACGGTTGGTCGATCTTGCGGCGCAGCGCGCTGATGTACACCTCCACGATGTTCGGATCGCCGTCGTAGGCGAAGTCCCAAGCCTGCGCCAGCAGCTCGCTCTTGGACACCACCTCACCGGCCCGCCTCGCCAGCCCATGAAGCACCGCGAACTCCTTCGGCGTCAGCGCGATCTGCACCTCCCCCCGGCGGCACCGCAACCCGGCCGGATCGACGACCAGGTCGCCGACCGTGATCGTCACCGGCCGCTCGTGCCCGCCCCTCCGTACCAGCGCGCGCAGCCTGGCCAGCAGCACCACGTACGAGAACGGCTTGGCGAGGTAGTCGTCCGCGCCCGTGTCGAGCGCCTCGGCCTCGTCGTAGATGCCGTCCTTGGCGGTGAGCATCATGATCGGTGTCCAGTTGCCGGCCTCGCGCAACCGGGAGCACACCGTGTAGCCGTTCAGCCTGGGCAGCATCACGTCGAGCACGATCACGTCGTAGGCGTTCTCCGAGGCCATCCAGAGCCCGTCTCGCCCGTCATAGGCCACGTCGACGGCGAACCCCTCGCCGGCCAGGCCGCCCTTGACCAGATCGGCCAGCCGCTGCTCGTCCTCCACTAAAAGCACTCGCACACCGGCCAGAGTGCCGTATGTCACCTAAAGCCAACCTGAAGATCGTTTCGGCTGTCTTCAGGATCACTTCAGGTACGGCGGGCCAGGCTCGGGGCGTCCGATCGTTTCCAGCAAGGAGATTCCATGTTCAAGCGACGTCTCGCGGTACTCGGTGCGGTGGGCGTGCTCGTGCTCACGGCCCTGGGCGGATCCGCGATGGCCGACGAGGCCCCGTCGACGGCCCCGGGCGCCAAGGTGACGTGCACGACGAGCGACGGTAAGTCCATCGCGTTCGCGCGGGCGGAGGCCGCGGGGGCGCCCGGTGAGGTGTCGAAGGGGGAGGCGGGTGAGGGGATCGCGGTCACCCGTACCGTAGACGGCAAGATCGAGATCAAGCCGATGCCGGCGGGGGAGGTCTTGGAGGCTGTCCCGGCCACGCCCGCCACCCCCACCGAGGGTGAGAGGTTCACCACCAGCGGTGGCGAGCCGATCGACGCCGTGGAGATGGAGAGGGGCATCGCCCAGAAGGCGGAGGACGGCAGCGCCCCGGTCGAGCCCCCCGCCGAGGCGATCACCATCACGTGTGAGTCGAAGTAAGTGAGGCCGCCCGCCGTAGCACCGGGGGTGTACGGCGGGCGCGCGCTCACTCGGGGAACGACGGGTGCGGCCCCAGGGCCCAGTACTCGAACAGGCCGTGCCCCACCAGCCCGTCGTACTCGAAACGACCCACGGCGTCGACCATCCCCCACATCTTGGCCGCGTCGTCAGGCAGCGTGTACGTGACGCCCTGCACGACCGGCCCGGCACCCTGATACATCCCGTGCTTCCAGTCCGGCTCCAGGCCGTAACCGGTGCCGACCATGAGGTGGACCGGCAGCACGGGCGTGCAGCGCACGTCGAACGCCTTGCCGCCCGGCGGTGAGAACGTGATCGTGGCCTCGACGACGTCACGGGTGCCGGGGGCGTAGACGGGGTGGTACTCGGGTCGGCCCAGGTACTCCTCCTCGCGCCCGTCGGACCAGACCCGGGTGGCCTCCTCCAGCACCCGGCGGCCCTTCTCGTCCTCCTGGACGATGCAGAGGATCGCATGGTCGTCGAACCTCATGGGCGCGTACAGCCAGTAGAAAGTGCCCGCGTTCTTCGTCTGGATGCCGGGCGGCTCGGGCTCGCCGACGGGCCTGATGCCCCAGGAACGGTCGCGGGCGCCCTGCCACCGATCCGGGGTGACCGGTATGTCCACGTCGTCGATGCGGATGTGCCCGGACCAGAGCCCGGTCTGCGCCAGCCGTATGGAGTCGAAGATGACCCGCTCCTGCCAGCGGACGAAGTGCCGCGGTTCGAGCGTCGCCGGGATCGTGCCCTCCCAGGTGAGGTCGAAGGAGAGGCCATGCTCATTGGGCTCCAGGATGATCTGGAGCCGTTTGAGCCCTTCGAGGACCTTCACCTGGAACGGGCCGATCTCGGTGTTCATCCGGTCGGTGCCGAGCTCACGCGAGGCCCGGACGACGCGGTGCAGGTTCCCGTAGCGGACGCAGGCGAAGGCGTCGGTGACGCCCAGGTTCGGGTACTGGCCGGCGCCGACGAGCAGCATGAGCTCGTCGGTGCCCGCGTGGCAGTTGAAGTAGTAGCGGTCGTAGAAATTGCGGTCGGAGGTCGCCACGTGCCGCATGACCTGGGCCGCTTGGTGGATGGGGTAGTCGTCGAGCGGGGACAGCGCCATGCCGCTCGTTGTAGCAAGCGCTTGGTATGGGCGTCAACCAGGAAACGCGCTCGAACGCGAAGTGCGCCCCCCGCTCGATCGAGCGGGGGGCGCACCTTCGTGCGGATCACGACATCTTGCGCGATGTCTCGTCCGCCGTGTCGGACACCGTGGACGCCATCCCTTCGGTGGAGCCCGCGGTCCTGTCGGCCGTGTCGTCGGCCCAGCGCGACGCGTCCGAGGCCGAGTCCTTCATGTGCTCGGTCCACTGCTGGGCGTTACGCCGGTAGAACAGATAACCGATCGCGCCCACAGCCAGACCCGTCATCAGGATCATGACCGGCCACTGCCGCGACCTGCGCGGTGTGGGGTCGATCTTGTCGGCCGCGGTGACCAGCATGGCGCTGACCTTGGGGGCGAGCTGATCCTCGACCCGATGCGCGACCTCTTCGAGCCTCGGTGCCGCCCAGTAGCGGGCGTCCTCGATGCGATGGGCGGCGACCATCTTGGCCTGATCCGCCATCGGTGTCATTTGCCGGCCGGTTCGCACGGCCTGGGCCTTCATACGGCCCATCCACGTGGCTGGGACTGCGATGACCACGCGGCGATTTCTCAGTGTCAGGGACACAACAACCTCCCCTGCTTGATGGGGCCCCGAGCCTGACCTTCCCGGAGGGCGGCGGCTCAATCATCGCCGTCCATGGGAGGATGGCTCTCGAGGCCCAACGGCCGTCGTCATCAAATCACCGCAAAACCAACCTTGTGCATAGAGGGGGGCTGCTGTCTCGTGGCCGAGAAACTGATCGCAAACCTGCAGACAAATCGTGGAAATATCAAGATAGAACTCTTCCCCAACCAGGCTCCCAAGACGGTCCGCAACTTCGTCGAGCTCGCCGAAGGCGGCCGTGAGTGGACCCACCCGGGCACCGGCGAGAGGAGCACCGGCCGCTACTACGACGGCACGGTCTTCCACCGGGTGATCCCCGGCTTCATGATCCAGGGCGGTGACCCGCTGGGCGAGGGCATCGGCGGCCCGGGCTACGACTTCGACGACGAGATCCACCCGGATCTCTACTTCAACCGCCCTTACCTGCTGGCCATGGCCAACGCCGGCATCCGGTTCGGCAAGGGCACCAACGGCTCGCAGTTCTTCGTCACGGTCGTGCCCACGCCGCATCTCAACGGCAAGCACACCATCTTCGGCGAGGTGATCGAGGGCCAGGACATCGTCGACGCGATCGCCAAGACGCCGACCGGCCAGCGCGACAAGCCGATCGACGAGGTGGTCCTGGAGTCGGTCACGATCGACCGCGTCCAGGGTTGATCAGAGCGCACGGGGCGGGCTGCAGGGGCTAGCGCGGCAGTGTCGCGCAGGCCGTAGGCTGCGGTCATGACCAGCCAGCCGCCCAGCCCGCCCCCGCAGCCCGAGCAGCCCGCGGAGGCCGTGCCGACGTGCTACCGGCACCCGGGGAAAGAGACCTGGGTCCGTTGCCAGCGCTGTGAGCGCCCCATCTGTCCCGACTGCATGCGCGACGCCGCCGTGGGCTTCCAGTGCCCCGAGTGCGTGGCCGAGGGCAATCGAGGGCTACGCCAGGCGCGGTCGGCCTTCGGTGGCGCCGTGGTCGCCACTCCATACGTGACGTGGGCGCTCCTGGCCCTCAACGTGCTCGTCTTCGGCGCCCAATACCTGACGGGCAACGTGGTCACCGCCGAGCTGGCCATGCGGCCGTACGAGGTCGTCACGCAGAATGAGTATTACCGGCTGCTCACCTCGGCGTTCGTGCACGGCGGGGTCTTCCACATCCTGTTCAACTGCTGGGCGCTCTACGTCGTCGGCCCCTACCTGGAGCGAGCCTTCGGGCATACCCGCTACCTGGGCATCTACCTGGTCAGCGCGCTGGGCGGCTCGGTGCTCGGCTACTGGATCGACCCGCTCGACCAATTCACGGTGGGCGCGTCAGCGGCGATCTTCGGCCTGTTCGGCGCCGTGTTCGTGGTGGGGCGCAGGCTGAACATGGACGTACGCGGCATCGCCGTGCTGATCGTGATCAACCTAGTGATCACCTTCGTGGTCCCAGGCATCAGCTGGACCGGCCACATCGGTGGACTGATCACCGGATCAGCCCTGGCCGGGGCCCTGGCGTACGCTCCCAAGAGCAACAGGACCCTCTGGCAGGTGCTGACGATCGTGGGAGCGGTGGCCATCCTCGTCGTGCTCGTGGCCGTCAGATCCTCGGCCCTCTTGAGCGGCGTCGCGGGCTGACTTCCCCAGGGTGTGGAAAAACTGTGGAAAAAACTAACGCCAGCGGGTGGATAGCACCACCCCGAAGATGATGAAAACAAACCCGATCAGCAGATTCCAGTTGTGGAGATCGCCGATGAAGGGCGCGCCGGGAGCCACGTAGTAGATGGATATCCACAGGATGCCGATGATCCACGAAACCACCATGGTGGGCGCCAGCCAGCGGGGGCTGACCGTGACCTGCTGGGACTTCTGCGGCGGTGTGTAAACCGCCTTCTTGCGAGCCTTGGACTTGGGCACTGGAAACTCCTGCTGGGCGCCTGGGCATCCGGATTGTCCGCAGGCTATTCGTTGAGCGTAGTTGAAGCGTGCCCAGGATAGTCGCCACGCGCACGAGATGGCGATCCCCGGCAGCCGGATGGAGCGCGCATACGCTGGGCGCGTGAGGGCCGTGCTGCGGGCCGCGGGGGAGTTGAGCATCACCGCGGGCCTGATCCTGTTGCTGTTCTGCGCCTACCTGCTCTGGGGGACGGGCGTCTACACCCAGCGTATGCAGCTGCAGTTGCAGCAGGAGCTGGGGGAGGCGCACGCGCCGGGCAGGCTCCCGAAGATCGAGCTGGGCCGGGCCGTGGCCATGCTGCGCATCCCGAGGTTCGGGCGCGATTACCACTACGCCGTGGTGGAGGGCGTGGACACCGAGCATCTGAAGAAGGGCCCGGGCCACTACCCCGGCACCGCCCTCCCCGGACAGATCGGAAATTTCGTCGTATCTGGGCACCGGACCACGTATTTGGCGCCGTTCAACCGGATCGACCAGCTCAAACGCGACGACGAGATCATCATCGACGCCGCTGAGGCCCGCTACACCTACCGGGTGACCTCTCAGAAAATCGTGGAGCCCGACGAGGTGGACGTGCTCAGCCCGGTGCCCGGCAAGCCCGGCAGCAGGCCCACCAGAGCCTTCATCACGCTGTCGACCTGCCACCCCGAATACTCCGCCGCCCAGCGGCTCATCGTGTCCGGCGTGCTGAAGAAGACCGAGCTCAGGAAGGAATGACATGTACGGATGGCTCTGGCGCAGCCTGCCGGGCGGCACGGGTGCCAAGCTGCTGGCGGCCGCCGTGCTGGTCGCCGTGGCGGTGGCCGTACTCTGGTATGCCGTGTTCCCGCTTCTCGAACCCGCGGTGACGCTCGACGAGGTGACCGTACGGAAATGACCCGCGTGCTGGTCGTGGACAACCATGACAGCTTCGTCCACACCATCGTTCAATACCTGCGCGAGCTGGGCGCCACGTGTGAGGTGCGCCCGCGCGACGACGTCCGCGTGGGCGACGCCGACGGCTTCGACGGCGTCCTGGTGAGCCCGGGCCCCGGCACGCCGGAGGCGGCGGGCGTGAGCGTCCCCCTGGTGCGTTACGCGGCCCTGCGCGGCCTGCCGCTGCTCGGGGTCTGCCTCGGGCACCAGGCGATCGGCCTGGCCTACGGTGCCACCGTGTCGCGGGCGCCCGAGCTCGTCCACGGCCGGACCAGCGCGGTGTCGCACGACGGGCTCGGGGTGTTCGCCGGGCTCCCCTCGCCGGTGCGGATGACCCGCTACCACTCGCTGGCCGTACGGCCCGACACGGTGCCCGCCGAGCTCGACGTGACGGCGCACACCGCCGACGGCGTCATCATGGGGCTGCGGCACCGTACGGCGCCCATCGAGGGCGTGCAGTTCCATCCCGAGTCCGTGCTGTCGGAGCATGGCCACCAACTGCTCGGCAACTGGCTGCGCGGGATCGTGTAACACTCGCCCGCCGCCGGACGACAGACAGATGAGCGTCCCCGCCGTTGCCCCCGAGCGGCGGGGGCGCTCTTTTACGTGCCCACCCCCTGACGCACCAGGGCCGCCCTCCCGGTGCGGGAGGGCGGCCCTGGTGGGCGGCTAGGGGGTCAGCCCAGGTCGCCGTCGTCGATCGGTGAGTCGTCGGTCGGCTGTGTGTCGTCCGTGGGCTCTTCCGTAGGCTGCTGCGTGTCGTCCGTGGGCTCGGCCGTCGGCTGCTGCGGATCCTGCGTCGGCTGCTGCTCGGGACCCGTGGAGACCACGATCGTCACGGTGATGCCGGGGTTGACCGTGGCGCCCTCACCGGGGACCTGCTGGACGACCGTGCCCCGCGGCTGGTCACTCGACTGCGGGTCCGCCTTGACCCTGAAGCCTGCCCCCTTGAGCGTCTTGGTGGCTTCCGCCTGGGTCAGGCCGATCACGCTCGGGACCTGGATCTGCGCCTTGGGCACGTAAAGGATGACGGTGCCGTCCTTCTCGACCTCTTCGCCGGCCTTGGGGTCGGTCTCGAGGACCTTGTCCTGCGGCTTGCCCGGCGCCGTCTTGGTCTTGACCGTGCCGGTCAGCCCGACCTCCTCGAGGATCTTGTTGGCCTCCACGGTCGTGGCGCCGACGAGCCCCTCGGGAACCTTCACCTTCGGCGGACCCTTGGACACGTACAGCTTGACCGTCGAGCCCTTCGCCACCTCGGTGTCCTGGGCGGGATCGGTCTTGATCACCGTGCCCTTGTCGAACTCGGCGTTGGCCTCCTGCACCACCTCGGACTTCAGGCCCAGAACATCGAGCTGGGCCTGGGCGGCCTTCGCCGTCTGCGTGGAGAGCGCGGGGACCTTGATCTGCCCGGTGGTCTTGTCGCCGCCGCTGCTGAACACCGCGTAACCGATGCCGATGAACGCCCCGATGATCAGCAGCGGGATGATGATCCAGGCCGCGGTCTTGAGCGCCTGGTTGCCGCCGCCGGACGCCCGCCGCCGGCCGCCACGGCCGCTGTGCCCGTCGTCGTACTCGTACGGCGGGACCGCGCGGTTGCCCTGAGTGGCCGGGCCGGTGGCGGACTGGGTCGCCGTCATCATGCGGGTGCCCGCGCCGTAGTTACTGGTCATCGCCATCGTCTGGGCGTCGATCGGCTGGCCGGACACCGCCCGCTGGATGTCGGCCCGCATCTCGGTCGCGTTCTGATAGCGATGCGCGGGGTCCTTGGCCATGGCCTTCAGCACGATCGCGTCGCACCACGGGGGGATCTCGGGGTCGATCTGCGACGGCGGGATCGGCTCCTCACGCACGTGCTGGTAGGCGATCGCCACGGGGGAGTCGCCGGTGAACGGCGGCTGGCCGGTGAGCAGCTCGTAGAACACGCAACCGGTGGAGTAGATGTCGCTGCGGGCGTCGACCCGCTCACCGCGTGCCTGCTCGGGCGACAGGTATTGGGCGGTCCCTATCACCTGCGCGGTCTGCGTCATCGTCGCGGCCGAGTCGGCCATCGCGCGGGCGATGCCGAAGTCCATCACCTTGACGTCGCCGGCGCGGGTGATCATGACGTTGGCGGGCTTGATGTCGCGGTGGACGATGCCGCCGCGGTGGCTGTAGTCGAGCGCCCGCAGGATGCCGTCGACGAGCTCGGCCGCCCGCTCCGGCAGCAGCCGCCGGTCGGCCCGCAGCAGGTCGCGCAGCGTCCTGCCGTCGACGTACTCCATCACGATGTAGGGCACGGGGGCGCCCTCGCTGACATCCTCACCCGTGTCGTAGACCGCGACGACGGCCGGGTGGTTCAGCGAGGCCGCGGACTGCGCCTCACGCCGGAAACGGGCCTGGAAGGTGTGATCACGCGCCAAATCAGAGCGGAGAGTCTTGATCGCGACTATGCGGTCCAGCCGGATGTCTCGGGCGCGATAGACCTCGGCCATGCCGCCGCGCCCGACGACGCCGTCGAGCTCGTAGCGACCTCCGAGTCGCCGAGGCTGAGTCATTTCCTGCACTGTCCCTTACCGTTCATCTTGGGTACCGGCCTGCTCGGGGGGGACGCCGGTGTCCATCATCGACCCCGTGGCGCATCACGTCTTCTCCTTCGGCGGGTTTGTTACCCCGGGATCAGGCGAAGCGCTTGGTGTCGGACTTTTCGGTGTCGTGGTGGGCGTTGGGGTTGGTGTGGGAGTCGGGGTCCGGGTGGTCGGCGTCGGCTTGGGGCTTGGTTTCTTCGTTGGGCTTGCCGACACGCTTACCGTAGCCGAACGTGAGGGTACCGGCCTCTTCGACTTCACCGTAATCACCGGCGGTCGTCGAGTGTGAGGTTTGGCCCGAGGTGTCTTCGAGGTCGGAGCATGGCTCGCCGACTCCGACGGGTCGGCGACGCTGGGCGGGCCGGGCACCGCGTCGCGTTCCATGAACGTGAAGGCGCTGAACCCGACGGCGGCGGCGCATCCCGCGCTGGCGACCAGCGCCAGCGTCAGTCTGCCCCGGCGGCGGCGGGGTCCGGTGGTCGAGCCGGCGGGCGACGCGTGCATCGTCGCGCCCGCCGAGCCGCCGAAGTCGTGGGTCGTATGGTCGGCCGCCGGCTGCCGCACCCGGAAGCCCGCCGGGTCGGTGAGCATGCTGAGCTCGGTGGCCGATGTGCCGCCGGCCAGTGACTCGCGCAGCATGCGGGCGCGCTCGGCGACGTCCGTCGCCGATGCCGGGCGGTGCCGCGGGTCCTTGATCAGCAGCGTCATGACCAGCTCGCGCACCGCAGTGGGCACGTCGGCGCCGAGCGGCGGCGGCGGCTCGTTGAGGTGCATGAGCGCGATCGCCACCTGGCCCTCGGCCTGGAACGGCGTGCGCCCCGACAGGCACTCGTAGGCCACCACGCCCAGCGAGTAGAGGTCGGTCGAGGGAGTGAGAGGCAGGCCCTGCGCCTGCTCCGGGCTGACGTATTGGGCGGTGCCGAGCACGGTGCCCGTCAGCGTCACCGGAGCCGCCTCCACGGCGCGGGCGATGCCGAAGTCGGTCACCTTGATGGCGCCCTCGGACGTGACGAGCAGGTTGCCCGGCTTGATGTCGCGGTGGATGACCCCCGCCGAGTGGGCGGCGTGCAGCGCCTTGGCCGTCTGGTGCACCACGTCGAGCGCCACCTCGGGGCCGAGCGCGCCGTTGCGGGCCAGGATGGCGGACAGCGGCTCGCCGTGCACCAGCTCCATCACCAGGTAGGCCAGGTCGCTCTGCTCGCCGTAGTCGAAGATCTGCGCGATGCCGGGGTCGCCCAGGGCGGCCGTGATCCTGGCCTCGTTGCGGAAGCGGCTGCGGAAGGTGGGGTCGGCCTGGATGTGGCTGCGCAGCACCTTGACCGCGACCTCGCGGCCGAGGAGCTCGTCCCGGGCGCGCCAGACATCCCCCATACCGCCCGAGGCGATGCGGGAGAGCAGAAGATAGCGGTTACCGAGCCGCATGATCCAGCAGCGTAGCGGTCATCACTTGTTCAGCACCGCCTCCATCACGGCTTTGCCGATCGGCGCGGCGGTGTGGCCGCCCGTCGCCTCGGCGCCGACGTTGGCGGCGCCCGACTCGACGATGATCGCGACCGCGACCTTCGGGTCGTTGGCCGGCGCGAAGCTGATGAACCAGGCGTGCGGCGGCTGCTTGTCGGCCGTCTCCGCGGTGCCGGTCTTGCCCGCCACCTCGACGCCGGGGATCTGGGCCAGGTTGGCGGTGCCGTTGTTGACCACGCTGACCATCATCTCGCGCAACTTGCCCGCCGTCTCGGAGCTGACCGCCTCCGACAGCTCCTCGGGCTCGGCGTCCTGGATCGAGTCGCCCTTGGAGTCAGTGATCTTGTTGACCAGGTACGGCTTCATGACCTTGCCGTCGTTGGCGATGCCCGCGGCGATCATGGCCATCTGCAGCGGGGTCATCTGGTTGCTGCGCTGGCCGATGGAGGCCATGGCCAGGGCCGCCTGATCCTCCTTCTTGCCGAAGGAGCTCTGGGCCACCGGCATGGGGATGCCGAACTTCTCCCCCATGCCGAACTTCTGCGCCTGCTCCTGCATCTTGTCGTAGCCGAGCTCCATGCCGATCTTGCCGAACGGCGTGTTGCAGGACTTCTCCAGCGCGTAGACCAGCGGGACCTGTCCGGCTCCGCAGGCCGCGCCGCCGTAGTTGGGCAGGCTGATGTTGGTGCCGGGCAGCGGGAGGCGCTGCGGGGCGTCCACGACCGTCTGGGGGCCGCGGCTGGAGTCGTCCTCCAGGTATGCCGCCGCGGTCACCACCTTGAACGTGGAGCCGGGCGGGTAGGTGCGGTCGGTGACACGGTTGAGCAGCGGCTGGCCCTTGTCCTTGGCCAGCTCGTCATAGCGGGGGAAGACCTTGCCCTTGTCGGTGTCCGACAACTCGGCCGGCTCGTAGGTGGGCAGCGACACCATCGCCAGGATCGCCCCGGTCTTCGGGTCGAGAGCGACGACCGCGCCGCGCTTGCCGCTCTCGCGCAGCGCGTCGTAGGCGGCCTTCTGGGCCTTCGGGTTGATCGTCACGTCGACGTTGGCGCCCTTGGTGGGCTCGCCGGTGAACAGGTCGATGCTCCGGCGCAGCAGCAGGTCGGGGCTGGAGCCGTCGAGCAGTTTGTTCTCGGACGCCTCGATCTGCGAGGCGCTCTCCGGCGAGAAGAAGCCGGTGATGTGGGCGTAGAGCTTGCCGTCGGGGTATTCCCTGAGGAACTTGAAGTCGCCCGTCTTCTGCTCCACCGACTGAGCCAGGATCACCTTGCCGCCGGCGGTGATGCGGCCGCGCTCGACGGCATAGCGGTCGTAGTAGTTGCGTGTGTTGCGGGCATCGCTGCTCAGGGTTTCGGCCCGACCGACCTGCAGGACGTTCACGTTGATCATCAGGAGCGCGAACATGGCGAGGCAGGCCACGGCCACACGCTTCAGAGTGCCGTTCATCGCTGGAACACCTGCGTCATTCCTTCGTTCTGGATCGCCTGGGGCGGAGGCTGCCGCGCCGCGTCCGACATGCGTACCAGCAGCGCGATAAGGATCCAGTTAGCCAGCAGCGCGGATCCGCCCTGGGACATGAACGGGGTCACCAGTCCGGTCAGCGGGATCAGGTTGGTCACGCCGCCGACGATGATGAACACCTGCCAGGCGAGGATGAACGACAGCCCGCCCGCCAGCAGCTTGGAGAAGGGGTCGCGGGCGGCGAGCGAGGTGCGCAGCCCGCGCTCGACGATCAGCGCGTAGACCATCAGCAGCGCCATCAGCCCGGTCAGCCCGATCTCCTCGCCGGTGGCGGGGAAGATGAAGTCGGAGAAGGCCAGCGGGATCAGATCGGGATGGCCCTGGCCCAGGCCGGTGCCCATGATGCCACCGGCGCCCAGCCCGAACAGGCCCTGCATGATCTGGTAGCTGCCGCCGAACGCGCGGTTGTAGTAGACGTTGCTGCCGGGGTCGAGCCAGACGTCGAACCGGTCGCCCACGTGGCTGAAGATCTGCCCGGCCAGCCACGCGCCGCCGACGAAGAGCAGGACGCCGATCAGCACCCATGAGGTGCGCTGCGTGGCGACGTAGAGCATCACCACGAACGCCCCGAACAGCAGCAGGGACGAGCCCAGGTCCTTCTGCATGACCAGCACGCCGATGGCGACCACCCAGGTGATGATCACGGGGCCGAGGTCGCGGGCCCTGGGCAGGTCGATGAAGAGCAGCCGCCGCCCGGCCAGCGCCAGCACGTCGCGCTTGGCGACCAGGTAACCGGCGAAGAAGATGACCAGCGCGATCTTGGCGAACTCCGCTGGCTGGATGCTGAAGACGCCTTTGATCCCGATCCAGATGCGCGCGCCGTTGATCTCCTGGCCGACCACGGGGAGCAGCGGCGAGACGAGCAGGCCCAGCCCGATCAGCCCCGCGGTGTAGGTCATCCGCTGCAGCATGCGCTGGTCGCGCAGCACGATCAGCGTCACCGTGAAGAGCACGACGCCCGCGCCGGTCATGACGATCTGGCTGGTGGACGACGCGCCGGCCTGGAGCTTGGAGCCGGAGTTCTCCAGCCGGTAGATCATGACCAGGCCGAGCCCGTTGACCAGCGTCACGAGGGGAAGGATGAGGGGGTCGGCCCATGGCGCCCACTTGGCGAGCACCAGGTAGGCGGCCAGCATCAGACCGCCCAGGCTCAGGCCGTACGTCAGCATGCCGGCCGGGATCGTGCCGTTGAGCCCCAGCCCGACGTTGGCATAGGCGCCCATGACGATCACGACCGCGAACGCCAGCATGGCCAGCTGGGCGCCACGCCGTTTGGCCGGCATCAGGACAGGTGCTTCCGCCACTTCACTCATCTACTGCGGCTTCGCCTTCGTCTTCGTCGCGCTCGGGGTGGCTGAGGCGCTCGCGCTCGGGGTGGCCTTCTGCTCCGGCTGCTCGGCCGTGGCCTTGAAACCGTTGATGCGCGTCACGCCCTCCGCCACGGTCTTGACATCGATGCCGCCCTTGACCAGTGCCTGGTCGGGATCGGAGAGCTGGGAGAGCGGCTTGCCGGTGTGCTGCGCGACCGAGAAGAACTGAAACGGCCCCACCTCTTGGCGGATGCCCCGGAACACGACCACCTCGTCGCCCTTGGCCCCCACGAAGAACTGGTCCTGAGTCCACTGCCAGCCGAAATAGCCGCCGACGCCGATGGCGACGACGGCCACGCCCAGCACCGAGACCAGCAGGGGCCACACCCGGCGCCGCTTGACCGGCCGCCGGACCGCCTGTGGGCCAGAATCTTCGAAGTCGTCCTCGGTCAGCACCGGCTGGGGCGCGGTCACCGCACCGGGCCGCCCCGGTGAGGTGTCGTGCGGCTCGTGCCGCAGGCGGGTCATGCCCGCCGCCCCGACGATCGCCACCTCGCCGGGCACCGGCTGCCCGTCGGTGAGCTCCAGCACGTCTGCCAGCACGCAGGTGATGTTGTCGGGCCCACCGCCTCTGTTGGCGAGGTCGATGAGCTGGCGCACGACCTCTTCCGGGTCGTCGATGTTCGTCAGCGTGGCGTGCAGCGTCTCCGCGCTCACCACTCCGGACAACCCATCGGAACAGAGGAGATAGCGGTCGCCCACCTGCGCTTCGCGCAACGTGAGATCGGGATCGACCTCGCCGCTCCCGTCGAGTGCCCGCAGCAGGATCGAGCGCTGCGGGTGCGTCGCCGCCTCCTCCGGTGTGATGCGCCCGTCGTCGACCAGCTGCTGCACCAGTGTGTGATCGTGGGTGATCTGGTAGAGCTCCCCGCGTCTGAGCAGGTAGGCGCGCGAGTCGCCGACATGCACCAGAGCCACCGAGGTGCCGTGCCAGAACATGGCGGTCAGCGTGGTGCCCATGCCCTTGAGGCTGGGATCCCGGCCCACCATCTCGTGCAGCTTGCGGTTGGCGTCGCGTACCGCTGCCTCGATGGCGTTGAGCAGGTCACCACCCTGTTGAGCCTCTTCGAGAGAGGCCATTGCGGCGATGGCGACAGAACTCGCCACCTCACCGTGTGCGTGTCCGCCCATACCGTCGGCGACGGCTAGCAGGCGGCCGCTTGCGTACGCCGAGTCCTCGTTTCCTTCGCGGAGGAGGCCGACGTCCGAGCGGGCGGCGTAGCGGAGTGCGATGGTCATTTGCGCAATTCAATGACTGTCTTGCCGACGCGGATCGGAACACCGAGCGGCACCGGGGTCGGACGGGTGACTTTTGAGCGGTCGAGGTATGTGCCGTTGGTCGAACCGAGATCTTCCACGATCCACTGACCGTCCTGAGGGAAGAGCCGGGCATGCCGACTGGAAGCGTAGTCGTCTGTGACTACCAGCGTGGCGTCGTTCGCCCGGCCAATGCTGATGGGCGTCTCCGTGAGAGTAATGGTGGTGCCTTGCAGCGGGCCACCCGTCACAACGAGCTGGCGTGGCTCGCCCTTCTTATTCTTCGGCTTAGCCGCCGGTTTGGTGGGCTTGATGCCACCCTTGCGTGGACCCGCGGGGGCCGTACGTGATCCGAACAAGTCAGTCCGGATCACGCCGACTGCGGCAATGACGAAGAACCACAGCACAGCCAGGAAGGCGAGCCGGATCAGCAGCAGCGTGAGCTCGGACATGGACCGTTTGTCTACCCCTAATCGCGCCGGAACACCAGAGTCGTGCGTCCCAGGGTCACTCGCGTGCCGTTCTGGAGCTCGACTCTGCGTACCGGCTGGCCATTGACGAACGTGCCGTTCGTCGATCCGAGATCGACTAGGGCGACTAGCTGACCCTCGACGCGAATCTCCGCGTGGTGGCGAGAGACGCCGGGGTCGACGAGACGAAGATCGCAGTCGGTGCCCCTGCCCAGCAAGGTCACCGGAGTGGTGAGCTCGTAGGAGCGGTCGCCCTGCGGATCGTCCTGAGTGGACACGAGCAGCCGGGGCCGCCCGTTGAAGGCATTGGGCCTGGATGGTGGCAGATCACTCGCCGGCTGGCGAATCTCGTCCTGCTCCACAGTGGCGCCGCGGATGACCCCCGACCTGATGCGGAACAACCCCACTGCCAGGTCGGCGGCGGTCTCGAAACGGACCCGGACCGGTCCCACGAAGGAGTAGCCCTGTTCTTTGGCGTACTCCCTGGCGAGGTTGGCCAGCTCGTGGCTGATGCTGTCGGCGTAGACCTCAAGCCGTTCGCTGTCGGTCGTGGACAGCTCAACCACGAAGTCGTTGGGCACGAGCGTCCGACCTTGAGCGACGATCGCCGCGCGCTCATCCATCTCCCGCTGAACCGCGCTGGCGACCTCGACCGGCTGAAGGTCAGATTTGAACGCCCGCGCAAAGGCCCCCTCAACCAAGCCTTCGAGCCTTCGCTCGAAGCGCTGAAGGACTCCCACCGGGTACCTCCCTTCCTCCGTGCATATGATCGCGGCCACCGGACGCTAGCCGCGCCTGGCCTCCGCTCGTCCCACGTCGCGGGTGGTCCGGGCGCTCGTCAGCTGTCGCGCCCAGCTCCTCCGCTCCCGTGTCTTATGCGATCGTATCCGGGTTCAGTACCAGCGACTGTTCCGTGCTACTGTTTCTCCGCACCCACAAGGGCGGGTGGCGGAACGGCAGACGCGCACGGTTCAGGTCCGTGTGTCCGAAAGGACGTGAGGGTTCAAATCCCTCCTCGCCCACTCGATGACAGGGGACCCATGGTCGCGACCCTCACGGGATCGCTTCCCTCGGTCCCCTCGTCGTTTACACCGGGGGATGACCCCCGGACCCCCAGCATTAGACTCGCTGGTGGCTTGGCTTTCATATGAGACTTTGCCTTCGTTGTGTTTGTTTGTTTGGTGCAGACCCACACTGACGAAGAGGGCCCCGGTTCGCAAGAGCCGGGGCTTTTTGTTTTTGTGGGTGGCGGTTGGAAGGTAGGCCCGGCCGGTTGCAGTTTGCTTTCGGATTGCTTTCCGGCCGGGTGTGTGGTTTTGGACACACTGGGGGTTAGGCGGCCAATGCTCGGGTGTCTAGGAGCTCGCCTAGTAGGTCGGTGAGGCTGACCATGCCGATGATCTTGCCGTCCTGTGTGGTGACCAGGGCCAGGTGGGCTCGGGCCTCCTGTAGTGCTGTCACTGCTTCGGGGGCTTGGGTTACGCAGGGCAGCTTGGGGATTGGGCGGGCCAGGTCGGCTGCTGTGCGGTTGGGGTGGATCAGGGCGTCTCTGGCGTGGAGGACGCCTCGTACGTCGTCTGGAGTGCCTACCAGGAGCCTTAGGTGGCCGCTCTCCGCTGCTACCTGTCTGATTCCCTTGGCGTCTGCCGATGGTGGGACGGTGGTGGCCTCGTTGATGGGGACCATGAGGCGTTCTATGCCTTCTGCCTGTAGGCGGAGGGCTCTTGTGAGGAGGTCGTGTTCCTCCCTGTCCAGGAGGCCCATTCGGCCTGATTCGCCGACCAGCATGGCCAACTGGCGGGGGGTTCTTGTCGTGGCCAGTTCGTCTCTTGGGCTTACGCCGAACAGGCGGAGGATGACGTTGGTCAGGCCGTTGAGGGTGGAGAGCAAGGGGCGCATCAGCCAGGTGAAGCCGCGGAAGGGCAGCGTCAGGATCAGGGCCGCTCGCTCGGGCTGGGTCAGTGCCCAGGACTTGGGGGCCATTTCGCCCACCACCATGTGGAGGAACGTGACCAGTGCCAGGGCGATGGTCAGGGCGATCGGCATGCGCATGGATTCCGGTATGCCGACCGCGGCGAAGACCGGCTCCAGGAAGTGTTCGATCGCGGGTTCTGTTACCTGGCCCAGGCCCAGTGTGCAGAGGGTGATGCCGAGCTGGGCGCCGGCCAGCATCAGGGAGAGGCGTCGGCCGCCGCCCACTGCCGACTTCGCGGCGATGCGGACCAGGCGGTTGCCGTTGGCGGCCATTTCCTCCAGGCGGTGGCGCTTGGCGGAGACGAAGGCGAACTCGGCTGCCACGAACAGTGCGTTCAGTAGCAGTAGCACCAGGCTGATCAGGATCATCGTCATCGGGTCGCCTCCGCGTGCTGGACCGGGGCCAGTCGTACTCGTTCGGGTACGCGGCGGTTGAGCGACAGGACGGTGAGCTCGGCCAGGTGCTCCTGGTCGTCCTCGGCGAACGGGTCCGTCTCCGGAATGACGGGCACGGTCACGGTGTCGCCGGGTTCGGGCATGCGCCCGAGTCTGGCGAGGACCAGCCCGGCGAGCGTGTCGTAGTCGTCGCTCTCGGGCAGCGAGACGCCGGTGGCCCGCTCGACCTCGTCGAGCCGGAGCCGGCCCGGCACCTCCCAGATGCCGCCCGGCTGCTCGACGGCGCCGTCGGGCTCCGGGTCGTTCTCGTCGATGAGCTCGCCGACCAGCTCCTCCGCCAGGTCCTCGACGGTGATGACGCCGGCGAGGCCGCCGTACTCGTCGATGACGCAGACGAGGTCGTCCTTGGACGAGCGCATCTCGTTCAGTACGGCGGGCAGCGGCAGCGAGTCGGGCACCAGCACCGCGGGGCGGGTGATGCCGATGATCGGGCCGTCGTCGAGACCGGACGTGATCAGCTCGCGCACACCCGTCACGCCCATCACGTCGCCGTCGGCGCCGAGCACGGGGTAGCGGGAGTGGCCGCACTCACGGATGACCTCCACGAGGTCGGAGACCGGCTGCGAGTCGCGGACCACGACCACGCGCGGGCGCGGGACCATGATCTCCTCCGCGGTGCGGTCGCCGAACTCCAGCGCCCGCTCCAGCAGCTCCGACAGGCGCGGGGGCAGCTCGCCCGCCAGGGTGGACTCGGCGATGATCCGCGAGAGCTCCTCGGGGGTCGCGCCGTGCTCCACCTCCTCGACGGGCTCGATGCCGACACGTCTGAGCAGGCCCGTGGCCGCCGAGTCGAACAGCCGGACCACCGGGCCGACCACGGTGAGGTAGGCCAGCGTCGATCCGGCGAGGAACTTGGCGACGGGCTCCGGATGGGCGATGCCGAGGTTCTTGGGCGCCAGCTCGCCGAAGACCATCTGCACGACGGTGGCGAAGAACACCCCGATGGCGACGGACAGGCCGGTGACGACACCGGCGGGCAGGCCGGTATTCGTCAGCCATGGGCCGACGATCGTCGCGATGGCGGGCTCGGCCAGGAAGCCGACCAGCAGCGCGGTGACGGTGATGCCGAGCTGCGCGCCGGACAGCATGAAGGAGAGGCGTGAGGTCACCTGGAGCGCCTTCTCCGCGGCCGGATCGCCGGCGGCGGCCTGCTCACGCAGGAGGCCCCGGTCGGCGGCCACGAAGGCGAACTCCTGCGCGACGAAGTAGCCGGTCGCGGCGGTGAGCAGGAAGAGGGCCAACAGCCCGAGATACGCGCTCACCGGGGTGAGCTCTGGAAAAGAGAGTTCTCAGGGGATCCCGTGCGTGTGCACGGGCGAATATTCCATGGGTCCGGGGCGGACACGATCATCCCTTCGATGGCGGAAGTCCATAAACCGTAACGATGGGGTTGGCAGCAATGTTTCCGAAGTGACGCTCCGCTAGTTCTGCGTACTTTTCCGTGGGAAAACCTTGGTGAGACGTCTTCACTGGTGGGGGGTTGGACGTAGCGTCTATGACAACCGAAGGGGAAAGAGGCCAAGTGTCTGAGGAAGACCGGACGAGAGCCATGCGCTCGCCGGGCGATGGCCGCCCGTTGCCCGGCAGGAACGCCGACGGCCCGCGCGCGGGTGGTGCGCCCGCGCATCGGATCCCGTCGGCTCAGCAGGTTCCGCCGACGGCCCAGCAGGCGCCGCCGTCCAACCTGCCCGCCGAGCCGGTCTCCGACGCGCCTCGGGCCGGCAGTTCGCGCGTGTACGGCCGGCAGCGCTCGGGCGGCAGCCCGATCAAGCCGTTCACGCCCAAGTCGGAGCCGACCCCGTCCGGCGCGTCCGATCCGTCGGGTCCCAAGCCGCCGCGCAGGCGGATCAAGGGCCGGACCATACTGACGATCATCGCCGCCGTGGTGGCGCTGCTGCTCGTGGTGGGCGTGGGCCTGTTCTTCTGGATCGACTCGCGGCTGACCGGGATCCCCGGCGTGCTCGACGACTACGCGGGCCGACCCGCCGACACCCCGGGCACCAACTGGCTGCTCGTCGGCTCCGACAGCCGCAAGGGCCTGTCGGCGGCCGACCGCAAGAAGCTCGCCACCGGCCGCGCGGCCGGTCAGCGCACCGACTCGATGATGCTGCTGCACATCCCCGCCGGCAGCGACAAGCCGACCCTGGTCAGCCTGCCGCGTGACTCGGCGGTCACCATCCCCGGCAAGGGCCGCAACAAGCTCAACGCCGCGTACGCCTTCGGCGGCCCCAAGCTGCTGGCCCAGACGGTCGAGACCGTCACCGGGATACGCGTCGACAACTACATGGAGATCGGCTTCGCCGGGTTCGTGGACATCGTCGACGCGGTCGGCGGCGTCGAGATCAACGTCCGCGCCGCGGTCGACGACCCCAAGGCCGGGCTGAAGCTCAAGAAGGGGCTCCAGACGCTGACCGGCGGCCAGGCGCTCGGCTACGTCCGTACCCGCAAGGGCGGCGCGCTGCCCGACTTCGAGCGGACCAAGCGCCAGCGCCAGTTCCTCGGCGCGGTCGTGAAGAAGGCGGCCAGCCCCGGCGTGCTGATCAACCCGTTCACCTCGATCCCGCTGGCCATGAGCGCCACCGACGCGGTCGCCGTCGACGCGAGCACGGGGGCGTTCGACATGCTGTCTCTGGGCCTGGCCATGGGCGACAGCCCGGTGACCACGGTCGTGCCGTTCGGCGGCAACGAGATCGCGGGCGGCGGCAGCGCGGTCAAGTGGGACAAGGAGAAGGCCCTGGCCCTGTTCGACGCGCTCAAGCAGGACAAGCCGGTGCCGAAGGAGATCCTCGACGCCGGCTGACCCCGGGGCCGCGAATGGTCCGGTACGGCATGCCGTACCGGACCGTCAGTTTCCGCTCGTGTAGCTGGGGCTGATGGCGGCGGTCGTGGCGGCGATCATGATGACCGAGTTGATGGCGGCGATCGTCTTGGCCACCGCGTCGCCCGCCCACTCGCCCTCGGCGATCGCCTTGACACGTGCCTTGTCCGACTCGGGGAACGCCTTGCGGTCGAGCTTGGCCGCGTACATGACGGCGATGAGCACCGCCGTGCGCGCGTCGGGATCGGCGCCCGCCAGCACGCTGCCGACGCGCTCTCTGACCTCCGCCTCGACGCTGCCGTCGGCCTCCGGCCAGCGGGTGGTGGGGAAGATGCCGAGCACCCGGCCGCGCTCCTCGGTCAGCACGCCCGCCTCGGCGAGCCGGGTCAGCAGGCGCCTGCGCAGCTTGGCGGAGTGGAGCTTCTGGACCCACCAGTCGGGTTTGCGCTCCTTGCTGTCCTCCGCGATGCGACTCAGTGCCGCGTCGAGCTCCTCGTCGCCCAGCGGGGTGGCGTTCTCGACCGACACCTTCTTATCGGTCAGGGCCACCCGCTCGGTCACCGCCAGCTCCGCCAGGATCGCGCCGCCGAGCGCTGGATCGAGCTGGGTGGCGCCGATCAACTGCTTGCCCTCCTTCTCGCTGTAAGCGAGCAAGAGCAGTTCCTCCGCGATCGTGACAGTCATCCTTTGACACTAACGTGCCGTTCATGGGTATCTCGGAGAAGCTGCACGCGGTGGGTCGCCCCCTCCTCGACGCGCAGCTCGCGCATCCCACCGTGGTGGGTATCGGGCGTGGCGATCTGGCGGAGCCGGTGTTCCGGTCGTGGCTGGAGCAGGACTACCTGTTCCTGCTGGACTATGTGCGGGTGTTCGCGCGGCTGGCCTGGCAGGCGCCGGCCGCGCATCTGGGCGACCTCGTGGACCTGGCGCACACGACCTTCCACGACGAGCTGAGCCTGCACCGGGAGCTGTCGGCCCCGTTCGGGGCGGACCTCGAGAACGCGCGGAAGGGGCCGGCGTGCGCGGCCTACACGGCGTTCCTGCTGGAGTCGGCCGCCGATTACGGCGAAGGGCTGGCGGCGCTTTATCCGTGTATGTGGGGATACTCAGAGCTTGGTCAGGCACTGGCCGAGAATTTGCCCGCCGAGCCGCGTTACCGCAGGTGGGTGGAGACGTACGCCGATCCCGGCTTCGCGGCGCTGACCGTGCGGATCGGCCAGATGATCGACGAGGCCGGGCCCGAGCCCGCGCGCGCCGAGGCGCTGTTCGCCGAGGGCATGGCGCACGAGCTGGCGTTCTGGAGCGTGCCGTAGTTGTCCACAGGCTGTGGACGACCACGGCACGTACCCTGGTGGCATGCCGGAACTCCCCGAAGTGGAATCGCTCGCCGGTTTCCTGCGCGAGCGGGCGGTTGGCCGTACGGTCCTGGGTGTCGACGTGGTCGCCTTCTCGGCGCTCAAGACGTTCGACCCGCCGGTCACCGCGCTCGGCGGGCTGACCATCACGGGCGTGGCGCGGCACGGCAAGTTCCTCGACCTCGACTGCGACGGGCTGCACCTGGTCATCCACCTGGCCCGCGCGGGGTGGCTGCGCTGGCGCGAGGACCTCTCGGGCGCGAAGCCGGTCCGTCCGGGCAAGAGCCCGCTCGCGGTACGGGTACGGCTGGCGCCCGACGACGAGGGGCTCGCACCCGGGTTCGAGCTGACCGAGGCGGGAACGCAGAAGCGCCTCGCCGTCTATGTCACGAAAAATCCGGATGACGTGCCGGGTGTCGCCGCCCTCGGCCCCGACCCCCTCGACGACGCCTTCACCGTGGCCGCGCTCAAGGCCATCCTGGGCGGTAGCCGTACCCAGGTGAAGGGCCTGCTGCGCGACCAGAAGGTCATCGCGGGGATCGGCAACGCCTATTCCGACGAGGTGCTGCACGCGGCCAAGATGTCCCCGTTCAAGATCGCCGCCACCCTCACCGACGACCAGATCGCCGACCTGCACGAGGCCATCGTCACCACGCTGCGCGAGGCGGTCGAGCGGGCGCACGGCCTGGCCGCCAAGGACCTCAAGGCGGAGAAGAAGTCCGGCCTCCGCGTGCACAACCGCGCCGGCCAGGCCTGCGACGTCTGCGGCGACACGATCCGCGAGGTGTCCTTCGCGGACTCCTCGCTCCAGTACTGCCCCACCTGCCAGACAGGTGGCAAGCCGCTCGCCGACCGCCGCCTGTCCCGCCTGCTGAAGTAACGCTTCACGCCCTGACGGCGACGGCCTCCTCGGCCTCTCCGTGCTGGTCGTTGGGGGCGGCCGGGCGGCGGCGGAGGCCGGTGGCGATGACGAGCGCGGCGACCGCCGTGGCGGCCACCGGCACCAGCAGCGCCGTCCTGATGGCCGCCAGCCCGGCCTCGGCGGAGGTCGCGTCACCGAGCGCCGCCACGCTGACGGCCGTGACCATCGACAGCCCGAGTGCCGCGCCGAACTGGAAGGCCGTGTTCAGCAACCCGCCGGCCAGCCCCTGCTCGTCCTCCGCGATGCCCTCCGTCGCGACGATCGTGAGCGGGCCGTACACGAAGGCGAACATCAGCCCGATCAGCAGCATCGAGGGCAGCATGGCCGCGTACGACCAGTCCATCCCGACTCCGATGAACAGGCCGTAAGCCGCCAGCCCGGACAGCAGGCCGCCGAAGATCACCCGGGCGTTGCCGTACCTCTGCACCAGCCAGGGGGTCAGCGTGGGCGCGAGCACCACGTCGGCGGCGGCGGCGAGCAGGGCCAGGCCGGTCTGGACGGTGGACCAGCCGCGCAGTTCCTGTAGGTACAGGGTGATGAGGAACTGGAAGCCGAAGAACGACGCGGTGAGCAGCAGCGCCGTCAGGTTGGCGCGCACCAGCGGAGCGGAGCGCAGGACGCCGAGGCGGACGAGGGGCGTGGCCACCCGCCGTTCGATCGCCACGAACGCCGTCAGCAGCGCCACGCCGCCCGCGAACGCTCCGATGGTCCAGCCGGGGCCATCGGCGGGGTGCTCCAGCCGTACGAGGCCGTAGACCAGCAGCGTCATCGCCCCGGTGATGGTCGCCGCCCCCGCCAGATCGACGCCGCCGGCGGGCCGGGGCGTGCGCTGCTCCTTCAGCACCGGGATGGCGATGATCAGGATCGCCAGCGACAGGATGACCGGCGCGAAGAAGACCCAGCGCCAGCCGATCGAGCTCAGCAGGCCGCCGATCACCAGCCCGAGCGCGAATCCGGCCGCGGCCGTCCCCGCGTACACGAGCAGCGCGCGGTTGCGCAGCCTGCCCTCGGGGAAGCTGGTGGTGATCAGCGACAGCCCGGCGGGCATCATGAACGCGGCCGCGACACCGGTGAGGAACCTGGCGACCAGCAGCACCCACCCCTCGGTCGCGAACCCGCCCAGCCCGGAGAACACCACGAACACGCCGAGCCAGAGCAGGAACATCCTGCGCCTGCCCAGCAGGTCGGCCGCCCGGCCGCCGAGCAGGATGAAACCGCCACAGCCCAGGACGTAGGCGCTCACCACCCCGCTCAGCATGCCCGTGGACAGCCCCAGATCCGCCCTGATCGACGGCAGGGCCACGTTCAGCATGGCCACGTCGGTGCCCTCGATGAAGACGGCCCCGCACAGCACGATCAACATGCCCCAAGCGCGTTTGGACATGATCAACCCCCGGTTACTTATCGGCATCTCGGTTATCTCTTGTAACCGTGAAAATGATCCGGCAGCATGGGATCCCATGGAAGACGGCACTTCAAAGTCACCCGGTTACTGCGAGGGCACCGTGGACGACGACGACTACGACGTGCGGCAGTGGGACACCAGGGAGGACTGCGAGGTCCGGCAGATACTCGACCGCGTCGCCGACAAGTGGTCGCTGCTGGTCATCGCCCTGCTCGACTGCAAGAGCCTGCGCTTCACCCAGTTGCGCCGCGAGATCGACGGCGTCAGTCAGCGGATGCTCAGCGTGACCCTGCGCCACCTGGAGCGCGACGGCCTGGTCAGCCGTACGGTCTATCCCGTGGTGCCCCCGCGGGTCGACTACGCGCTCACGCCCCTCGGCCGGACCCTGCACCAGACGATCAAGAGCCTGGTCACCTGGACCGAGGAGCACCAGCGGGAGATCGCCGAGGCGCGTGCCGCCTACGACGAGAGACGCGAGATGATGGAGGCATGACGGTTCCAGAGATCCCGGCCAGCGACGTTCCCGCCGACGGTTACCTGCTCGACGTGCGGGAGCAGGAGGAATGGGTGGCCGGGCACGCGCCCGAGGCAGTGCACATCCCGATGACGCAGATCCAGGGGCGGGTCGAGGAGGTGCCGGGCGACCGGACCGTCTACGTGGTCTGCCGGGTCGGCGGCCGCTCGTTCCAGGTCGCGGCCTGGCTCAACCAGCTCGGGCGCGAGGCCGTCAATGTCGACGGCGGCATGCAGTCCTGGGCGGGCGCGAGCCGTCCGATGGTCAGCGAGACGGGGCACCCGCCGTTCGTCGCCTGACGGATTACCTGATCAATACTTCTTGATGTCCCAGGCGTGGCCGACGGCGTTGCGATTACCGGGGCATACAGCGACGGATTGCCCCTCGGTACCACCGGTGACCGGCCTCCACGGACCCTTCACCTTCTTGGTGGTCGAGCCGTTGGGACACGTGGCTATGGCCTGCACATACCCCGAGCCTCTGTCGCAGCTGGCCCACGTCTTGTAGGGCTGGTAGTAGATACCGCTGTGGCAGCCGGAGGGCACCGGTTCGGCCAGCGCGGTGCCCGGCGCGAGCGGGATGACGGTCGCGGCGGCCGCGGCCACCACGAGGGACATGATCGTTTTCTTCATGGCGGCGATCTTACTGGGATGAACCGCCCTTATATGGCTTTTCGGATGATCACGGACGGGGGGTGTGAGACCCCCCTGTGGTCAGTCGCCTCCTCATAGGGCAAGATGAGGGCGCAAACTGCACAACTGACGCGGGAGCTTGGGGCAACCAGGCTGAGAGGGCAACTACCGCTGTTGCCGACCGCTTGAACCTGTCCGGGTAATGCCGGCGTAGGGAGTGAGCGATGACACATGTCGTTGACGAAGTTCCGCTGACCCTCGAGGGAACTCCCCCCAAGACGCTCGGGCTGCTCGACCAGGGTGCCCTGTGGGCGAACCTGGCCGTGAGCCTGCTGGGGTTCAGCGGGGCGCTGTTCCTGCTCGACCCGCTCGGCGGGGCCCCGCTCACCCTGGCCGCCGCCCTGGCGGCCGCGCTGGTCGGCAGTCTGGTCGGCACGGCCATGGTGGGGCTGTCGGCCATTCCGGGCACGCAGACCGGGCGGCCGGCGATGGTGTTGCTGCGCGGGTTGTTCGGGGCGCGGCTGTCGTACATCCCGACCGTGCTCAACATCGTCCAGATGATCGGGTGGGGCGCCTTCGAGCTGTGGGTGATCTCCAAGGGCGCCATGGCCATCTTCGGCGACACCGTGCCGTACCAGGTGTGGGTGGTGGTGGCGGGGGTGCTGACCACGTCGCTGACCATCTGGCCGCTCGGGTCGATCCGGCTGCTGCGGCGTTACGTCACCATCGGGGTGATCATCTCGCTCGTCTGGTTCGCCGTGGAGTTCCTGTCGAAGGCTCCGCCGCAGGTCGGTGGGTCGTGGACGGCGTTCGCTCCCGCGGTCGACTACGTCATCGCGCTGTCGGTCTCGTGGGTGCCGATCGCGGCCGACTTCGCCCGGCACTCCAGGTCGAGCCGGGCGGCCTTCACCGGCGTGGTCGGTGGCTACACGCTGGCGCAGGTCGCCTGCCTGGGGCTGGGCGTGTACGCGGTGGCCATCGCCGGGTCCGCCGCGGTGACGGCCGACGGCACGGCCGTGTTCGGGCCGTTCGTCGCGGCGCCGCTGGGGGCGCTGTTCTTCGCGATCCTGGTGCTGCGGGAGGCCGACCAGTCGTTCGCGAACGTCTACTCCACGACCATGTCGCTGCAGAACCTCATGCCACGCGTCGACCGGCGGGTCTTCTCGATCGCCATCGGCGTGCTGACCACCGGCATCGCGCTCGTGGTCGACGTGAACTCCTACGGGGCGTTCCTGGGGGTGATCGGGGCGGTGTTCGTGCCGATGTTCGCGGTGCTGGCGGTCGACTACTTCCTGCTCGGTGGCTACTCGCGGTGGAACACCGAGGAGGACGCGCCCGCCCGCTGGTCCATGCTGGTGCCCTGGGCGCTCGGCTTCGTGGCGTACTGGCTGACCACCTCCACGCCCACGGTCGCGCCGTGGGACCACCTCTGGGCGGTGGTGCGTGAGGCCATCGGGTTCACCCGGCAGCCGTGGATGAACGGCGCGCTGGGCGCGGCCCTCGTGGCGACGCTGGTGACCCTGGCGATCGGCGCGACTGCCAGGCGCGCGGCGGCCAGGCGCGCGGCGGACACCCGCCGCTGAGTACGGGCGTCAGGCTCTGTGTATGGACGTCAGGCTTCGCGTACGGGCGTCAGGCGCGCGAGCGCTGCTCGACGTTGAGGAGGTGGCGTTTGGCCGCCTGGCCGCCCGCGTAGTCGCCGAGCTCGCCGTCGCCCGGCACGATCCGGTGGCAGGGCACGATCACGCAGACGGGGTTGGCGTTGAGCGCGTTGCCGACCGCGCGGAGCGCGCGGGGCCGGCCGATGCTCTCGCCGATCTCGCCCAGCGTCGCCGTGCTCCCGTACGGCACGGCCATCGTCTTCTGCAGCACCGTGCGCGCGAACGCCGTGGCGATGGACAGGTCGACCGGCGTGGCGAAGGCCCGCAGGCGGCCGGAGAAGTAGGCGTCGAGCTCCCTGCGCACCGGGTCGAGCCGCCCGGGGTCGGGTCCGACGAACGCGCCGACATGCCTGACGACCAGCTCGAAGACGGTGTCCTCGGCCTCGAAGCTGCACGCCACGACGCCCTTGCCGCTCACCGCCAGCACGAGCCGGCCGACCGCGCCGTCATAGGTGCCGAACGCCACATCGGGCGGCACCTCGCCGCGATAGGTGGAGGAGGTCACCCGCAGCAGGGCATCGAGATCGCCACTCGACATACCCGTCACCCTCTTCCCCCGCCTGGAAAGGCCGTGCCCGCAGCGTATCGGACGGATCGCCCGACGAACGCCGCACGCCACAGGCACTATGGAGGTGTGGGTGACGACAGAGCAGGCAGTGACGATGAGATCGCACGCGCGGTGCTCGCCAGCTCGCCCAACGCCGTGATCGCGCTCGACCGGGATCAGACCGTACTCGTCTGGAACCGCGCGGCGGAGCGCCTCTTCGGCTGGTCCGCCGAGGAGATGCTGGGCCGCAGGGCGCCGATCGTGCCGGGGGAGCTGACAGCGGAGCACAACGCGGTGCTCGAACGCGTGCGCACGGGCGGCCAGGTGTCGCTGCGTACCAAGCGGTTGCGCAGGGACGGCACCGTGCTGGATCTTCGGGTCGACACGAGCGCGTTGCTCACGGGCAGCGCCGTGGCGGGCTACGTCTTCGTACACCATCTGACCGAGGCCGACGAGGCCGCCAGGAACCGCATGGCGCGGCGGGCCAGGCTGGTGCGCCGGCTCACCGACGTGGTCGGTGACATCAACGCCGAGCTGGAGCTGCCCGCGGTCCTCGATCGCATCGCGGCCAGCCTGACCGAGCTGACCGGCGCCGACGCGGGCGGCTTCGTGCTCATCGAGGACGAACGGCTGCGGCTGGTGAGCACTCACCAGTTGCCCGACTCGCTCAAGGGCGTGACGGCAGAGCTGCGCACCAGCCTGGTCGGCAAGCTCTTACGCACCGGCAAGACGGTGATGCTGGAGTCGCAGGGCCTCGGCGACCTGGTCTGGGCCGAGCTCGACGGGCTGCACACGATCGCCCTCGGACTGGCCGCGGTCGGCGGGCGCCCCTATGGCGCGCTGTACGCGCTGTTCGCCAAGCGCAAGCCCGGCCACCTGGAGCTCGAACTCCTGGAGCTGCTCGCCGGGCACGCCGGCATCGCGGTCGGCAACGCGGTGGCCTACCAGGAGGCGGTACGCCAGCGGGCGCACGAGCGGGCGGTGTTCGACGCCAGCGCCGACGGCATCGCCGTGCTCGACCGCGCGGGGCGGGTCAGCCAGTGGAACCCGGCCGCGGCCGAGCTCACCGCGATGCCGGTCGAGGCCGTCATCGGTGGGCCGCTGCCGTTCCCGCTGCCCAGCCCGGGGGAGAAGCTCGCCCACCAGTTGGAGACCGGGCGCTGGCTGGACGTGGTCAGCGCCGAGATCGAGGAGACGGGAGAGGTGGTCATCGACTTCCGCGACGTGACCGCGGCCAAGGAGCTGGAGGAGGCCAAGGACCTGTTCCTGGCCACGACCAGCCACGAGCTGCGCACGCCCATCACGATCGTGCGCGGGTTCGCCAGCACGCTCGACTCGCGCTGGGACAAGCTGAGCGACGCCGAGCGCCGCGCCGCCGTCCACACGATCGCCGAGCGGGCCAGGTCGCTCGGGCAGCTCATGGACCATCTGCTGCTCGGCGCCAGAGCGGGCGCCGACGAGCCGCCGGTACGCATCGAGGCGTTCGATCTGGCCGAGCGGATCCACGCGGCCACGCTCGGGCTGCCCGTGCTGTCCGACAGGCACCGGGTCGAGGTGGCCATCTCCGACGCCCTGCCGCATGTCAGCGGCGACGCGCTCGCCACCGACATCATCCTCGGCCAGTTGCTGGAGAACGCCTTCAAGTATTCGCCGAAGGGCGGCCTGATCAGCGTCGGCGCCTGGCCCGAGGAGAACACGGTGGTCGTGGTCGTGGACGACGAGGGAGTCGGCATCGCCGCGCCGGACCGCGAACGGGTCTTCGAACGGTTCGTCCAGGTCGACAGTGGTGACCGGCGCAGGTTCGGCGGAGTCGGCCTCGGGCTGTACATCGTCCGCAGTCTCGCCAGGGCTCAGGGCGGCGATGTAAGCGCTCATCCGCGACCCGGCGGAGGCACCCGAATGCGCCTCGTGTTGGGCAACGCTTCTCTTATCCGATCCGACACACCGATGCGGTAACGACGTGGTCACAGTTGAGCTGATCTATCGTCCAATGTGTACAAGCTGTGATCGAGATGCGGTTTCTGGGATCGAGTAACGGGGCATTTCGGTCGTACCGGGGAAGTGTTCCCGTGGGGGGCACTGGGAGCGGGGAGGTGGGTGTGTCAAGCGTGGTGCTACTGCCGTACGCGCCGTCCAGCGTCGCCGTCGCCCGCCAGCGTCTATCCACTGACCTGCAGGATTGCGGTGTCTTCTCCACCGCGATCGACGATGCCGTCCTCGTGGTGAGCGAGCTGCTGAGCAACGCGCTACGGCATGCGCATCCGCTGCCGTCGGGCATGGTCAGGGTGGCCTGGCTGCGGAGTGACGAGCACATCGAGGTGGCGGTGAGCGATGGGGGCGCGGCAACCGAGCCCCGCGCCGGCCGGCCGACTCTGTCGTCGCTCGGGGGCAGGGGGCTCGGCATCGTCGAGTACGTCGCGGAGAGCTGGGGAGTCCGCCACGACGGTGACATCACGACGGTGTGGGCGATCCTGCTCGCCCCCGACGGAACGATGAACGGGCAGGTCCACGCACTCAAAGAGGCCGGCTAGCCGGGCGCTCAGAGCGGCCGGGCGGCCAGGATCGCGCGCTCGCCCGCGACCCACGCCGTGGAGATCAGCAGATAGAGTCCCGCCGCCAGCGGCAGCACCGCGGCGGCCAGCACCGAGCCGAACGGCATCAGCGGCATGAGCCTGCGCATCAGCGCGGGCTGTTCCGCCGGCAGTGTGGCGCTCACCTTCCGGGCCGAAAGCCATGCCACGACCGCGATCAGCACGATGACCACGGCGAAGACCGTAAATGGCACACTGACCAGACCGTAATTGGTGACAATTCCGGCGACATGCTGACCCAGCGGAGCGCCCAGCAGGTCGTGGCCGAGGAAGGCGGTCGGGTGCGTGGCGACCCGATACATCACCCACATGAACGGGAGCTGCCCCAATCCCGGCAGGATCGAGGCCAGAGGCGAGGTGCCTTCCTTCGCGTACAGCTTGGAGGTCTCCTTGACCAGCCGCTCGGGATTACGCGACCACCGCTTCTGCAACTCGCGCAGCTTGGGCGCCAGCCGCTGCTGGATCTGCGTGGCGCGGGCCTGGCGGATGCCGAGCGGCAGCAGCAGCAGGCGTACGGCCACGGTGAACAGCATGATGGCGACCGCGGCATTGTCGCCGGAGACGGTCAGCAGGAACGAGACGAGAGAGTCGAACATGAGCCCCTTCAATCAAGAAAGATGGATCAGGGCTCACTGAAGAGAGAGAGCCCCGCTCAACCGGAAGCGGGGCGCGATGACGGAGCTCGTGGCCGCGGCCGACCGGCGGCGGCGGGGTGGCGCAGGCGCTGGAAGGCCGTGCGCCGGGCATAGCTCAGCGGGAAGCCGGGCGCGTCGCCGCCGATGGCGGGCAGCAGCCGGGCGGCCCAGGTGGCGAGCAGCAGGATCGCCACCATGGTCACGCCGATGAGCCAAGGGTCGAGCAGGAAGAGCGTCACCGTGACGAGGACGACTTCCCGACGAGCGTGACGGCGATGAACACCAGAAGGGCGACGACTCCGATGATGAGCGCGACCTTGAGCAGCCCCATGATCATGGGCAGCACGAAGTTGAAAAGTACGAAGAGCCCCAGAAGGGCGCCCAGTACGAGCATGATGACTCGACTCATGGGCCCACCGTACGTCCTGCGGGCATGATCCGCGACGCTTACGAACCAATGACGTAAGTGTCGATTCGGGGTGCCCCGCCGTACGGTGAAAGAGTGAATGCGCGCATCCTGGTGGTCGACGACGACCCGACCGTGGCCGAAGTGGTGGCGCGTTACCTGGAGCGCGACGGACACGAGGTCGAGTGCGTGGGTGACGGCGCCGAGGCGCTGCGCCGGGCGCTCGCCAGGCCGCCCGATCTGATGGTGCTCGACCTGATGCTGCCCAAGATGGACGGGCTGCAGGTGTGCAAGAAGCTCAGGGAACGCTGGCCGGTCCCGGTGATCATGCTGACCGCGCTCGGCGAGGAGATCGACCGCGTGGTCGGCCTCGAAACCGGCGCCGACGACTACGTGACCAAGCCCTTCAGCCCGCGAGAGCTGGCGCTGCGCGTCCAGTCGGTGCTGCGCCGCGCCCGCGGCGCCTCGGTCACGGGCGGCACGGGCGTGCTGCGTGACGGCGACCTGGTGGTCGACGTCGGGGCCCACGAGGTGGGGCTGGGCGGCGCCGAGGTGATGCTCACCGCCCGCGAGTTCGACCTGCTGGCCTACCTGATGCGCAACCCGCGGCAGGCGTTCAGCCGGTCGGCGCTGCTCGACCAGGTGTGGGGATGGTCGTTCGGCGACTCGTCCACGGTGACCGTGCACGTCAGGCGGCTGCGGGAGAAGATCGAGCCGGACCCGACCGCGCCGCGGCGGATCGTCACGGTCTGGGGTGTGGGCTACCGGTACGAACCGCTCGAAGGCCAGCCATGAGACCCCACCCCGCGATCGTGATCGACCTGGGCATGATCGTGGCGGTCACCGCGGGGCTGGGGCTGCTGGTGGCCATCCTGGGCGTGTCCGTGATGTGGTGGCTGCGCACCCGCTCGATCGGGGTCATGCTGGCCGTCGTCATGGTGGTCGCGATCGCGGCGACGCTGGCCGGCCTGGTGGCGATCACGCTCAAGATGATCATCGAGGGCCCGGTCAAGGACACCGTGCTCAGCGTGGTGGCCGTCGGCGGGCTGGTCGGGCTGGGAGTGGCGTTCGTGCTGGCCAGGCGGGTCGTGGGCGAGAGCAGGCGGCTGGTGGCGGCCGTACGCGACCTGCCGTTCATCGCGCCCAAGGGGCTGCCGTCGGAGCTGCAGACGATCGCGAACACGCTGGAGGAGGCGTACGAGCGGGAACGCGCCCTGGAGGGGGCGCGGCGCGAGCTCGTCGCCTGGGTGAGCCACGACCTGCGTACCCCGCTCGCCGGGATGCGGGCGATGGCCGAGGCGCTCGAAGACGGGGTGGTGTCCGACCCCGTGACCGTGGCGCGCTATCACCACCAGATCAAGCTGCAGGTGGAGCGGCTGTCGGCGATGGTCGACGACCTGTTCGAGCTGTCCCGGATCCACGCCGGGGCGCTGCGGCTCTCCCCTGTCCGGATCGGGCTCGCCGACCTGGTCGCCGACACGCTCGCGGGGGCCGAGCCGCTGGCCCGCGCCAAGGGGGTGCGGCTGACCGCCGAGGCCGCCGAGGCGGTGCCCGTGCGGGCGGACGCGAACGCCCTGAGCCGGGCGCTGGGAAACCTGGTCGTCAACGCGATCAGGCACACGCCGTCGGACCGCACGGTGGTGTTGCGGGCGGCCGTCGACTCGGGCATGGCGTGCCTGTCGGTCAGCGACTGCTGCGGGGGCATCCCCGACGAGGACCTGCACCGGGTGTTCGAGGTGGCCTTCAGGGGCGAAGCGGCCCGGACCC
Source organism: Nonomuraea sp. NPDC026600 (assembly GCF_040638335.1). Taxonomy (NCBI): domain Bacteria; kingdom Bacillati; phylum Actinomycetota; class Actinomycetes; order Streptosporangiales; family Streptosporangiaceae; genus Nonomuraea; species Nonomuraea sp. NPDC026600. The sequence goes on from NZ_JBEZYD010000025.1 coordinate 99,610, forward strand.
CGACCAAAGACGGCGGGGCCGGGCTCGGCCTGGCGATCGCTCAGGGCATCGTGGAGGCGCACGACGGGGTGATCGGCGTGGTCAACGACGGGCCGGGCTGCCGCTTCGAGATCCGGCTGCCGCTGGTCCCGGGATAGCGCGTCCGTCAGGTCGGGACTTCAACCGGACTCCGGAAGGGTGCTGTCGTGGCCGCCGCCGAACGACTCCGACATCGCGCGGAACGTCGGGCACGGCCAGCGCCACATGCAACTCCGGCACCGAAGGATGGGATTGGCGGAGTCGCTGGTGATGCCTCCCGCGTCGCGCGGCTGGTGGAGGTCGAACAGCCGCAGCCCGAGCTCGGAGAATCTGAGCAGGTCGTCGCGGGCGTCGGCGAGGAAGTCGAGGTCCTCGCCGGCGAGTTTCGTGTGTACGGGGACGAAGCCTTCGTGATTGACCAGGCTACGCAGGCGTCCCACTCTGTCATGCCACGAGGTGGCCTTCTCGGTGCGAATGAGGATGGCTTCCAGTCGTTCGCGGAGTCGCTGTCGGTGCGGATCTTCGGATCTGTCTGTTCTCATGAATGCTCGGGCCCGTGGTCGCCCGGCCCCTCCTTCAGTGAAGTAGTGACCAGAAGCGAGGTGCCGGGCCGCCCCCCTCTCCGGCCATGCCGGTGTCACACAGTCAAGCTTCGCGTACTCTCAGTTTTCATGGAGCCCAAACGCAGGACAAAAACCTGTGCTTGCCCTATCGGCGTGACAACGTGACCGGAAGGCTCCGCGCCGCTAGCCTGCCCATGTGGAGCTCAAGGTCTCGACTCGATCACATGCCGGCCATGCGCTAGTCGCCATCACCGGTGAAATCGACCTCTATACGGCACCCCACCTGCAGGCGGAGTTCGCTCGGCTGTTGCAGGACGGGCCCAGCCGCGTGGTCATCGACATGTCCGGCGTGGATTTTTGCGACTCCACGGGGATGAACGTGCTGCTGTCCGCGCTCAAACGCGTCAAGGAGCAGGGCGGGGCGCTCGACGTCGCCGCCCCTCGGCCGGCCGTGCGTAAGATTCTGCAGGTCACCGGCCTCGATTCGGTCTTCACCGTGCACGACGAGGTGCCGCAGGAGTTCCTCATCTCCGAGGGGTCATGACGGACACCGCGGTCATCATCCCGGCCAAGGACGAGGCCGACCGCATCGGTGCCACGGTCGGTGCGGCGCTCGCCCTGCCGGGCGTCGACCTGGTCGTGGTCGTCGACGACGGTTCGACCGACCAGACCGGCCGGGTGGCGCGGGGCGCGGGGGCCAGGGTGGTACGCCACAGCCGCAACCGCGGCAAGGCGGCGGCCATGGAGTCCGGCGCCGAAGCCGTGCGCCTGCTCGACGGTGAGACGCCGCACTACTTACTCTTCCTGGACGCCGATCTGGGCGAGACCGCGCGGGCCGCGGCTCCGCTCATCGAGCCGGTGCGGTCCGGCGCGGCCGACATGACCATCGCGGTCTTCGCCACGCGCGTCAGGCTGGGCGGCCACGGCCTGGTCGTCCGCCTGTCCAGGGACGGCATCCGCAGGGCCACCGGCTTCGAGGCCGCTCAGCCGCTCAACGGCCAGCGTTGCGTCACCAGAGATGCCTTCGAGGCCGCCCGGCCGCTGGCGCACGGGTTCGGCGTGGAGACGGCGCTGACGATCGACCTGTTGCGCAAGGGCTACCGGGTGGAGGAGGTCGAGGTGGAGATGACCCATCGGGCCACCGGCACGGACTGGCGGGCCCAGGTGCATCGGGCCGGGCAACTGTGGGATGTGGCACGCGCGCTCGCCACTCGGGAGCCGCTAATCGCCCAAAACATCAACAAACTCCGCCCCAAGCGCTAGCCCCCTGCGTTGCTGAATCCGGCAAACTTCGTCAACTCCCCGATCCGCTGGAAAAAGGGCCGTTTTACCGCGTCGTGTTTACCGGGACACGGGCGGGCCGCCGCCGGCGGGAACTGTCGGTGTCGGCCTGTTGAATACAGGCTCATGGACACCGAAGCGCAGGGGCGCGGGCCGTTCTGGGACATGCTGGCCGGACGGGTCCCGCCGCCCGCCGCGGCCGAAACCCTGGGCTGGGAGCTGATCGAGGTGGATCCCGACCAGGGCGCCATCGAGGTGGCGTTCAAGGCGAGCGAGCGGTTCGTCAATCCCATCGGCGTGATCCAGGGCGGCTTCCTCGCCGCGATGCTCGACGACACGCTGGGTCCCGCGCTGGTCGCGACGCTGCCGGAGGACCAGTTCGCGGTCACCCTCGACCTGCACGTCCAATACCTCCGCCCGGCGCGGCCGGGGCGGCTCATCGGCCGGGGGCGGGTGGTGCGGCGCGGCAGGGAGGTGTGCTTCCTGGCCGGCGAGCTCATCGCGCCCGACGGCAAGACCGTGGCCGTGGCCACCGCGACCGCGCACCTCCAGACCCGCCGGGGCTGAGAGAATGCGGTCGTCGTCGCCGCCGTGCGCGAGGCGGGCCTGGAGGTGTCGAGCCTGGTCAAGGTGACGACGTTCCTGTCCGACCGCCGATACGCGGACGTCAACGGCGCGATACGCCGGGAGGTGCTCGGTGAGCACGCCCCGGCACTGACGGTGATCATCGCCGAGATCTTCGACAGCGCCTGGCTTCTGGAGATTGAGGCCGTCGCCGCCGGGTGAGATTGCACACCCGAAATAGGCCACTAAAGTAGCCCTCGGACGAGTGTGGCCAGGGGCCACGGTCAACCTCTGGAATGGAGTGTCATGAGCGATGACAGCCCTGCCGGCCAGCCTGCCTGGGAACGCATTGACACGACCATCCCCCATTCGGCCCGCGTGTGGAACTACCTGCTGGGCGGCAAGGACAACTTCGCGCCAGACCGTGAGGCCGGCGAGCTGCTCCTCCGGACATTTCCTGACTTCGCCGAGGTTGCCCGGCTGCAACGTGAATTCCTCATCCGTGCGGTGACGTACCTGGTGGAGGAGACCGGTGTCCGGCAGTTCCTGGACATCGGCACCGGCTTGCCGACGGCCAACAACATCCACGAGGTCGCCCAGCGCATCGCGCCCGAGACCCGGGTCGTCTATGTCGACAACGACCCCATCGTGCTGGTCCACGCCCGTGCCCTGCTGACCAGCACCCATCCGGGCGTCACCGCGTACATCGACGCCGACGTGCGCGACCCCGACGTGATCCTCGAAGGCGCGGCCAAGACCCTCGACTTCAGCGAGCCGATCGCCCTGGTGATGCTGAGCATCGCCGGGCAACTGCCCGACGAGGACGACCCGTGGGCGATCGTCGACCGGCTGATGGCCGCGTTACCGTCGGGCAGCTACCTGGTGCTCAGCGACGGCACCAACACCAACCCGGCCTTGCTGGAGGCCGTCACCGCCTACAACAAGGCCGCCGCCAACTCCTACCACCTGCGCAGCCCTGCCCAGATCGGCGCCTTCTTCGAGGGGCTCGATCTCGTCGAACCCGGCGTCGTCCCCACCCCCGAGTGGCGGCGGCCGAGCGATGCGTGGGATGAGCCGTCCAGGGTGGTGAGCGCGGTGTGTGGCATCGCGCGTAAGTCGTAGCGGCTTCTGGACGTCCATCGCGCCGTCTGCTCCTCGGTCGCGGCGGCCGGGCGATGCGTGGTGTGTGGCATCCCGCGTAAGCCGTACCGGTTTCCGGACATCCATTGCGCTCTCTGATCCGAAGCACCTATGGTCGGCGCCGCGTCGACCACCGTTGGAGGGTGCATGGAAGCGGGACGCGAACCGGGCCGCATCGCAGCGGGACGCGAGCCGAACCGCATCGAGCCGAACCGCTTCGAGGCGGGACCCGAGTCGGGTCGCCTCGCAGCGGGAGGTGAGCCGGGTCGCTTCGAGGCGGGACCGCAGCCGGGCCGCGGAGGTGGGCAGCCGCCGAGCGTCGAGGAGTTGCTGGAGGCCACCGCGCGGGGTGACCGGGCGGCGTTCGAGCGGCTGTACGAGGCCGTGGCGCCACGGGTGTTCGGGTTGGTGCTGCGGGTGCTTCGGGACCGGGCCCAGAGCGAGGAGGTCGCTCAGGAGGTGCTCGTGGAGGTGTGGCGCAACGCGGCCCGCTTCCAGTCGGGGCGGGGCTCGGGGCTGGCGTGGGTGCTGACGATCGCGCACCGCCGCGCCATCGACCGGGTCCGCTCGTCTCAGGCGAGCATGGACCGCGAGGAGCGGGCGGCCCGGATGGAGGTGTACCGGCCCTTCGACGAGGTGGTCGAGTCCGTCGAGGGCCGGCTGGAACGCGAGCGTCTGCGCCGCTGCCTGAAGGGCCTGACCGCGCTGCAGCGAGAGTCGGTCACCATCGCCTATTACGGCGGATACTCCTATCGTGAGGTTGCTGAGCTGGTCAAAGTCCCGCTCGCGACGGTGAAGACCAGGATGCGCGACGGGCTGATCCGGCTGCGCGACTGCCTGGGGGTGGACCGATGAGGGGTACGGCCGGCGGGTCCGATCCGCACACGCTGGTGGGCGCGTACGCGCTGGACGCCATTGACGACGAGCTCGAACGGCACCGCTTCGAGGAGCATCTGGCCGGGTGCCCTGATTGCGCCCTGGAGGTCGCCGGGTTCGCCGAGACGGCGGCCCGGCTGGGTTCCGCCGTGGCCATCGAGCCGCCGCCCGGCCTCAAGGAGCGGGTCTTCGCCCAGATCGACCAGGTCCGGCAGGCCCCACCGACCGTCGCCGAACCCACCCACGGGGACCAATCCCAGTGGCAGCCTCAGCGGCGGCCAGAGGGATGGGCAGAGGAACGGCCGGTGGGTCGGTCGGGCGAGTGGTCGGAGGAGCGGGTCCAGGGGGGACCGGCGGGTCGGTCGGACGAGTGGTCAGGCGGGCGGCTGCCGGGTCGGTCGGACGAGTGGTCAGCGGGACGACCAGCGGGACGGCCCGAGGGACGGCCGTCGGGGCGGTCAGAGGAGTGGGCCGAGCGGCGGACACAGCGGGGGCAACGGCGGCGGCCAGAGGGACGGGCGCGGCGGTCACGGTGGCGGCCGCTGGTGGCGGCCGTGGGCGTTGCCGCCTGTCTGGCGGCGGTCGCCGTGCTCGGTGCGGTCGCCTTGCAGGCCCGCGGCGAGCTGGAACAGGCACGGCGTACGGACCGTGAGGTCGCCGCCGTGCTGACGGCGCCGGACTCCCGCACCGCCACGGCCTCGGCCCGGCAGGGCGGTCGTGGCACGGTGGTCGTGTCACGCTCGCAGGGCAAGATGGTCTTCCTGGCAGCGGGGCTGTCCGATCTGCCGGAAGGCAGCGTGTACCAGCTCTGGCAACTGGCCCCTGGACAGATCAGCTCGGCCGGACTGCTCACCGCCGACGCCGCAGGCCACATGCTGCCGGTGATCACCGAACCGGGACCCGGGGTGGCCAAGATCGGCGTGACCGTCGAACCGACCGGCGGCTCCGCACAGCCGACCACCAAGCCACTGTTCCTGGTGAACCTGCCCACCACCTGACCGAGAACGGCTCCTGATCGGGAACGGCTCCTGACCCAGGTCCGCACCCGATCCGGAGGCGTCACCCATCCGTCCGGGGGGCTGCGACGAATCCCTGATACCGCAGCACCGGCGAGCGCGTCACCCTTGGCCATCTCGTGAGTGACGCGCCGACCGGTCTGTTGTTGAACTGTTATTCGGCGCGCCACGTATCTCCACGTGACCCATCCCCCCACCCCAGCAAGGGGAAGCATGCGTTGGACCACGATTGCCGGCGCGCTGCTGTGCGTAGCGCTGGCCGGCGGCTGTGCCGCATCAGCGGCGGGAGCGCCCGTCGCCATGGCCGCCTACGACCAGGAAGACGTCCAGTTCAGTCAGGACATGATCACTCACCATCGCCAGACCATTCAGCTGGCCGAACTGGTCGCGAAACGCACTACCACGCCGTACGTACGCGAGCTGAGCGAGAAGCTGGAGGCCGGTGAGAAGGCCGACATCCAGAAGATGTCGTCGTGGCTGAAGTCCTGGCAGGTGGCCGTACCGCCAGAGGACGCCAAGGGCGTCGCCAATCAGGTCGCCCAGCTCAGCCCGAAGTCCGGCAAGGCCTTCGACAAGCTCTGGCTGTCGCTGATCTCGGCGCACCTCGACCACGGCATCATGATGGCCTCGGCCGCGCAGAGTGGCGGGAAGCACGGTCCCACGATCGAGATGGCGGCACGGCTCGTCACTGAGCAGACCGCCCAGATCGCGGAGATCAAGGAGCAGCTGGCCTGACCGTGACCAGTACTCAGGATTCGTGGCGGCAGGTGGGCGTGACGCGCGCCCGGATGCCGTTGCGCCTCGCGCGGTCGGCCTCGTTCACGGTCGTCTGCGTGGCCCTGTCCGCCATCGGGCACTGGCTGGCGGGTGGCGACGCACCCGGGCCGGCCATGGTCGCGGGCGCGGGCGCCGTCGTACTGGCCGCGGCCACCGCGATGGCCGGCCGGGAGCGATCCCGGCCGCTGATCATCGGGCTGCTCGGCACGGCGCAGGTGGGCCTGCACGTGCTGTTCGCCGCGCAGGGGGAGACCCCGCATCTGGCCGGGGTTCATGATCAGAGCGCCTGGCCCGGTATGTTCCTGTGCCACGCCGTCGTCACGCTGCTGACCGCGTGGTGGCTGGCCGGTGGCGAGGCCGCTCTCTGGTCGCTGCTGCGCCGTCTCGCCGCGCGCGCCGTACGGATCCTCCCGCCCGTCAACGACCCTATGTGGCCGCTCGCCGCTCCCGTGGCCGCGGACCTCGTTCCCGACCGGCCGCGCGAGCACATGTTGCGGTACGCGGTCGTCCGGCGCGGACCTCCCTTTCGTTCTGCCTGACTCCCTACGACGCGAGCCGCCTGCTTGAGCGTCATGTCCGGCATTTCTGAAAACGAAGTGGAGATCCCATGCTTTACCGCCGAATCGGTACCATCTCCGCGGCAGCCCTGGCCCTCACGTTCGGCCTCGCCCTGCCCGCCCTCGCACATGTCTCGATCAACCCCGGCACCGCGGAGAAGGGCGGCTGGACCAAGCTCGCCTTCCGGGTGCCCAACGAGCGTGACGACGCCTCGACCACCAAGCTCGTCGTCACCTTCCCCACCGACCACCCTCTGCCCTTCGTCTCGGTCAAGCCCGTGCCCGGCTGGAAGGCCGAGTTGACCGAGGGCAAGCTGCCCGAGCCCATCGTCGCCGACGACGGGGACAAGGTCACCGAATCCGTCCTGAAGATCACCTGGACCGGCGGCAAGATCGAGCCGGGACAGTTCCAGGAGTTCGAGGTGTCGGTCGGGCCGCTGCCCAAGGACGTGGACGAGATCGCCTTCCCCACCGAGCAGACCTACTCCGGTGGCGATGTCGTCAAGTGGGCGGATGAGCCCAAGGCCGACGGCACCGAGGCGGAGCATCCGACGCCCACGCTGAAGCTGGTGGCGGCCTCCAGTGAGGAGCACGCCGGGATGGCCATGCCCGCGGCGGCTCCGCCCGCCACGCAGGCCGCCCAGAGCGTCGCCATGATGAAGCAGGCCGCCTCGTCGCCGGTGTCCGACGGCACCGCCCGGATCATGGGCGTGGCCGGCATCGTCGTCGGCCTCGTGGGCGGCGGCATCGGGCTGGTCGGCTTCAGGCGGCGCTCGACGGCCGCCTAGCACGTCGGCCTCGGGACGTACTCGACGGTCGCGTAGCGCGTCGGCCTCGAGACGCACTTGACGGCCGCCTGGCGCGTCGGCCTCAGGACGCACTCGACGGCCGCCTGGCGTGCCCGGCTCGGGACGCAGGGCGGCCGTCGAGCGGGTCAGCGACAACCGTTCGGCGGCCGCTTCCGATGAGTTTCCGGCGGTTAGCCTGTCTGCACCTGGGACAGCGGTAGCAGCAGGCGGAGGGAGCGGGGATGAGCGACATCCAGCAGCGGGTTCAGCGGGCCATCGACCGGATGGTCGAGTCGGGGGCGGAGCGTGGCGTGCAGGTCGCCGTCTACCTGCACGGCGAGCAACTGGTCGACGCGGTCGCCGGGATCGCGGATCCGGCGACCGGACGGCCGGTGACGCCGGGCAGCGTGTTCTACAACTATTCGATCGGGAAGGCGGCGACCGCGACGGTGGTGCACGTGCTCGCCGAGCGCGGCGCCTTCTCGTACGACACGCGCGTGGCGGAGCTGTGGCCGGAGTTCGCCGCGCACGGGAAGGGCGCGGCGACCGTCCGGCACGTGCTGACCCACGCGGCCGGCGTGCCGGGCGTGCCGGCGGAAACCACCGTGGCGGACCTGTGCGACTGGGACAAGATGTGCGCGGCGATCGCCGACGCCGAGCCGTGGTGGGAGCCGGGCGCCGCGGTCGGCTATCACGCCTACACCTTCGGCTACATCCTCGGTGAGATCGTCCGCCGGGCGACCGGTAAGCCCATCTCGCAGGTACTGCGCGAGGAGGTGACCGGGCCGCTGGGCGTGGCCGACGAGCTCTACTTCGGCATGCCGGCCGCCGAGCACGGCCGGTTGGCCCGGCTGGAGGACCCGGAGGGTGCGGGGGAGATGATGGCGGGCCTGCCCGCGGACTCGCCGATGTTCAGGGCGGGGCCGCCGGCGACGTTCCCGTCGGCCGCACTCGGCAATCGGGAGGACGTCCTGGAGGCCGACATCCCGGCGGGTGGCAAGACCTCGGCCCGCGCCATCGCGCGCATGTACGCCGCGCTCCTGGGCGACGTCCCCGGTACGCGCCTGATCTCGCCGGAGCGGCTGCGCGAGGTCACCGCCGTCACCACCGAGGGCATCGACCAGGTCTTCGGCAATCCGGTCACGTGGGGGCTGGGGTTCTCCATCGGCCTGCCGGGTGCCGCCGAGCCGGTCACCAGCGCGTTCGGGATGGGCGGCGCGGGCGGGAGCTTCGCGTACGGGGACACGGCCGGCGGCATCGCGTTCGCGGTCACCAAGAACCGGCTGACCCCCGACTTCTCCGCCGCCACCGAGCTCATCGGGATCGTCACGAAGGGCTGATCCGCGATAATCCCTCCGTGAACGGATACTCCCGGCGATTATTCCTCCGGCTCGGCGGTGCCGCCGTGGCCGGAGGGCTGATCCCCACCGCGCGGGCCGCCCACGCGGCGGACTTCGCCCTCCTGCGCCGCCGGTGGCAGGACGTGACGGCGGGAGCGGGGTTCGACGCGACCGTTGAGCCGTACCGGACCAGGCTGGTGCGGATGGGCAGGACGGCGGCCGGCTACCGGGACACCATGGCGCCGGCCGGCACGTCGCTCTGGCCCGGCCTGGTGTTCCCGTCCTTCGCCGCGACCACGGTGCGGCTGCAGGCCATGGCCCGCGCGTACGCCCTGCCCGGGACCGGCCTGACCGGCGACGCGAGCCTGGGAGCGGCCGTCGCCACCGGCCTCGACCACTACCGGCGGCAGGTGTACGCGGCGGGCGCGCGCCCGGCCGGCAACTGGTGGCCCTGGCAGATCGGCGTTCCGAAGCGGCTCCTCGACGTGGCCCTGCTGATCGGCCCGCACCTGACGGACCTGCAGAGCAGGGCACTGAGTGAGGCCGTGGACCACTTCGTCCCCGAATGGCGCCTGGGCCACTACAGCGGTAACAGCACCGGCGCCAACCGGGTGGACCTGTGCACGGTGACGCTGCTGCGCGCCATCCTCGGAGCCGACCCGGACAAGGCCGCGCGGGCCGTCTCGGCGCTGTCCCCGGTCTTCCCGTACGTCACCGAGGGCGACGGCTTCTACCGGGACGGCTCGTTCATCCAGCACACGTCCGTCCCCTACCAGGGCGGGTACGGGGCCGTGATGCTGTCCGGCCTCGCGACGCTGTTCGCGGTGCTGCGCGGTACGCCATGGGAGATCACCGCCCCGAACATCTTCGACATGGTCGAGCGGTCGTTCGCGCCGTTCGTCCACGACGGCTTCTGCATGGACCTCGTCAGCGGGCGCGGGATCGGCCGGGATCCGTACGGTGACCACAGGAGGGGACGGATGATCGCCTCGGCGATCCTGCTGCTGGGCGACGTGGCGCCCGCCGGGGCGCGGACCCGCTGGCAGGGCCTGGTCAAGGGCTGGGCGGTACGTGACACGGTCAAGCCCATGCTCGACGAGGCCGACAACCTCGGGTTCCACGCCCGCCTCGCCGCCGTGCTGGACGACGACGCGATCCCCGCTTCGCCGGAACCGGCCGGGCACCGGCTGCTGCCCATGAGCGCCCGCGCCGTCCATCGCGGGCGGGGCTGGTGCGCGGGCCTCAGCATGGCCTCCAACCGGATCGGCCACTACGAGCACGGCAACGGCGAGAACACCCGCGGCTGGCACACCGGCTCGGGAATGCTCTACTGGTGGGCCAAGGGCCACGGCGACCAGTACTCCGACTCGTTCTGGCCGACCGTCGACCCGTACCGGCTGCCGGGCACGACCGTCTCCACCAAACGGCTGGCCGACGGCGCCGGCGATGGGTGGGGCGACACCTGCCCGCCGGGCCGCTGGGTGGGCGGGGCCACGGACGGCACGTACGCGGCGGTCGGCCAGCACCTGAACGGCTTCGAGAGCACGATGGAGGCGTTCAAGTCGTGGTTCTTCCTCGACGACGCCGTGGTCTGCCTGGGTGCCGGGATCACCGGGCGGGACGGCGTACCGGTGGAGACCATCGTGGACAACCGCAGGACCGGCGCGCTTCTCACGCTCGACCAGAAGGCGGGCTGGGCGCACCTGGCCGGCCACGGCGGCTACGTCTTCCACGGCCTCCTTCACACGCTGCGCGAGAACCGCACCGCCGGCTCGGTGTCCCGGAGCTATGTGACCCTCTGGCTCGACCACGGGATCGACCCGGACGCGGCCGGGTACGTCTACTTGCTCCTTCCGGGCGCGACCCCGGCCCAGACCCGGGCCCGCGCCACGGACCCGGCCTGGCCGCGGGTGCTCGTCAACACCGCGCGGCAGCAGGGTGTCCAGGTGCCGTCGCTCGGACTGACCGCCGTAAACTTCTGGAACGCCGGAGCCGTCGGCGGCCTGACGGCGTCCGCTCCCTGCGCGGTGCTCGTCAGGGAGCGCGGCGACGGCACGGCCACGGTGACCGTGTCTGATCCCCGGCGCGACCTGAGCGAGCTGACCGTGACCTGGGACCGGCCGGTGGCCAGGGTGCTGCGCGGTCATTCGCTCCTGGCCGGCGCCACGACCGGCGCGAAGCTCACGCTCAGGTGGGGACGGCTGTCGGACCGGGGCGGCGGCTCCAAGACGATCACTGTCCGGCTGGACTGCTAGCGGGCCCGGGGTGTGATCGTCGTCGGCAGCCGGGTGTATCCGCGCACGCTCGTACTGCGGGCCAGCTCCGCGTGCTCCAGGTGCACCTCGTAGTCGGGCCGCACCATCGCGGCCACTTCACGCAGCACGACCCGGGCCTCCAGGCGGGCCAGCGCGGCGCCCACGCAGAAGTGCCGGCCCACGCCGAACGCCAGCGTCTCGGAGGTGTCCCGGCCGATCTGGAAGCGCGCCGCGTCGGGGAAGACCCGTTCGTCCCGGTTGGCGGCGCCCATGAGCAGCAGCATCATGGAGTCGGCGGGGACCGTCTCGTCGTACAGCCGCACGTCGCGCGTCACCCGCCGGGCGGTGTACTGGGAGGGCCCCTCGAACCGCAGGCTCTCCTCCACCCACGCGTCGACGTCGGCGAACGCGCGCTCGCGCTGATCCGGGTACTGCCACGCCAGACGCCAGGCGATGCCCAGCAGCTTGATCGTCGTCTCGTTCCCCGCGGTCCCCAGCAGCATGAGCGTCGACACCACGTCACCGTGATCGAGCCGGTCGCCGTCGATCTCTGCTTCGAGCAGGGCCGTGGCCAGGTCCTCGCGCGGCCGGCGCCGCCGCTCCTCGACCAGTTCGTGGTAGTAACCGGCCAGTTGCGTGATCGCGTCGCGCAGTCTCTCGGTCAGCCGGCCGTCGATGTCCTCGCGCTCCATGATCGCCTCTGACAGGCGTTGCAGCAGAGGCCGGTCCGCTTCCGGAACGCCGATGAGCTCCGAGATGACGTCGACCGGGATCATGCTCGCGAAGTCCGCGACGAAGTCGAACGCCTCCTTGTCCAGCCCCGGCTCCAGGTAGCCCCGGGTGAGCTCGGCGATGCGCGGCCGGAGCCGTTCGACCCGCGCGGGGGTGAACCCGCGGGCGATCAGCGCGCGGATCCGGCTGTGCTCGGGCGGGTCCATCGCCAGGAACGACATGGTGTTCCGCGCGTCGGGGCCCCATTGTTCGATCACCGCGCCGTGGTCGCTGGAGTAGAGCTCGAAGTCCCGCCAGGCCGACTCGACGTCCCGGTGGCGGGACAGCGCCCAGTAGTGGGGTGCCGATTCGTGGTGGTAGAGCGGGGCTTCCTCCCGTAGCCGCTGGTACGTGGGATACGGATCGGCGCGTAACGCAGGGTCATTGGGGTTGTACACGATCATGATCGGCCGCCTCCTCGCCATGGTGAGCTGCCAGACCTACAGATCCAGGCGGACGCCGTAGGACTCGAGCCAGACGTTCAGGTCCAGGGCCAGCTCCAGACTGAACCGCGACATCGTCGTGGTCGTCTTGCCGACCGGGGCCGTGGTGATCTCCCGGACGGCCGCCGCGTCGAGCAGCTCCAGGACCGGCGCCTTCCCGGCGCGGGCAAGGTCACGCAGCGCGTCGCGGAGCCCCTGCTCGTAGGCGACGTCCTGGGTCGCCGGGTAGGGGCTCTTGACCCGGCGCAGGATCGACTCGGGCACCAGGTCGCCGACGGCGGCGCGGAGCAGACTCTTCTCCCTGCCGTCGAAGTTCTTCATCGCCCATGGCGTGTTGAAGACGTACTCGACCAGCCGGTGGTCGCAGAACGGCACGCGGACCTCCAGCCCGACGGCCATGCTCAGCCGGTCCTTGCGGTCCAGCAGCACCGGCAGGAACCGGGTCAGGTGCAGGTAGCAGACCTCCCGCATCCGCCGCTCATGGCCGTTCTGGCCGGGCAGGTACGGCACCTCGGCCAGCGCGGTCCGGTAACCGTCGGCGGTGAACGCCGGTATGTCGAGCCGCTCGACCAGCGCCCGGTCGAGCAGATCGCCCGGGTTGTGGTCGCGCATGACCATCGCGAGCCAGGGGAAGGTGTCGGCCTCGACCGCCTGCGGCATGTGGAACCACGCGTACCCGCCGAACAGCTCGTCGGCCGACTCGCCGGACAGGGCCACCGTGGAGTGCTCGCGGATCGCCCTGAACAGCATGTACAGGGAGCTGTTCATGTCGCCGAGGAATTGGGGCATGTCCCACGCGCGCACCACCGCCGACCGCAGGCGCGGGTCGGTCAGCTCCGCGGTGTCGAGCGTGATGTCGGTGTGGTCGCTGCCGACGTGGTCCGCGAGCTCCTTGACGAACGGCGCGTCCGGGTCACCGCGCAGCTCGTCGGGCTGGAACTTCTCCGCGTAGCCGGCGAAGTCCACCGCGAACGACCGGATCTGCCCGCGCTTCCTGGCCAGCGCGGTGATGGTGCTGGAGTCCAGCCCGCCCGACAGCAGGCTGCACAGGGGCACGTCCGAGACGAGCTGGCGGCCCACGATGTCGTCGAGCAGGGCGCGGATCGTGGCGACCGTGACGTCGAGGTCGTCGGTGTGCTCGCGCGGCTCCAGCGCCCAGTAGCGGCGGAGGGAGCGCCCTTCCCGGCGTACCCGCAGCAGGTGGCCGGGGCGCAGCTCACGCATGCCCTTGAAGACGGCCTGTTCCGGGCTCCTGCCCATGGTGAGCAGCTCGCGCAGGCCGTCGGCGTCCACCACGGGCTCGGCCAGCGGGTTGGCGAGGATCGCCTTCGGTTCGGAGCCGAACAGCACGCCGTCGCGCAGCGGGTAGTAGTACAGCGGCTTGATGCCCATGCGGTCACGCACCAGCAGGAGCTCCTGGCTGCGGTCGTCCCAGACGGCGAAGGCGTACATGCCGTTGAGCCGGTCGGCGACGCCCTCACCCCATTCGAGATAGCCGTGGAGCACGACCTCGGTGTCGCTCCTGGTGTGGAAGCGGTGCCCCTTGGCCGCCAGCTCGGCCCGCAACTCGACGAAGTTGTAGACCTCCCCGCTGTAGGTGATGACAACGGGCCCTTCGGCCGTCATGGGCATGTGGCCGCCCTCGATGTCGATCACCGCGAGCCGCCGGTTGCCGAGCAGGGCGTGCGGCGACTGCCACAGTCCCTCATCGTCTGGGCCGCGGCAGCACATCGTCTCGGTCATGGCCTGGCCGGTTGCGCGTTCATGGGTCAGGTCGCGGTCGAAGTCCACCCATCCGGCGATTCCGCACATGTGAGAGTCCTCCCAAAGGGCATGGGAATGGTATGTGCAACGTATCCGTGTGCGGACGGCTGGTCTACGGACAGGAAACGAAATACTCGTACAAATCGTGCGCCAAATACCGTCTAAGCGAAGGCATGCCCAAAATGGGGTGACTTGTCGGACCGAAACGCGCCAGAGGTCAGCCGGATTTCCCGAAATTGATCGAGCCGAAGACGTCACCGGCTTGGAGCACCGGGCCGGTGATCCGGGCGTCGCCGCTGATCGTGTTGGTCACGTCGTGTTTGGTCTGGACGAGGCGGGCCGTCTCCGCCGTCCACGACGTCAGGGTCTCCGCGAATGCGGGATCCAGCTGAGCGCGCTCGAGCAGGTTTTGGGCGGTCTCTTCTGGAGTCTGTGCCGTTTCGATGGCGGCCACGGCATCGTCACCGAAACGGCGGCGTACGAGGCCGGTCAAAGAGGTCCAGGCATTCTTGCCGACTTCGCCCGCGGCGCCGCCGACTATCGCGGAGATGACCGCCGCGAGTGCGGGAATGACGCTCGGATCCATCGCGCCTCTTTTCATCAAGAACGTTCTCCCAGACTAGCGCGCGGCTTGCCACGATCCGGCCCGGCGGGAACACTACTGAAACGTGGCTGGGCCGGAGAGCGGTGGAAATGACGCTGGTATACGCAACGAGGTGTCCGGGCAGGTGTCCGGCGGGGTGGTGCAGGCCCGCGACATAGGGTCCGTGACCATAGGCGCCGTGCCCCCGCCGCCCGTGCGGATCCCCCGGCAACTGCCCGCGATGCCGCCCGGCTTCGTCAACAGGACCACCGAGCTGGCGCTGCTCGACCGCCTCCTCGAAGGGGGACCGGCGATCGCGGTGGTCAGCGGCCTCAAGGGAGTCGGCAAGAGCGCGGTCAGCCGCCGCTGGGCGCACCAGGTCCACGAACGCTTCAGCGACGGCCAGCTGTACGCCGACTTCGGCGCGCTGCGCCACCGGGGCGGGACCGAGGTCAGCGATGTCCTCGGCGGATTCCTGCGCGCGTTCGGCGTCCACGAGGAGTGGATCCCGGCGGAGCTGCCCGAACGGGCGGCCATGTTCCGCTCCATGACGGCCGACCTGCGGCTGCTCGTGCTGCTGGACGACGCCGAGCACGCCGCCGAGGTGACGCCGCTGTTCCCCGCCTCCGCCGCCAGCGCGGTCGTCGTGACCAGCCACCGCCAGCTCGGCGAGCTGCTCGTCGCGGGCGCGCGGCCGGTCAGGATCGCGCCGCTCCAGGACGAGGAGGGTGTACGACTCCTCGCCGGCATGCTCGGCGAGGACCGCGTCGCCGCCGAACGAGAGCGGGTGAGCGAGCTCGTACGGCTGTGCGGCGGCCTGCCGATCGCCCTGCGCGTGGCCGGGGCGCGGCTGGTCCAACGGCCCACCTGGACGGTCGATCGGCTGGTCGGCGAGCTGGAGGACGCCGAACGACGGCTGGATCAGCTGATGACGGAGGGCAGAGCGATCGTCGAAGCGGTCTTCGACTCCGCGTACACCGGGCTGCCGGAGCAGGCGGCCCGGCTCTACCGCTTGCTGGGCACGCTGCCCGGCCCCGGCTTCTCACCCGGCGTGGCACGGGCCGTCCTCGACGGCGATCCGGAGCAGGCACTGGACCTGCTGCTCGACGCGAGCCTCGTCGAGGAGCTCGAAGGCGACACATACCGCTTCCACGACCTGGTCCGGCTGCACGCGGCCCGGTGCGCGCGGCGGGTGGACCCGCCCGAGGAGCGGGAGGCGGCGCTGCGCCGGGTGGCGGAGTGGTACCTGCGGCAGGTGGCCGCCGCCGACGCCGCCATGGGTCCGCGCCTGCGCCTGGCCGATCACCGGGAGCGGCTGCCGGTCGCCGGCCGGCCGTTCGCCACGCCCGGTGCGGCCCTCGACTGGCTGGAGAAGGAGCGGGCCAACGTGCTCGCGCTGCTGCGCGCGGCGGCGGCGCTCGAATGGGATGAGCTCGTCTGGCAACTGGCCGAGGCCCTGTGGCCGCTGTACCACGCGCGTAAGCACTATGCCGACTGGATCGAGACCAACCGGCTGGGCGTGGCGGCGGCACTTCGGTGCGGCGACCGCGCGGTCGAGGCCAGGATGCGGAACCAGGTGGCCCGCGCCCAGTTGGAGCTCGGCGAAACCGACCAGGCGCGGGCCGAGCTGGTCCGCGCGCACCAGGCGGCCCGTGAGGCGGGGGAGCCGAGGATGGAGGCGGTGGTCCTGGAGTCGCTCGGCCAGGTCGCCCTGGCCCGGGATCTGCCGGACGACGCCAACGCCCACTTCGCCGCGGCGCTGGCCATCCACGAAGGGCTGGGCAACCCGCGCGGGGTCGGCATGCAGAGCTACCATCTCGGGCTGGCCCACAGCCGCGCGGGCCGCTACGAGGCGGCGATCTCGGCCTTCGAGCGCGCGCTGGCTCTCATGGACGAAGTCGGTGACGAGCTCAGCCAGGGCAAGATCCACCTTGTCCTGGGAGAGGTCCACCGCGAGCTCGGCCACCACCCGCAGGCGCTGCGCTCGGCGCGGACCGCCGCGGACATCATGCGCGAGCGCCGCATACCGGCCAAGGAGACGCGAGCCCTGGAGCTGCTGGCCGACCTCGCGGACGACCAGGAGAGCGCTGAGGCGTATGTGCGGCAGGCCCTCGCGGTCTGCCTCACCTCAGGCAACCTGCCCAAGGCCGAGGAGCTGCGCGCCCGCCTGCGTTGCTAGGTGAGGCGGACCGTCGCTTCTCGTTCGCCGACCCGGACGGTGGTCAAGGGGCCGTTGCCGTTCGCCAGCCAGCCGTACACCGCGGACGGCAGGCACCGGGGGTCGGGATCGCCGTGCTCTCCAGCGGTCACCTCGAACCGGCGGCCGTCCCGCAGCGCCAGCCGGACCCGCCGCGCACCGACCACCTCGGCCGCCATGAAGCAGCCGGGGTAACGCCGCAGGGTCTCCGCCGCCCAGCCATCGGCCGCGTCCCCGCGGACGATGATCGCCGCGCTCTCCAGCAGCCGCCGGTCCAGCTCCTCGGCGTCGACGACCAGATGCGGGTCCCGTACCCGCTCTCCCGGCTCGCCGGCGGCGGGGAAGCGGCGCAGCGCCACGGTGCCGTCCCGGACCTCGGTTTCCACCAGGAACGAGAGCACCTCGCCGCGCTCCCCCAGGGGATCGGGCAGGGCGGTGGCGGCGGGGTCGGGTCCGGGTTCGAGGTCCATCAGCCGGTACGCGAGGCGCCGTAACAACGTGCTCGCCTGGCCGGACATGCCGAGCGTCCGCCCGGTCACCTCGTCATAGGCGCCCGGCCGGTACGCGCCCATGATCGTTTCGATCTGCCCCAGCAGGTCCCGGCGCGGGTCGAGACGGGGCAGCGCCCGGGACAGCGCGGCCGTGGGGGAGGCCGGGTCGAGCTCCTCGGCCTCGCGCCCGGAGGAGGCCAGGAGGGTGGGGCGGCCCAGCGCGGCCCCGTAGAAGGTGACGGACCCGTGATCGCCCACGACCACGTCCGCCGCCAGGAGCGCCGCCTGCCAGCCCCGCTGGGGAGGGAGCAGCACCAGACCCGCGTCGAGGGCGTCCGCCAGCCACAGACGGAGCTGGAGGCCGCCGTGGCCGTACCGGATGTTCGGGTGGGCGGCCAGGACCACCTGGTACTCGTCGAACGGCAGCTCGGTCGTCAGGCGCGCTACCAGGTCGCTGTTGGCGCCGAGCAGGGAGTTAGGGCCCCAGGTGGAGCTGATCAGCACCAGTTTGCGGTCACCGGCGCCGAGGGAGCGCCGGTAGCGGTCGCGGCGCGCCGCGTTCGCCAGGATCCGGTCGAAGCACAGATCACCGGTCACCACGGCCAGCGGCACCGCCTCCGGGCATTCGCCCGCCAACCGGGTCAGTTGCTCGTGGTGCGACAGGGCGATGGCCGCCGGCACGATCCGGCCGTCGTGCACGAGCTGGCGCCGGGCAAGGCCCGAGACGCCGCCCGAGACGCCGCCCGAGACGCCGCCCTGGACGCCCCCCGTGACGTCGCCCGAGACACCGCCCGAGACACCGCCCGCGGCGTCGCTCGTGGCGGCGAGCAGCCGGTTGTGGCCGGCGCCGTGCGGGACCAGCAGCAGCGGAGCCTTCAGCCGGTGCAACTCGCCGTTGGCGCTGGCGGAGACGGCCAGGTCGAACGGCGTGTCCACGGCCTGCGCCCAGGAGACGACGCGCGCCTCGACGTCGCGCAGATAGTCACCGACCCCGTCGTCGAACGCCGAACCCGCCGCGACGGTGAACAGCACCTGGACACGAGGATCCGAACGGAACAGCGGCAACACGTCCAGCAGCCGGCTCGCCGAGGTCACCGTACGCGCGACCGCGAGGACGTTCCGGCTGGTGCCGACCGTGCGCCAACGGCGGGACCCGGGGCCGATCGGTACACGAAGCCAATCCTCGCCGCTCACCACCACTCCGACCGGCCCGATTCCTCAGTAAAAGCCCACCTTATGATGACGACCCGTCGTACAGGTACGCGGCCGTCCCATTCCCCCCGCCGGCCCCAGCAGGTCGGGGTGCCGCGTACTCCTCGATCAGGGTCCGGCGCGGCGAGCAGACCTCGTCGAGGTGTCACCGTCAGCTACTTTTTCCGTCATTTACCACATTCCTGACGTGTCATTGGAAAGCCGGGGGAAGTCCCGCTCGCCTCTCCGGTGGTGACGATAAATTCCCGGCCCGACGTCCTGGGGCCACTCTCCTCGTACAAGGCCGCATTCCCCGACATATCAGACGTATTCCTAATAAGTACTGACATGTTGTGAAATGAGGTTTTGCCTGTCGTCGGGAGACCGGGCCGGTCTCCGCGATTATCGTGGGACGTGTTCAGCCGTATCGGCGTATCCCGGGGAACCCGAAACCGGCGCTCTCATCCGAATCCGTTTCAGGGAGTGATCTCTGATGCTCAAGCGTCTGCTTCTCACCGCCTCCTTGGCGGTATCCACCCTCATCGTCACCGGAACGGCCACGACACAGCCCGCCAGCGCCGCAGCGACATGCCAGCCAAGCGCCCAGCACGTCACCGCCACGTCGCAGAGCGTGGCCAGGAAGTGCGAGTGGCGCTGGTGGCACAACAAGTGGTGCAAGTTCTGCTGGCGGCACGGCCACTGGGAACGTCAGTGGTGTAAGAGCTGGGACCACGACAACATGGGCTAGTCCCAGCCAGCACAACCAGCGCACAACAGTCGCCCCGCGTGGCCTGCCCATGCGGGGCGATCTCCCATGCACAACTCAACCGACGGTTTCCGCGCGGCTGACTGCTGAGCCGTCAGAAGTCGCGAATAGACCGGCCAAAGCGCTGCCATTTGGGCCCTCTCGACGCCATCACGGAAGGCGCGACCGAGCCGTCGCCGCAGCCGATCACCGGCTGGAGTCGTTATCGCGGCCGGTGATAGGGCTTGCTCGGATTGGACGTTTCCGTCGGCCCGCCGAGCACGTTGACTGATATGTGATCAGTCGCCGCATCTCGCGTCGCTCTCACCGTGAGGGGGTCGTGATGACCCTGGACGCTGAAGACATGGAAGTGACCGCACGCGCCGCCCCGAACGGGCAGGCGCCGCGCTGTGACCACGTCGACGTCCCGGTGGCGGAACAGGGGTTGCCCGAATGCACCGAATGTCTGGTCCGCGGCTGGCCCTGGACGCGCCTGCTGGCCTGCCTGACCTGTGGATGGGTGGCCTGCTCCGACGACTCGCCGGGTGGCCACGCCAAGGCGCACTACCAGGAGACCGACCACCCGGTGTTCGCCTCGCTGGAGCCGGGCGAGAGCTGGCGATGGTGCTACGTGCACGGACGGACCGTATGAGCGGGAAGAGACGAGATTCATGACCATTTCCCAACAACAGGTGAGACACCGGCCGGAATACGACGGCGAATCACCGTTCCCCGGCGCGGACGAGCATGCCCAGGTCGGCCGGGTCCAGGTAGGCCTGACCGCGACGATCGTGGTCGTGCCGTTCGTCGCGCTCGGCGTCGCGATTCTCCTGGTCTGGGGCAACGGATTCGCGCTCACCGATCTGCTGCTGGCCGCGGTCTTCTACGTGGTGACCGGGCTCGGGGTGACCGTCGGGTTCCACCGGCTGCACACCCATGGGTCCTTCACCGCCCGGCCGTGGCTGCGGGTGGTCCTCGGAATCGCCGGATCGATGAGCTTCCAGGGCAACATCATCGACTGGGTGGCGGTCCATCGCCGCCATCACGCCTACACCGACCGGCCGGGCGATCCACACTCCCCTTACCGGTACGGCACCAGCCTGCGTGGGCAGTTGCGGGGGCTTGCCCACTCCCATCTCGGCTGGATGTTCACCGACGATGAGACGTCCGCCGCCAGGTATGCCCCCGACCTGCTGGACGACCCGGCGATGGTCAGGGTGGCGCGGGCCTTCCCCGCGCTGTGCGCGCTGTCGCTGGCGCTGCCGTTCCTGGCCGGCTGGGCGATCAGCGGATCCCTGTACGGCGCGCTGACCGCCTTCCTCTGGGCCGGACTGGTCCGCGTCGCCCTGCTGCAGCACGTCACCTGGAGCGTCAATTCGCTCTGCCATGTGATCGGCAGCAGACCGTTCAGGACCCGCCGCCACGACCGTTCGACGAACCTGTGGCCGCTGGCCCTGCTGTCGTTCGGTGAGAGCTGGCACAACGGCCACCACAGCGAGCCCACCTCCGCCCGCCACGGCATGGAGCGCGGCCAGATCGACCCTTCGGCCGGCCTGATCCGCCTGTTCGAGCGGCTGGGCTGGGCCACGGACGTGCACTGGCCCGACCCCGACCGCCTCGAACGCCGCCGCACCGGCCTCCCACGACAAGCCCGCGCGCCGTCCGGCGGCTGATCGAAGTCCCTGGCCGCCCGGGAAGTCAGGGAGGTGTCTCCGCGGGGCTCGTCGGTGCCAGGCCGAGCATGCGGGCACTGAGCCGGTGCAGGTGGACGCGGAAGCGCGCCACGGTCCTTTCGCCCGCCAAGAAGCCGGCGGGGGGTGAGCTCATCGTGGCGTAGCGCACGAAAACGATGGTGGTCCAGGCGATCGTTCGCACGCAGAGCTCCACATCGGCGTCAGAATCGAGCAGGCCCGCCTCGGCCATTCTGTTGAACACGGTCAAGACGCTGTTGACCAGCGGCTCGTTGTAGATCTGCTCCAGGTCGCGCAGATCGGCCGCGTCGCCCAGCCAGCGGTGCATCAGCAGAGCGGAGATGTCGGGGTTGTTCAGGCAGAATTCCAGGTAGTCATCGATGAGCGCGTGGATGCTCGCCGCCACCTGCGGCGCTCCCGACTCGTCGATGCGGGCGAGCGCACCCTCCAAGACCGCCTTCTGCTCTGTGTAACCGCGCCCCATCACCGCCAGATACAGCTCCCGTTTGGAACCCGCGATTTCCATGACGGTGTCGATGTCCAGCTCGGCGGCCTCGGCGATCTGGGCCATCGTTGTCGCGTCGTATCCGAGGGCCGCGAACAATCGCGACGCGGCCGAGATGATCCTTTCCACGCCGCTCCTTTCTGGAACACGCGATTCGAGCCTCGGTACGCGTGGTCGGCTCCCCTTCCACTCCAACAGATCGGCTGCCAAGCCCCGGCAAAACGACACGCCGGAAGCGGGATCTGGCATCATGCGATCATGCGAATCGGGACGCTCGGCGCAGCTCGGATCACCCCCACCGCGCTCATCAAGCCGGCCCGTGCCGTACCCGAGGTGGAGGTGGCCGCGGTCGCCGCCCGGGACCGGTCGCGGGCCGCCGAGTTCGCCGCCAAGCATGGCATCCCGCACGTCCACGACTCCTACGAGGAACTCGTCGCCGACCCCTCGCTGACCGCCGTCTACAACCCGCTGCCGAACGCGCTGCACGCCGAGTGGACTCTCAAGGCGATCGAGGCGGGCAAGCACGTGCTCTGCGAGAAGCCGTTCACCTCCAACGCAGCCGAGGCGCGGTCCGTCGCCGACGCCGCGGCGCAGTCCGGTGTGGTGGTCATGGAGGCGTTCCATTACCGCTACCACCCGCTGATGGAACGCGCTCTCGAGATCGTCGGCAGCCAACTCGGCGAGGTCCGGCATGTCGAGACCTGGATGTGCTTTCCGCTGCCCAGGTTCTCCGACATCCGCTACTCGCTGAAGCTCGGCGGGGGCGCGCTCATGGACGCGGGCTGCTACGCGGTGCACTGCCTGCGGACGCTCGGGCCGGGCGAGCCCTCGGTCGTGGCCGCGGCGGCACTCACGCGGTCTCCGGGGGTCGATCGTGCGATGGCCGCCGACCTGCGGTTCCCCAACGGCGCGACCGGGCGGCTGCACGCCTCCATGTGGTCGGGACAGTTGCTCAGGATAGCCGCGCGGGTCGAGGGCGAACGCGGGTCGCTGCACATCACGAACTTCGTCGCCCCGCAGTTCTTCCACCGCATGACCGTGACCGTCGACGGCGTGCGGCGCCGCGAGCGCGTCGCGGGCGACCCGACGTACACCTGCCAGCTCCGCGCCTTCGCGGCAGCGGTACGCCAGGGCACCCCGACACTGACCCCACCGGCCGACTCCGTCGCCAACATGACGATCATCGACGACATCTACCGCAAGGCGGGACTTCCTCTGCGCGGCACCGTCTAGTCGGCCGCCTCCCGAGGCGGGCCGCTCCAGGGGCTCGCGACCGGGCACAGGCGGTCGCGGACCGGGCTGAACGGCAAGGCGGTGGGTGGTCGCTGACTCGGCTACCTGGCAACGCGGCTTCGACTGCGCCGGGCAAGGCGGCTTCGACGACGCCGGGCAAGGCGCAGGGTGAGGACCAGAGGGATGACGAACGCCGCGGCGAGGCCGATGATGAGGACCCACGGCCAGGATGAGTCGATCAGTGCAGGGAGGCCCCAGCTCGCGGGTTTGCCGGGGAAGAGGAGCGTTCCGTTGACGGTGTGGTGGATCCGGCCGCTTTCCAGCAGGAGTTCGACCTGCCACGGGCCGTCGGGCAACCGTTCGTCGAGCACGACGGTGACCGGCGCACTCGCGTTGAGCTCCAGCGTGGTGCCCAACTGGGCGGGGAACGGTCCGGTGCGGAGGCCGCCCGGCCCCTCGCTCAGCCGCATCTCCCCGCTGATGTCCAGCGCGCGCTGACCGGTGTTGTGCACTGTGGCCTGGACCACGGGCATGCCGTCGGCCGTGCGGCCGGGGGTCAGCCGGTCGATCTGGAAGTCCGATGGCGGGTCACCGCCGGGGCCGACGTCGAGATAGATCCTGATCCCGACCCGGTTGACCATCTGGACGCTGCGCGCGGAGCCGGCGGCGGATGGGGAGGTCGCCTCGGCGAAGATGGCGCCGTACCGTTCCCCCTTGGTGGCGGACCGGGGAATGGTGATCGTCGCCTTGAGCGGGATGCGGCTGTGCGGCGGTGCGATCAGCTCGGTGCGGTTGATGGACACCCACGAACTCAGCTCGTTCGCGTCGCGCGCCGGCGACGGCACGAACTTGTGGTCGCGGATCTCCGCCGCGCCGGGGTAGACCGCGATGCGCTGGGGACTGCTGGAGGTGTTCTCGATCTCGAAGCGCCGGGAGATCTTGGTGCCGGGGTTGATGTGGTCGACGATGTACAGGTAGGCGCGGGGGTCGTCGCGGCGGTTGGCGGAGGCCTCCAGCAGCTTGATGCCGATGACGCCGCGGGAGTCGTGGTGGGACGGGTCCGGACCGCCCGATCCGCTTTGTGCGAGGGCGGGGGCGCTGATCGCGCTGAACAGCAGCGTCAGCGCCCCGATCGAGGAGAGCAGCATGGTGCGCACGGCCACGTGGTCAGGTCACCGTGTGCGTGATCGTGGCGCTGTACTGGCCTGCCACGTTGCTCAGGGCGACCGCGATGGTGATCAGCGGGTTCCACGTCGCCGAGTTGCTGCCGGTACCGCCCGAATGGCTGTAGGCGGTGCGCGAGGCGTTCAAGGCTTGTCCCGTCGCGGGAGGCGGTGCGGCACACCCGGTCTGGCCAGGGGTGAAGGTGCCGTTGCCGGTTGTGGCGGTGGCGGTGCCCGAGCAGTAGGACACGCTGGCGTTGGAGATGGTCTCCCCAGGGTCGTCACCGCCGCCGGTGGTGAAGGCCGTCGAGGTCACGGCCGTCGACCAGGTGGGGGTGGCCGAGCCGCGCGCGTCGTTCACGGTGACCGCCCCCAACTGCCCGGAGGCGTAGCCGCCCGGCGCCGCGTCGGTGGTCAGATCGACCGTGCTGTTGGGCACGGTGATCTCCAGGGAACCCGCGGTCACATCGAAGGTGACCGTGGTGTTGCACGCCGTGTTGTTGGCACAGGTGCCGGCCTCGGCCGGTATTCCGGTCAGCGCCCCCAGCGTCATCACCCCCGCCAATCCCATCAGGCTGGTCCTCAAAAGCGTTTTCATGCTGGTGAATTCCCCTTGAACTCGCAGACATCGAAAACCCCGGCCCGCTTCGGACCCAGGATGTGGGGACATTAACACGGAGCGAAAGCGACTCCTCTGCCGATACGGTCAATCGCCCCACCAAAAAACGCCAAGCCTTCGAATACCGTGATTGACCTGGTCGCAGCCCCCCGGTCTATGAGCTGTCCACCAAAATGCTGCATAAGTGTTGGCGACGAATTTACCGGCCACGAGGATTGCCCTATGAACGCGGCCCGCCGTCCGCCGCTTAGACTGCCGACGACTTTTCGCTTGTCGAATCGGGCGGTCCAGTTCATGCAGGTTCATCGGAATCGAGGAGATACGTGCGGACATTCGCCTCGCTGATGGCGTCGATCGTCGTAAGCCTCGGGCTCGGCGCTCCGGCGGCCCCCGTGGCTGCCGCCGGTGCCATCGGTGCGGCGACGAACTCCACGTTCGCCTTGCATGCCAATACCCTCACGATCACCGTGCCCGCCTCGGCCAACCTGGGGAACGGCACTCAGGGCAACCAGCGCAGCGCCAGCATGGGCACGATCACCGTGGAGGACGGCCGTAACGGGTCCATGTCCTGGACGGCCACGGTGACGTCCACCAACTTCACCACCGGCGGCGGGAGCGCCGGCGAGACGATCACCAAAGGCAACGTCTCGTACTGGTCCGGCCTCGCCACCGTCCAGACGGGTGGCGGCTCCCGCTTCCCGGGGCAGCCCACCGCGGCGGACAAGGTTCCGCTGTCTTCGCCGGTGATCGCGTTCAGGGGGACCAAGGCGCCGCTGGCCACCGTCACCAGCTGGCAGCCGACGCTCGTGATCAGCATCCCGATCGCGGCCGTCTTGGGCCACTACACCGGCGTCATCACCCATACGGTCACCTGATCACCCGCTTCCCACCATTGCGCGGACCCCGGTTCGACGACGTCCTTTGCATCCACGATTCTCAGCATGCCGCGAAGCCGACATTCCCCCCTGACCAGGCCGTCTGCCGCTTAGGCAACCCGGCCGGTGAATTGGCGTACTCATGACCGGCCACAAACAAAGACAGTCGAGGCGGAACGGCGGCGCCGGGAGATATTGGGACGGCTGAGCCGGGCGGAGATGAGGAATGTCCGGTGTATCGAGTATTCGGCGGTGTTCGCGGCCAATATTTGAGCATGTCGGACATAGCGCCGACGAAACCGGCTCGAATCCACCCGCTCGTCCAGTCGATTTATTTCCATTCTTCCTGAAAGGGAATGTCATGCGTCGACGCTCCAGAATCCTCGGATATCCACTCGCCGTCATGGCCCTGCTCCTGGCGGCTCACATACCAGCCGCCGCATCCGAGGCCAAGCCACCCCACCCGCCCTCACCTCCACGCCCCTGGGTCAAGCTCTGCCTCAAGCTCAAGCAGCAGGCGCGCCATAAGCACATCCGGTGCACCTTCCCGCCCGCCGACCGGCGCGGAAGCGCCCCGATGCGCGTAGCCGACTCCCTGCGCACACCGACGATCAACGAGATCGCCGTACCGACCGACGCGGCGGTCCCCGTCGGAATCACCACCGGGCCGGACGGCAACGTGTGGTTCACCGAGAACTACGCGAACAAGATCGGGAAAGTCACCCCGGGCGGCGTGTTCACCGAATACAGCCTGCCCAACGCGGACGCTCAGCCCGGCCACATCACCACTGGACCTGATGGTGCCCTGTGGTTCACCGAAGCGACCGGCAACAAGATCGGGCGCATCACCACCACCGGGACGATCACCGAGTACAGCCTGCCGACCAGCGGCGCCTACCCATGGGGCATCACCGTCGGACCGGACGACAACCTGTGGTTCACCGAGACGAACGTCGACCAGGTCGGAAAGATCACCACGGGCGGGACGATCACCGAGTACGGCCTGCCGACCAGCGGCGCCTACCCCATGTTCATCACCACCGGCCCTGACAGCAACCTGTGGTTCACCGAGCCCCTTCTCGGCAGCCTCGCGAAGATCACCACTGGTGGAACGGTCACCGAGTACGCCGGTCCAAGTGGCGCGTTGCCCATAGGGATCACTACCGGCTCCGACAGCAACCTGTGGTACACCGACGCCCAAGGAAGGGTCGGCAAGGCCACCACCGGCGGCAGCTTCACCGACTACTCCCTCAGCGATCCCAACAGCTTCCCCTGGGGAATGACCCTCGGCCCGGACGACAACGTGTGGTTCGTCGAACAGAGCGCCAACAACGTGGCCAACGTCACCACAACCGGCACCATCAGCGAATACGCCCTCCCGAGCGCCTACTCCGGCCCCATGCAGATCACCGTCGGATCCGACGACAACCTCTGGATCACCGAGGACGCCGTCGACCAACTCGCCATCGTCACCCCCTGACTTGACCGGATCGGCAGCCGCGTCACCTGGCGTCGCGGCTGCCGATCCGTGCGTCCGGACACGGTGAGCATGCCCTGGCCAAACACCTACTTGTAACTTCCTGCATAATTGGTAGGAAATTGGAAGTTAGGAGTAGGGATTTGGAGGGATGACCGTGCACATGCCGAACTTCCTGGTCGTAGGCGTCCCCAAGGCGGGAACGACAGCCCTGCACGCCGCGCTCCAGCGGCATCCGCAGCTCTACCTGCCCCAGGTCAAGGAGCCCAAGTACTTCCTCACCGACGGCCCGCCGCCGACCAGAGGCGGGCCGGGCGACCTGGAGACGTACCGCGAGCACGTCTGGCGGCGCGCGGACTACGAGGCGCTGTTCGCCCCGGCGCCCGCGGGCACGCTGGCCGGTGAGTGCACACCCTTCTACCTGTACGACCGGGACGCGCAGCGGCGCATCAAGGCGGCCATCCCGGACGCCAGGCTCATCGTGATCGTGCGGGACCCGGTCGAGCGGGCTCACTCCAACTGGACCCACCTGTGGTCGGCCGGGCTCGAACCGATCGGCGACGTGGTGCGCGCCTGCGAGGAGGAGGCCCGGCGGATCGCCGCCGGGTGGGCGCACTTCTGGCACTACGTGGCACTCGGCCGGTACGGCGAGCAGCTCGCCGCCCTGTACGAGCTGTTCCCGCGCGAGCAGGTGCTGGTCTTCCGCTACCGGGACCTCGTCGACCGGCCGGCCGACACCCTCGACCGGATCTGCGGGTTCCTCGGGGTGGAGCAGGGACTGCTGACCGAGACGCCGAGGGAGAACGTCACGGCGCATCCCGACGCCAGCCCGCGGCACGCGGTGCTGTCCACGGTCCGGCGGCTCCTGCCCGGGGCCCTGGCCGATCCCGTCGAGCAACTGCTGCAGCGGCGGGGAGCCCCTCGCCGCCCCCTGACCTGGGAGCAGCGGAGCCGGCTCATCCCGTACTTCACCGAAGACATCCAGCTTCTGCAGCAGGTCACCGGCGAGGACTTCGGCGACTGGCTCAGGCCCCGGGAGCGTTCGGGCGGCCTGGTCGGCGCGCGGCCGCCCGGCCAGCGGCAGGCCAGGAACGGCCGCCCAACCCGCCCTGATCAGCCCACCCCATCCTGATCGGCGCAGCTCGCGCTGATCAGGACAGCCCACATCCTGATCAGCGCAGCTCGGTGCGCAGCTCGTGGGCCCCGTCGGCGCGGGTGTACTCGTAGTAGAGCCGGATCCGGCCGTCCGGCAGGTCGACGATGTCGAGGTAACGCAGTCCGCCGCCCCGGTGCGGCGACATGGCCGCCGGGGCGGTCCCCAGCGGGGTCAGCTCGCCGGGGTCGGGGCCCACGGCGATCCCGGTGCGCTCCTCGTAGTTCTCGGCCGCGCTGGCCCGGCCGTCGTAGAAGGCCAGCACCCGGTCGCCGTCGAAACGCACCGAGCTGATCCGCACGCCGCGCCCGTCCCACAGCCCCGGCCGCCCGCTCAGCGCCGTGCCCTGCCATGTCCACTCCAGGCCGTCGGTGCTGGTGGCGTAGTCGGTCACCATCCGGTCGGCCTCATCGGAGTCGGCCAGCGGATGGCAGGAGGCCCACAGATGCCACTTCCCGTCCCGCCGGACGATCACCGGGTCCTTCACGCCGGTCTTGGGGTCGCCGGGCAGGACGGTGTCGCGTGAACGCGGGTCGAACCCGGCGGGGTCGTCGCTCTCCAGCACCTCCACCCGCCAGTGCTTGGTGCCCGGGGTGGCGCAGCTCAGGTAGAGCCGCCAGCGCCCTTCGTCCGTACGCACCAGGGCGGGCCGTTCCAGGGACTCGGCGGCCATCTCCTCGCGGGTGATGGTCGTCAGGGTCTCGAACCGCTCACCGTCGACCGAACGGGCGACCACCACCGCGTACCCGCGCCCCTCTCCCACCGGGCGCCGCAGCCGGTAGGCGAGATAGATCAGCCCGTCGGCCGCGACCGCACTGGGTCCGCCGGCCCAGTGTCCCTCGCTCGCGATCGGTGGCAGGACCGCGACGGTGGCGCGGTCGGGGTCGGGGAGCAGGGCTTCGTGAACATCCTGGTCGGTCGGCATGGAGACGAGGTTAGGCCACGACGTGGAGCTGGACACCGATGCTCACCTTCCCTTTGCGTTCCCTTATTCCTACCTAAATAGTATGAATACTACACGGCCCGACGAGAGAGCGGCTCGTGGGTGGCGAATACGGCGGTCACGAGCTCCTGCCGGTCCGGCGGCATCGGTTCGACGCGCCCGCTGAGCTGGTTGACGTGCAGGTAGACGAATTCGCCCGTGGCGATCTCCTCGTCGCCGCCGTTGCGCAGGCTGTGGCGCATCCGCAGACGCTTGGGAGCGGCTTCGACGAGGAGCGTCAGCACGCGGACCGTCTCGCCGGCGCGGGCCTCCTTCAGGTAGCGCAGGTGCGACTCGACGGTGTAGGTCGTGCATCCGGTTGATTCCTGGTACTTCGCGCCGAGGCCGAGCGCGTCGAGGAGCGCCTCGCTCGCCCGGCCGCACACGAGCGCGTAGTACGCGTCGTTCATGTGGCCGTTGTAGTCGACCCAGTCAGTCAGGACCCGCGTGCTGTAGGCGGCGAACGGCGCCTGCCGAAGGTCAGGCACGGCCCCACCGCTCGGCGTGGCGTTCCAGGAGGAGCAGCAGGTCGGCCAGGAAGTCGTCCCGCTCCCGTTCGAGCTGCTCGATCGATCGGCCGGCGGCCTCGGCCGCACACCCCGACACCATCTGGTCGCGCAGCGACGGGGTGAGCGGGGGCGCCTGGAGCCGGGTCCACGGTTCCAGCAGCGCGGGCCCGAAATGGTCGAGCATGTGGGACATGCCGCCGGGGCCGCCCGCGAGATGGAAGGTGAGGCAGGGGCCCATCAGCGCCCAGCGGAGTCCGGGCCCGTACGCGATGGAGGCGTCGAGCTGGTCCACGGTCGCCTCCCCCGCCGCGACCATGTGGAGAGCCTCGCGCCACAGCGCCTCCTGCAGCCGGTTGCCGATGAAGCCGGGCAGCTCGCGGTCCATCTTCAGCGAGACCTTGCCCGCGGCCCGGTAGAACCGGTCCGCCCAGTCGACCGTGGCGGCCGAGGTCGCCTTGCCGCCGACGACCTCCACGAGGGGGATCAGGTACGGCGGGTTGAACGGGTGGCCGACGACGAAGCGGTCAGGGGTACGGCAGCCGGACTGCATGTCGGTCATGGCGAAGCCGGACGTGCTCGACGCGACGACGACTCCCGGCGGGGCCGCGGCGTCGATGTCGGCGAGGACGCGGACCTTCGCGTCGAGGTTCTCCGGCGTCGACTCCTGCACGAAGCCGGCACCGGAGACGGCCTCATCCAGAGACCCGGTGAAGCGCAGGCGGTCGCGGCTCGCGCCGGCGGCCAGGCCGAGCCGTTCCAGCGTCGGCCACGCGTTGTCGACCAGGGCGGTCAGCCGCTCCTCCGCCTGGGGGCCGGGGTCGAACGCGACGACGTCATACCCCATGCGCAGGAAGTGGGCCGCCCACCCGCCGCCGATGACACCGGTGCCCACGACCGCGACGACGGTCACGGACTCGGGAGTCGCCAAGCCCATCAGAAGGCCACCTGGTCCAGGCCCTTGAGGTCGAGGATCTGGCGGGTCTCCGCCGGGGTCGCCACTTCCAGGGACAGCTCCTCCAGGATCCGGCGGAGCTTGCGCACCTGCTCGGCGTTGGACGGCGCCAGCCGTCCCTTGCCGAGGTAGAGGCCGTCTTCGAGGCCCACCCGCACGTGCCCGCCCATGACGGCCGCCACCGTGACCATGTTGAACTGGTGGCGCCCTCCGCCCAGCACGGACCACTCGTACGTGTCGCCGAGCAGGCGGTCGGCGGTCCGCTTCATGTGGACGAGATGATCGACGTCGGCGCCGATGCCCCCCATCACACCCATGATCGTCTGGAGGAAGATGGGCGGCTTCACCAGGCCGAGCTCCAGATAGTAGGCCAGCGTGTAGAGGTGACCCACGTCATAGGCCTCGTACTCGAACCTGGCCCCGGTCTCCGGGCCGACCGTGCGGAGCATGTGCTCGATGTCGGCGTACGTGCTCACGAACGGCTCGCTACGGGTGCTTTCGAGGTAGGGCTCCTCCCAGTCGAAGCGCCACTGGCCGCGGTGCTTGTCGATCATCGGGAAGCCGCCGTAGTTCATGGTGCCCAGGTTGAGCGTGCACAGCTCGGGCCGTGCCACGTCGATGACCTCAAGGCGCTGCTCGACGGTCATCCCGGTGCCGCCGCCGGTGGTGATGCTCACGACGGCGTCGGTGGCCGCCTTGATGGGCTTCAGGTACTCCATGAAGACCGCCGGATCGGGCGTCGGCCGGCCGTCTCTGGGATCGCGGGCGTGCAGGTGGATGACCGAGGCGCCCGCCTCCACGGCGGCCACCGAGTCGGCGACGATGTCCTCGACGGTGAACGGCAGGTGCGGTGACATCGTCGGCGTGTGACCGGACCCCGTCACGGCACAGGTGAGGATGACCTTACGAGACATTGGCCTGTCCCTTCGCTCATATTACGAACGGTCATCTCACAATCTGCAATGGGAACCCGGTCTGTCAAGCCCTCGCCATCGCCCGCGCGATGTCGGCGGCGGCCTCGCACGCCAGAGCGCCGAGCGCGGCGAACCGGTCCTGCGGCACCCGGTCCTTCGGACCCCAGATGCTGATCACGGCGATGGGGCGCTCGTGCTCGTCGAGCACCGGGGCGGACACGCCGTACAGGTTCGGCTCCATCTCGCCGACGCACACGCCATAGCCGCGCTCCTTCGTGAGCGCCAGCTCCGAGCGCAGCCGCGCCTGGTCGATGACCGTCGTGTCGGTGTACGCCGTGAGCGGCCCCGCGAGCAGCGACTCGACGTCGGCCGCCGGCAGCCAGGCCAGCAACGCCTTGCCGGTGGACGTGGCGTGCAGCGGGACCTGGCGGCCCAGCCACTTGGCGCTGAGCACGACCGGCGGGGTGACCTCGTCGACGTAGGTCAGCCCGAGAGGGCGGGCGACCGCGAGGTTGGCGGTCTCGCCGGTCTGCCGGGAGACGCGCTCCACCACGCCGTGGGCGCGCCGGACCAGGCCGTCGACGCCGGCCGCCGTGGCCAGCCGGGCGACGGCGAACCCGATCGCGTACCGGCTGGTGTGCGGGTCGCGCTCGACCATCGAGTGCCGCTCCATCGTGGCGAGCAGCCGCCAGGCGGTCGCGCGGTTGAGGCCGCACCGGGCGGCGAGGTTCGCCACGGTCTCGCCTTCCGGCGAGCTGTCCGCCACGGCGTTCAGCAGCGCGATCGCCCGCTCCAGTGACTGCACCCTGCCGGACGGCGCTCCATCTTGCTCCTGGCCGGTGTCCGTCATCGTGGCCTCACATTCTGGACTCTTGACCTGTTCGCATGGTGCATCTATTGTCACGCCATTCGAGCATTGATTGCACGATGAGAGCAACGGGACATGATCGCGAGGTCCAAGTTGTTATGAGCACTCGGAATCAGGGCCAGACAAGGCGGGAGATTCTCCGCAACAGTGCCCTGCTCAGCGCAGGAATCGTATCCGGAGGACTTCTCGCCGCCTGCGGCGACAACACCGGCACCACCCAGCGACCGTCCACCTCCACCGCTCCCATGAGAGGCGGCGTCCTGCGCGTCGGCGCCACGGGGGGCAGCGCCAAGGACACGGTGGATCCGCACAACCCCGTCACCTACCCCGACCAGGCGCGGGTGCTGAACCTCTACGAGCCACTGTTCACCCGCAGCCCGGCGTACGAGATCCAGCCGCTGGTGGGCGAGAGCCTGGAGACGTCGAAGGACGGGCAGGTCTGGACGCTCCGGCTGCGAGAGGGCGTCCGGTTCCACAACGGCAAGACCGTGGACGCCGACGACGTCATTTTCTCCCTGAGACGGATCATCGACCCGAAGGATCCGGGCTCCGGGGCATCGGGCCTGGCGGTGATCGATCCGGCCGGGCTCAAGAAGATCGACGCGCGGACCGTCCAGATCGGGCTGAAGTACCCCTACGCCCTGCTCAAGGACCAGCTCGCGCAGTACGCGCTCGGTATCGTGCCGGTCGGCTTCGACGTCCGCAAACCGGTCGGCACCGGACCGTTCGCCTTCGAGTCCTTCCAGCCCGGCGAGCAGAGCTCGTTCAAGCGGTTCGACGACTACTGGGGGGAGAAGGCCTACGCCGACCGGCTGGTCATCATCGACTTCCCGGACGACAACGCCAAGGTCAACGCGCTGCTCAGCGGCCAGGTGGAGGCGATCGACAACCTGCCCCTGTCGCAGATCGACGTGGTGAAGGCGGCGGGCGGGCAGGTCCTGATCTCCGAGACCGGCTCGTGGACCCCCTTCACCATGCGGGTGGACGCGGCGCCGTTCAACGACGTGCGGGTACGGCAGGCGTTCCGCCTCGCCGTCGACCGTCCGCAGCTGGTCGCCCAGGCGCTCAACGGCCAGGGCCGGATCGCCAACGACCTGTACGCGCCGTTCGACCCGGCCTACGCCGCCGAGCTGCCGCAGCGCCATCAGGATCTCGACCAGGCGAAGTCCCTGCTGAAGGCGGCCGGTCACGCCGATCTCAGGATCGAGCTGGTCACCTCCACCGGCATCGGCGCCGGCGCCGTCGACGCCGCCGAGCTGTTCGCCGGGCAGGCGCGAGGGGCCGGGATCACCGTCGAGGTCCGCAAGGTCGACTCCTCGACCTTCTACGGCGACCAGTACCTCGGCTGGACCTTCGCCCAGGACTTCTGGTTCACCCGCGGTTACCTACCGCAGGTCGCCGACGGCTCGCTGCCGGGATCGCCGTACAACGAGACCCACTGGGCCGACAAGACGTTCATCTCGCTGATCAAACGAGCCGGCCGCGAACTCGACGCCGCCAAGCGCACGGACCTGCTCAAACAGGCGCAGAAGATCGAGTACGACAGCGGCGGCCACATCGTCTGGGGTTTCAGGAACCAGGTGGACGCGTACTCGAGCAAGGTCACCGGGTTCGTCCCGGACAAGAACCTCCCCCTGTCCAACTACCAGTTCCGTCGTGTCTCGATCGGCTGAGGCGGCCGGCCGGGCCCCCGCCTGGGGCTGGGTGGCCTGGCTGGCGCGCCGCCTCGCACTCGCCGCCATCACGCTCTGGCTGATCTCCGTCCTGGTGTTCGTGACGACCCAGGCTCTGGGCGACCCCGCCAGGGCCATCCTCGGCCGCTCGGCGACCCCGGATCGCCTCGCGGCGCTGCGCGAGCGGCTGCGTCTCGGCCAGCCGCCGGTGGAGCGGTACCTGTCCTGGCTGGGCGATCTGCTGCACGGGAACCTCGGCACGTCCCTGGCCGCGCAGGAGCCGGTGAGCACGCTCATCGGCACCCGGGTGGTCAACAGCGCGGTCCTCGTGGCCGTCTCGGCGGTGCTGATCATCCCACTCGCCTTCCTGCTCGCGCTCGTGGCGGCGCGACGTCACGACCGGGCGGCCGACCACGCCGTCCAGGTGGTCATGCTCGCCGTCGCGGCGTTGCCGGAGTTCGTGATCGGCATCCTGCTCGTCGCGCTGTTCTCGACCACGGTGTTCCGCTGGCTGCCCTCGGTGTCGATGTCGGTGCCGGGCGCGCCGCCGTGGGCCGACCCGGCGTCGATGATCCTGCCCGTGGCCACGCTGATGCTGGCCGTGGTGCCGTACATCAGCCGCATCCTGCGAGCCTCGCTCATCGAGGTCCTCGAAAGCGACTACGTGGAGATGGCCAGGCTCAAAGGCGTGCCCGAGCGGCTGGCGGTGCGCCGCCACGCGCTGTCCAACGCGATCGTGCCCGGTATCCAGGTGACCGCGCTCCAACTGGCCTGGCTGGCCGGTGGCGTGGTCGTCGTCGAATACCTCTTCCAATACCCGGGGATGGGCGTGAGCCTGGTCGACGCGGTGCGTAACCGGGATATCCCCGTCATCCAGGCGCTGGCCCTGCTGATCGCCGCGATCTACGTCGTGGTGAACCTGATCGCCGACGCCCTGACGATCCTGGTCACGCCGCGGCTGAGGACGGCGATCCGATGAGCGAGCGGAGTGAACGCATCGGCATCGGCGGCCGATCGGCGGCGATGCCGTCGCGGCCACGCGCGTTCCGGGCCTCGCTGAGGACCTCACGCATGTGGGCCGGGCTCTTCCTCACCGTGGTCGTGGCCGCCACCGCCCTGGCCGGTCCGCTGGTCGCGCCGCACGATCCGAGCGCGATCGTCGGCCGGCCGTACGCGCCGCCCGGCGGGGTGGCCCTGCTCGGCGCCGACTACCTCGGCCAGGACGTGTGGACGCGCTTCCTGTACGGCGGGCGGTCCATCCTGCTCACCTCGGCCCTGGCCACGCTGCTCGGCATGGTGCTCGGTGTCGTCATCGGCCTGGTCGCCGGATACGCCCGAGGCTGGGCCGACGAGGTGATCATGCGCCTGAACGACGTGGTGCTCGCCTTCCCCCAGATCGTGCTCGCCCTCGTGCTCCTCGCGACGGTGGGTCCCGAGCCGTGGCTCGTCGTCCTGGTCGTCGGGGTCTCGCACGCCCCCCGTGTCGCCCGGCTGGCCCGGGGCATGGCCACGACCCTGGCCACCCGCGAGTTCGTCCAGTCGGCCGAGGCGCTCGGCGAGCGGCGTACCCGCATCCTGTTCTCCGAGTTGCTGCCCAACATGTCCGGCCCGCTCCTGGCCGAGGCGGGCCTGCGGCTGACCTACTCGATCGGGCTGGTGGCCTCGATCGGTTTCCTCGGTTTCGTGGCGGACCCTCGGGCGGTGGACTGGGGCATGATGATCAACCAGAACCGGCTCGCCCTGCTGGTACAACCATGGGCGATCCTCGCACCGACGATCGCGATCGCGGTGCTGACCATCGGGACCAACCTCATCGCCGACGGCATCGCGGGGAGCAGCACGCGCGCCCCAGGAGCGCGATCATGACCGCGGCCCGCTGCTCGGTCGCCGCCCTCCGCGTCGAGCTGGACCACGGCGGCCCAGACGTGGTGGACGGGATCCACTTCGACGTCCAGCCCGGCGAGGTGCTGGCGCTGGTCGGCGAGTCGGGCAGCGGAAAGACCACTGTCGGTACGGCGCTGCTCGCGCACACCCGCAAAGGGGCGCGCATCGCCGCGGGCGCCGCCGAGATCGACGGCGTCGACATGCTGAGCCCGCCGCGCCGGGCCGCTCGCGACCGCCGTGGCTCCGTCGTCGCCTACGTCCCCCAGGATCCCGCGGCCTCGCTCAACCCGGTGTTGCGGATCGGGTTCCAGATCCGCGAGGTCCTCGACGTGCACCGAGTGGGCTGCCGTGCCGACCGGATGGCCCGCGTCCGTGAGGTGCTCGAAGACGTGGCGCTGCCCACGTCCGGCGAGTTCCTGCGCCGCTACCCGCACCAGTTGTCCGGTGGTCAGCTCCAGCGGGTGGCGATCGCCATGGCCTTCGCGCCGCGGCCCAAGGTGCTCGTGCTCGACGAACCGACCACCGGCCTGGACGTGACCACCCAGGCCCACGTCCTGGCCACGGTGCGGGACCTCTGCGAGCGCCATGGAGTCGCGGCGGTGTACGTCACCCATGACCTGGCGGTCGTCGCGGAGCTGGCCCATCGCGTCGCGGTGATGTACGCGGGCCAGATCGTCGAGATCGGCCCCAAGGCGGAGGTCTTCGCCGCCCCCTCCCACCCCTACACGCGGGCGCTGCTGGCCGCGATTCCCAGCGTCACCGAGGGGCGCACGCTCGCCGGGATCCCCGGCCGCGCCCCCGCTCCTGGAGGACGGCCGACGGCCTGCCGCTTCCACGACAGGTGCGCGATGGCCATCGCGGAGTGCACGCGGGCCGAGCCTCCCATGACAGAGACGGGCCACGGGCATCAGTCGCGCTGCCTGCGGGCGGAGCACGTACGGGCCCAACCCCTGCCGGTCAGCCCGGCGGCACCGGGACGGCCCGCGGCGGCGGAGACGGTCCTCGACGTCCGCGAACTCCGCGCGCACCACGGCCGGACGCCCGTGCTGCACGCGGTGGAACTGCGGGTCGGCCGGGACGAATGCGTCGCCGTCGTGGGGGAGTCCGGCAGCGGCAAGACCACGCTGTCGCGCTGCCTGGCCGGGCTGCACGGCGAATGGACGGGATCCATCACGTTCGAGGGCGAGCCGGTGCCCCCGGTCGCCCGCCGCCGCACCCGGGAGCTGCGCAAGGCGATCCAGTACGTCTTCCAGAATCCGTACCTGTCGCTGAACCCGCGCATGAGCGTGGGGGAGATCATCCGCAGACCTCTGCGCCTGTTCGGCCTCGCGCGGGGGAGGGAAGCGGAGCGGCGGGTGCTCGACCTGCTCGACCAGGTGGCGCTCGCTCCGTCGGCCTACCACGTCTTCCCCGACCGGCTGTCCGGCGGGGAGCGGCAACGCGTGGCGATCGCCCGTGCGCTGGCCTGCGAGCCGGACCTGCTCATCTGCGACGAGGTCACCTCGGCCCTCGACGTCTCCGTCCAGGCGTCGATCGTGACGCTGCTCGACGAGATCCGCCGGACCCGCGGGCTGTCGATGCTGTTCGTGACCCACAACCTGGCCCTCGCCCGGTCCATCGCGTCGCGGACGGTGGTGCTCCACGGCGGCCGGGTCGTGGAGGCGGGCCCTACCGGGCAACTGCTCGACCATCCCGTCGAGCCGTACACCCGTGCCCTCCTCCGCGACACGCCCCGGCTGAAGGTGTGATGAGCATGTCTCGCGTCGTGACGCCGTACGAGGGGAGCGGGCACCGGCCCTGGGACGCCTCGGCGGCCATCCCCGCCCCGCTGTGCCTGCACCGGACGCCGGTGCTGCCCGAATGGGTCGACTACAACGACCACATGAGCGAGTCGTGCTACCTGCTGGTGTTCGGCGACAGCTCCGACGCGTTCTTCCGCTACTTCGGCATCGACGAGCGCTACCGGCTCGACGGCCACTCCCTCTTCACCGCCGAGACCCACCTCTCCTACCTGCGGGAGGCGGCGAGGGGCGAACCGCTGCGCCTCACCGTCCAGCTGCTCGATCTCGACGCCAAACGCCTGCACGTCTTTCACGAGATGCGCCACGGCGACAGTGGCGCGCTGCTGGCGACCGCCGAGCAACTGCTGCTGCACGTGGACACCCGCGCGGGTCGCGTGACCCCGCTGCCGCCGTACCTGCGCGAACGCCTGACCGCGATCCACACCGCCCACGCCGCCCTGCCCCCGCCGCGGGCGGTGGGCCACGTGATGGGGATCAAGACTCCTTCCGTACGACCGTGAGGACGGAATCCGTGCACTTCGCACTCACCACCGAACAGCACATGATCGTCGACACCGTGCGCGGCTTCGTCGAGAGCGAGCTCTACCCGTACGAGGACGAGGTCGAGCGGCTGGACGACGTGCCCAAGGAGCTCGCGGACGAGATCAGGCGGAAGGCGGTCGCCTCGGGCCTGTACGCCGCCAACATGCCCGCGGAACTGGGCGGGGGCGGGCTGGACGCGTTCGACATGACGCTCGTCGAACGCGAGCTCGGGCGCGCTTCCTACGCGTTGCAGATGCTGGTCACGCGGCCGAGCAACATCCTCCAGGCGTGCCGGGACGAGCAGATCGACGCCTACCTGCTGCCGGCGATCCGCGGCGAGCGCCACGACTGCCTGGCCATGACCGAGCCCGGCGCGGGTTCCGACGTGCGGTCGATGCGGACCCGGGCGGAGCGCGACGGCGACGACTACGTCGTCAACGGCATCAAGCACTTCATCAGCCATGCCGACCAGGCCGACTTCGTCATCCTGTTCGCCAGGACCGGGCCCGGCATCACCGCGTTCCTCGTCGACACCGACACGCCGGGCCTCTCGGTGCGGCGCGGCTCGCCCTGCGTCTCGCACCGTGGCTACCACCAGTGCGAGCTGTCCTTCACCGACTGCCGGATCCCGGCCCGGCAACGCCTCGGCGAGGAGGGCGCCGGCTTCGAGCTGATGGCCGAGTGGCTGGGCAGCAGCCGTCTGGCCGTCGCCGCGACCAGCGTCGGACGCGCCCGCCGGGTGCTCGAGTCGGCGACACAATGGGCCGCGACGCGCGAGCAGTTCGGCCAGTCCATCGGACGCTTCCAGGGCACCGGTTTCAAGCTGGCCGACATGCTCACCGAGCTGGAGGCGGCGGAGCTGCTGACGCTGCGCGCGGCCTGGAAGCTCGGCCAGGGCAGCATGACCGACCAGGACGCCGCGATGGCCAAGCTGTTCGCCTCCGAGGCGCTGGGCCGGATCACCGATCACGCGGTCCAGATCTTCGGCGGCATGGGGCTGATGACGGAGCTGCCGATCGAGCGCTTCTGGCGGGACGCCCGCGTCGAACGGATCTGGGACGGCACCAGCGAGATCCAGCGGCACATCATCTCCCGCGCGCTGCTGCGCCCGTACGGCGGATGAGCCACGCGAGCCGGACGCACCGGCACAACCTGCGCCGGCTGCTCGCCCCGCGGCACATCGCGGTGTTCGGCGGGCGGCCCGCCGCCGAGGTGATCCGCCAGTGTCGGCAGGTCGGCTTCGCGGGCGAGCTCTGGCCCGTGCATCCCTACCACGACTCGATCGAGGGACTCACCTGCTTCCGCGCGGTCGACGAGCTGCCCGAGGCGCCCGACGCCGCCTTCGTCGCGGTGCCGCGCGAGCCGACGGTGGACATCGTCGCGGCACTCGCCCGGCGGGGCGCCGGCGGCGCGGTGTGTTACGCGTCGGGCTTCGCCGAGGCGGGCGGCGAAGGGTCCGCCAGGCAACGCGGCCTGATCGAGGCCGCCGGCGCGATGGCCATCCTCGGCCCGAACTGCTACGGCGTCCTCAACTACCTCGACCGCGCCGCGCTCTGGCCCGACCAGCACGGCGGCACGCCCGTCGAGCGTGGCGTCGCCATCGTCACGCAGAGCGGCAACCTCGCCGTGAACCTGACCATGCAGCGCCGATCGCTGCCGCTCGCGTACGTGATCTCGCTCGGCAACGCGGCCGGCGCCGGCCTGCCCGAGATCGTGGACGCGCTGCTGGACGACCGGCGGATCACCGCGATCGGGCTGCACATCGAGGGGCTGGACGACGTGGCGGGCTTCTCGCGCGTCGCGATCAGGGCGCTGACCCGGCGGGTTCCGCTGGTCGCGCTCAAGTCGGGCTCCTCCGAGCTAGGTGCGCTGGCCACGCTCGCCCACAGCAGCTCGCTCGCCGGCCCGGACGACCTGTACGACGCGCTGTTCGCGCGGCTGGGCGTGGCCCGGGTCCACGATCCAGTGGGTCTGCTGGAGACGCTGAAGCTGCTGAGCGTGCACGGCGCCCGGAAAGGCACCCGCATCGCCTCGGCGAGCTGCTCGGGCGGCGAGGCCTCACTGGTGGCCGACCTCGCCCAGCCGCGCGGCCTGACGCTGCCCGCCTTCCCGCCCGCCGTACGGCACCGCCTGCGCGCGGTGCTGGGCGAGGCGGTCGCCATCGCCAACCCCCTCGACTACCACACCTACATCTGGGGCGATCGGCGAGCCCAGACGGAGTGCTTCGCCGGCCTGCTGAGCGCGGGATTCGACGCCCACCTCCTGGTCGTCGACCTCCCCCGGGAGGACCGCTGCGTGCCGGAGGACTGGGAGACGACGCTGGCGGCGTTCATCGCGGCGACCCGGCGCGTGGGCGGGCCGGCGTGCGTGGTCAGCTCGCTGCCCGAAGGGCTGCCGGAGCACGTCGGTGCCCGGCTCCTGGCCGAAGGCATCGCGCCCATGCAGGGCCTGCCCGAATGCCTGGACGCGATCCGCGCCGCCGCGCTGATCGGCGCCGCCCAGGCGCGGGCCGGAGACGTCCGGCCCGTCACGCCCGCGCCACGGTCCCCGGGGACCACGCCGCTGCTCCTGGACGAGTGGAACGCCAAGCGCGCACTGGCCGCTCTCGGCCTGCCGGTTCCGGAAGGCGCGCTGGTGGGCGCGGAGGAGGCCGGGCCGTACGCCGACAAACTCGGATATCCCGTGGTGGTCAAGGCCGTGTCCACGTCCCTCCCGCACAAGACCGAGGCCGGGGCGG
This sequence comes from Nonomuraea sp. NPDC026600, assembly GCF_040638335.1. Lineage (NCBI taxonomy): Bacteria > Bacillati > Actinomycetota > Actinomycetes > Streptosporangiales > Streptosporangiaceae > Nonomuraea > Nonomuraea sp. NPDC026600. The sequence goes on from NZ_JBEZYD010000025.1 coordinate 140,529, forward strand.
TGCACCTGAACTTGTGCGGCGTGGATGACGTGCGCGGTGCGGTGGGCCGGATGTCCGGCCTGTCCGACCGGTTCCTCGTCGAGCGGATGGTCCAGGACACCGTCGCCGAGCTGATCGTCGGTGCCCGGCACGATCCCCGGTTCGGCCTCGTGCTGACCGTCGGTGCGGGCGGGGTACTGGTGGAGCTGCTGCGGGACGTGGCTCAGCTGCTCCTGCCCGCCTCGCGGCAGGAGGTCCGCGCGGCGCTGGCCTCGCTGACGATCTGGCCGCTGCTCAACGGGTACCGAGGGCGGCCGCCGGGCGACGTGGCGGCGGTGCTGGACGCCGTCAGCGTGATCGCCCGCTACGCCGAGACGCACGCCGGGCGGCTGATCGAACTCGACGTGAACCCGCTGCTCGTACGGCCCGAGGGGCACGGCGTGCTGGCCGCCGACGCGCTGATCCGGTTGGCGGCGGACCATGGCTGATCCCGTACGGATGTCGGAGGACGGCGGCATCCTGACCGTCACCCTCGACCGGCCCAAGGCGAACGCCATCGACGTCGCGACCAGCAAGGCGTTGTACGCGGCGTTCGAACGGCTGCGGACGGACCCCGGCCTGCGCGTCGCGATCCTCACCGGGGCGGGCGCGCGGTTCTTCTCGGCGGGCTGGGATCTGAAGGCCGGCGAGGCGATCGACGCCGACCACGGTCCTGGCGGCTTCGCCGGTCTGACCGAGTTCTTCACCCTCGACAAGCCGGTGATAGCCGCGGTGAACGGCCTCGCGCTGGGCGGCGGCTTCGAGCTCGCCCTGGCGGCCGATCTGATCGTCGCCGCCGAGCCCGCCGAGTTCGCGCTGCCGGAGGTGCGGCTGGGCATGGTGCCCGACTCGGGCGGGGTCCTGCGCCTGCCGCGGCGCCTGCCGTACGTGCTCGCGACCGAGATGCTGGTCACCGGACGGCGCATGACCGCACCCGAGGCGGCCCGCTGGGGCCTGGTCAACCGGGTCGTGCCCGGCGACCGGCTCCTTGAGGCGGCCATGGAGCTGGCCCGCGGCGTCTGTTCCGCGGCGCCCCTCGCCATCGCGGCGATCAAGGAGATCGCGCGCACGACCGAGGGACTGGGTGTGGCCGAGGCTTACCAGACGCTCCGCAGCGCCGACCTGCCGCGCTACCGGGCGATGCTCGGCTCACAGGACGCCCACGAAGGTCCGCGCGCCTTCGCGGAAGGCAGACCCCCGCGCTGGACCGGCCGGTAACGCCCTAGAGGTGCGCATCGCATTCCCGGCGCATCATGCGGACGGCACCTCTGAAAGTGCATGAATCGGCAAGGGAAGCGACCTGGTCGTCCGCATTCCTCCATCGCCGTGCTCGCTATGTGCATCGAGTGCTTACTCCGTGTCATTGGAGGCGATACCTAACGCATTACGCCCAACTGCCGAGACGGGGGCCGTGGACATGAGCGAAGCCACGACGGACACCGCTGTGGACGAGGTGCACATTCTGTGGACCTCGGAGGGTATGAGCTGCGACGGCGACACGGTCTCGGTGACGGCGGCTTCCCAGCCGAGCCTCGAAGAGGTGCTGCTCGGCCTGGTGCCCGGACTGCCGAAGGTGCGTCTGCACAACAAGGTGCTGGCGGCGGAGACGGGCAGCGACTTCATGGCCGCCTTCCACCAGGCCGCGGCGGGCGGCCTGCGCCCGTTCGTCTTCGTCGTCGAGGGGTCGATCCCCAACGAGAAGATCAACGGCGACGGTTTCTGGACGTCGATGGGGAACGATCCGGTGACCGGGCAGCCGATCACCGTCAACCAGTGGATCGACCGGCTCGCGCCGCAGGCGTGGGCGGTGGTCGCGATAGGCACCTGCGCGACGTACGGCGGCATCCACGCCATGGCGGGGAACCCGACGGGCAGCATGGGACTCGGCGACTACCTGGGCCACGACTTCCGCTCGGCCGGCGGGCTGCCCATCATCAACGTGCCGGGCTGCCCGGTGCAGCCCGACAACTTCATGGAGACCCTGACCTGGCTGCTGTACCAGGCCGCGGGACTGGCGCCCATGATCCCTCTCGACAAGCAGTTGCGGCCGACCTGGCTGTTCGGCAAGACGGTGCACGAGGGGTGCGACCGGGCCGGCTACTACGAGCAGGGCGACTTCGCCCAGGACTACAACTCGCCCAAGTGTCAGGTCAAGATCGGCTGCTGGGGCCCGGTGGTCAACTGCAACGTCCCCAAGCGCGGCTGGATGGGCGGGATCGGCGGCTGCCCCAATGTGGGCGGCATCTGCATCGGCTGCACGATGCCCGGGTTCCCCGACAAGTTCATGCCGTTCATGGACCAGCCACCCGGTGCGCTGGTGTCTTCCACCGCCACCGGCGCGTACGGATCGCTCATCCGCAAGCTGCGCGGCATCACCAACAAGACGGTCAACAAGGAGCCGAAGTGGCGTCACAACGAGCCTGAGTTGACGAGTGGCTACCACCGGAACGGCGCTAGGCGAGAGGGAACGACGCGGTGACCATCCGATCCAAGGAGGCTCAGGAGACTCGGCAACTGGTCGAGATGTCCTGGGATCCCATCACCCGCATCATCGGCAACCTGGGGATCTACACGAAGATCGACTTCAACAACAACGAGGTCGTCGAGTGTAAGAGCACCTCCTCGTTGTTCCGGGGCTACAGCGTGTTCATGCGCGGCAAGGACCCGCGGGACGCGCACTTCATCACCAGCCGCATCTGCGGCATCTGCGGCGACAACCACGCGACCTGCTCGGTCTACGCGCAGAACATGGCGTACGGCATCAAGACTCCGCCACTGGGCGAGTGGATCATCAATCTCGGCGAGGCGGCCGAGTACATGTTCGACCACACGCTGTTCCAGGACAATCTGGTGTTCGTCGACTACTGCGAACAGATCGTCAAGGAGACCAACCCCAGCCTGCTGCGCAGGGCGGAGACCACGGAGGCGCCGCACGCCGACGTCCACGGGTATCGGACGATCGCCGACATCATGCGGGCGTTCAACCCGTTCACCGGCGCGATGTACCGCGAGGCGCTGCAGGTGAGCCGGGTCACCAGGGAGATGTTCTGCCTGATGGAGGGGCGGCACGTCCATCCCTCGACGATCTATCCGGGCGGCGTGGGCACGGTGGCGACGCCCCAGCTGTTCACCGACTACCTGTCCCGGCTGCTCAGGGTCCTCGACTTCATCAAGAAGGTCGTCCCGGTCAACGACGACCTGTTCGACTTCTTCTACGAGGCGCTGCCCGGATACGAGGAGGTCGGCCGGCGGCGGATCATGCTGGGCTGCTGGGGCTCCTTCCAGGACCCGGCCGTCGTCGACTACGACTACCGGACCATGAGCGAGTGGGGCCGGGGCATGTTCGTCACCCCGGGCATCGTCCTGGACGGCGAGTTGCGCACCACGAACCTGGTGGACATCAACCTCGGCATCCGGATCCTGCTGGGCAGCTCGTACTACGACGACTGGCAGAACGAGGAGCTCTTCGTCAGCCACGACCCGCTCGGCAACCCCGTGGACCGGCGCCATCCGTGGAACCAGACGACGCTGCCGAAGCCGCAGAAGCGGGACCTGGACGGCAACTACAGCTGGGTCATGAGCCCCCGCTGGTACGACGACCGCACCGGCGATCACCTCGCGCTCGACACCGGCGGCGGGGCGCTCGCCCGGCTCTGGACGACGGCGCTGGCCGGCATCGTCGACACCGGATTCGTCCGGGCGACCGGTCACAGCGTGGAGATCAACCTGCCCAAGAGCACGCTCCTGCCGGAGATGAGGTTCGAGTGGAAGGTGCCCCAGTGGTCCAACACGATCGAGCGCAACCGGGCCCGCATCTACTTCATCGCCTACTCCGCCGCGATGGCCTTCCATTTCCTGGACAAGGCGATGGCCGAGGTACGGGCCGGCCGGACGAAGGTCTTCACCGACTTCGACGTGCCCGATGACGCGATCGGCTGCGGTTTCCACGAGGCGGTGCGCGGGGTTTTGTCCCACCACATGGTGATCCGCGACGGCAAGATCGCCAACTACCACCCCTACCCGCCCACGCCGTGGAACGCGAGCCCGCGCGACAGCTACGGCACTCCCGGTCCGTACGAGGACGCCGTACAGGGGATGCACATCTTCGAGGAGAACGGCCCGGAGAACTTCAAGGGCATCGACATCATGCGCACGGTACGCAGCTTCGACCCCTGCCTCCCGTGCGGTGTCCACATGTACCTCGGCGACGGGAAGGTGCTCAAACAGGTGCACTCCCCGACGCTGGGCACGAGCGTCTCCGGATAGGGGCGGGCGATGTCACTGACCGACCGCGAGGCCGCCGAGCGGGTGGCCCGGGTCGACGCCCTGCTGGACAGCGTCGAGTCGCTGCCCGACCCCGGGTTCACCGTCGAGGTGCTCCAGGCGCTGCTCGACCTGTACGGCGAGGCTCTCGCCCGGATCGTCGCGATCGGCGGGGAGACGCTCGGGCCCGCGCTCGCCGAGGACGAACTGGTCGCCTACCTGCTGGTGCTGCACGGCCTGCATCCGCTGGACGTGTCCGCCCGGGTCGAGCGGGCGGTGAGCCGCGTACGGCCCCGGCTCGGCGGCTCGGCCGTCGAGGCGGTGACCGTGGCGGACGGCGTGGCGAGGGTGCGGCTCCAGCGCGGTCGCGGTGGCTGCGGTGCCGCGACCGATCCGTCGGCCCTGCTGGAGGAGGCGATCCGGAACGCCGCCCCGGAGGTCGACCGGGTGGAGATCGAGGAGGTCGGCCCGCCCCCGGTCCTGATCCCCATCGACACCCTGCGCCGCCCCGGCACACGGGCGTCATGAGGGAGCACGACATGGCGCCAGGGGGTCTGCGCGGCCTCATCAACCGACCGGCCGAGCGGTCCCCGGCGGGCCAGGACGGCGACCCGTGCCGGTGCGAGCTGTGTGCCGCGCCCATCCCTGCCGAGCACCGGCACCTGCTCGAGCCGGCGGTCCGCGAACCGCGCTGTGCCTGCCGGCCGTGTGCCCTGCTCTTCGAGCACCCACCGGCGGCGGGCGACCGCTACCGCCTGGTGCCCGACCGCCGGTGGTACCTGCCGGATTTCGCCCTCGACGAGGCCACCTGGGAGTCCCTGGAGATCCCCGTACAGATGGCGTTCGCCTGCCGCGACTCGTCCGAAGGGCGGACCGTGATCCGGTACCCCGGCCCGGCCGGAGCGGTCGAGGCCGCGACCGCTCCGGCCGCCTGGGCCTCGGTGGAAACGGCCAACCCCGTGCTGCGGCACCTGGCCCCCGACGTGGAGGCGCTCCTGGTCAACCGGACCGGCGGCGCGCGAGACCACTGGCTGGTGCCGATCGACGACTGCTTCGCCCTCGTCGCCGTGCTCAGGTCCCGGTGGAAGGGCCTGGCCGGCGGCCAGGACGTCTGGAACGGGGTCGGCGCCTTCTTCACCGAACTGCGGAGCCGGGCCAAGCCCGTGCCCGCGGACCTGTCGAAAGGAGTTCCACGATGACCGGCGACATCAAGGTGGGCCGCCCCCAAGTGCGGCCCGACGCGTCCGCGCACCTGAAGGGCGTCCATGAGGGGAACGCGCTCGGCAACTACGAGAAGCAACCGGGTCACCTCCCCGGCGGCTTCTCGACGGCGGCGCGATCCACCGGCATCAACCCACGGGACCGCGACCCGATCGACCCGGCGATGCCCAACCTGTCCCCGGCATGAGGCCAGGATCGGGCAGGGAGTCCGATCAGGGCTTCGTGAACAGGGACGACGCGCGGCCGCCGGAGCTGAGGTTCGCGGTCGAGAAGGCCGAGGCGGTGGACTTCGCCGCCGTGCCCACGGTGCGGTTCACGCTGCGGATCGACGGCGCCGGCGCGCCGCCGGTCCGGTGCCTCGCGCTGGACACCCAGATCCGCGTCGCCGCCGCGCGGCGCCGCCACGACCCGCCGACCCGGCGGCGGCTCACCGAGCTGTTCGGCGCGCCCGAGGAGTGGGGCAGGACGTCGAGGAGCCTGCTGTGGGCGCGGGTGGTGACACAGGTACCCGGGTTCGACGAGGGAACGATCACGAGCATCGACGTGAGCTGCACCTACGACTTCGAGGTGGCGGTCGCCAAGTACTTCCACAGCCTGCCGGACGGCGAGGTCCCGCTGGACTTCCTGTTCAGCGGGACGATCTTCTACGCCGACGCCGGCCTGCTCCAGGTGGCCCGGATCCCGTGGGACACCGACGCCGCGTTCCGGATGCCGGTCCAGGTCTGGAAGGACGTCATGGACCACTACTTCCCGCGCAGCGCCTGGCTCCGGCTGGACCGCGAGGCGTTCGACCGGCTGTACGACTACAAGATCCAGCACACGCTGACGACCTGGGAAGACGTGGTGGGGAAACTGCTGGCGAGCGAACCGGGTGGTGGCTGACCGATGGACGCGGTGACACAGATCGCGCGCGCGGTGCTGTACGAGGGCTACCTGCTGTGGCCCTACCGCCGCTCGGCGCTCAAGAACGCGCAGCGCTGGACCCTGGGCGGCGTCTACCCGGAGCGGTGCGGTGAGACGGGCGACCGCTCGCTGATGCGCACGCAGGTCCTGATCGAGGCGGACCCGGCCGACACCGTCGACGTCCGGGTGTGCTTCCTGCACGCCGTCGCCCGCGAGGTGGCCGGCGCGGACCTCGTGCCGGTCCCGGAGCTGGTGGCCGGGGGCGAGCGCCACGTGGCCAGGGAGGAGGCGGCCGAGCGGGAGGTCGCCGTGTTCGGGCTCGACCTCGCGGGGCTCGTCCGTCAGCCGGCCCTGGTGGACATCGACATAGCCGAGGGCGCGGACGTCGAATGGCTGACCGGCCCCGACGGGCAGCGGGCCGGCGCGCTTTCGCGTAGCTGGCAGGGGCTGCGCGGACGGATCGAGATCAGGGCCGAACGCCCGCGGCCCGGCGTCTTCCGGATAACCGTCGAGGTCGGCAACACGACCGGCTGGGCGGGCGGGAGCCGTACCGAGGCACTGAGACACACCTTCCTGTCCGCGCACATGATCCTGCACGCGCCGCGCGGCCGGTTCGTCTCCCTGACGGACCCGCCCGAGGAGCTGCGGCCGCTGGCGGAAGGCTGCGACAACGCCGGTGCCTGGCCGGTCATGGTGGGCGAGGAGGGCGAGCGGCACACGATGCTCGCGGCGCCGATCATCCTCTACGACTATCCCCGGATCTCCCCGGAGAGTCCCGGAGACCTCTTCGACGCCACCGAGATCGACCAGTTGCTGACCCTGAGCGTGCTCGCCCTGACCGAGGAGGAGCAGCGGGAGATCCGCGACGGCGACCCCCGGGCGCGGGAGATCCTCGACCGCTGCGCCTCGCTCTCACCCGATCGGCTCATGCGCCTGCACGGCACCCTGCGGAAGGAAGGACATGACGGCGACCGATGACTTCTGGGCCCGGATGGAACGACGGGGACCGGACACCGTGATCGTGGACGGCGCGACGCTCGGCGCGGGCAGCAGGGTGCGGCTGCGCCCGCGATCGAGGGCGGACATCTTCGACCTCGCCCTGGACGGTCGGGTCGCCGTCATCGAGAGCGTCGAGCAGGACGAGGCGGGCGGCATCCATCTGGCCGTCACCCTTGAGGACGATCCGGGCCGCGACCTGGGAGAGGCGAAGCTGCCCGGGCACCGGTTCTTCTATTCCGCCGAGGAGGTGGAGCCGATCGTGGCGGACAGCCGGACCGCCCGCGTCCTGGTCGCCGGCATCGGCAACATCTTCCTCGGCGACGACGGCTTCGGCGTCGAGGTGGCGCGGCGGCTGTCGGCCGAGCCGCTGCCCGCCGGGGTGGACGTGGTGGACTTCGGGATCCGCGGCATGGACCTGGTCTACGCCCTGCAACGCGACTACGACACGGTGATCTTCGTGGACGCCGCGCCCCGCGGCCACGCTCCCGGCACGCTGACCGTGCTCGAACCGGCGGAGCCGGAGGCGGGCGTGCCCATGGAGACCCACGGCATGGATCCGGTACGCGTGCTCCGGCTGGCCGCCGAGCTGGGCCGGATACCGCCACGGGTGCTCGTCGTGGCCTGCGAACCGGCGACGGTGATGACCGGGGCGCCGGACGAGGACGTACGGGTCGAACTGAGCGAGCCGGTACGCGCGGCCCTCGGCCCGGCCCTGGAGACGGTCCGGTCCCTTGTCGAGACTTGATCGAAGTAATCGACGGACCGGGGTTCCGGAAGACCGAGGAGGTGGAAACGGATGAGGAAGAGGCCTCTGGTGGGGCTGGTGATGCTGTGCGCGGTCGCCGCGGTGATCGCCGTGCAATGGCCGGAGATCAAGCGCTACCTGAACATGACAAGGATGTAGGGCAGTTCATGCATGAGATAGGAATGTGCGAGGGACTGGTCGACCTGGTCCGTCAGCACGCGGCCGGCCGGCGGGTGGCCGGCGTGCGGGTCCGGATCGGCGCCCGCCATGCCGTCGTCGGTGAGGCGTTCGACCAGGCCTTCGCGTTCGCGGCCCTGGGCAGCGCGGCCGAGGGCGCCGCCCTCGACCTCGTCGTCACACCCGTCACCGTGGACTGCGGCACCTGCGGCCACATGTCGGAGTCCATCGACGTGCTCGCCGTCTGCCCGAGGTGCGGCGACGACGACGTGGACGTCCGCGGCGGCGACGAGCTGGTCCTCGAATCGGTCCAGTTCGAGGGGGAAGCCGATGTGCCTCGGGATTCCCGGTGAGCTCGTGGGGGCCGTCGAGGAGTTCACCGACCTCGCCATGGTGGACGTCAGTGGAGTACGCCGCCGCATCAACATGGGGCTGCTCGCCGACGACGACCTCAAGCCCGGCGACTGGGTGCTCGTCCACGTGGGATTCGCCCTGTCGAAGATCTCCGAGTCCGAGGCCAAGGCCGTGATGGACATGCTGCACGGGATCGGGCAGGCGTACACCGACGAGATCGACGCGCTCAAGGAATCGGACATCTCATGAGATTCGTCGATGAGTTCCGCGACGCCGACACGGCCCGGGCGCTGGCGGCGCGGATATCGGCCCGGTGCGAGCCGGGACGCCGGTACAAGTTCATGGAGGTGTGCGGCGGACACACGCACACCATCTACAAACACGGCATCGAGGACTACCTGCCGGAGGCCGTGACGCTCGTCCACGGGCCGGGCTGTCCCGTCTGCGTCATCCCCATGGGACGGGTGGACGACGCCATCCACATCGCGCGTCAGCCCGATGTGATCATGACCTCGTTCGGCGACATGATGCGGGTGCCCGGGGGCGAGTCGACGTTCCTCGACGCCAAGGCCCAGGGCGCGGACATCCGGATGGTCTACTCGCCCCTCGACGCGCTCAAGATCGCCCGGGCGAATCCGGACCGGCGGGTCGTGTTCATGGCGATCGGCTTCGAGACCACGGCGCCGTCGACGGCGGTGACCGTGCTGCGGGCGGCCGAGGAAGGCATCGAGAACTTCTCCGTCTTCTGCAACCACGTCCTGATCATCCCGGCCATCAAGGCGATACTCGACTCGCCCGACCTGCGGCTGGACGGCTTCATCGGGCCCGGCCACGTCTCGACGATCATCGGCTGCCGGCCGTACGAGTTCATCGCGCGCGACTACGGGCAGCCGTTCGTGGTCGCCGGGTTCGAGCCGCTCGACATCCTCCACTCGGTCCACATGCTCCTCGGCCAGCTCGCCGAGGGCCGCGGCGAGGTGGAGAACCAGTACGCGCGGGTGGTGCCGTGGGAAGGCAACCGGATCGCCATGGAGGCGATCGGGACGGTGATGCGCGTACGCCCGCACTTCGAATGGCGCGGGCTCGGCTTCATCTCCCACTCGGCGCTGGGCATGGCCGAGGAGTACGCCGCCTTCGACGCGGAGCGGATCTTCGACATCCCCGGTACGCGCATCGCCGATCCCAAGGCGTGCCAGTGCGGTGAAGTGCTCAAGGGCGTGCTCAAACCGTGGGAGTGCAAGGTGTTCGGCACCGCGTGCACCCCCGAGACACCGATCGGGACCTGCATGGTCTCGTCGGAGGGGGCGTGCGCGGCGTACTACAACTTCGGCCGGTTCAGCCGGGAACGAGTGCGGGAGGCGACCCGGGCATGACCACGGAGAAGCAGGTCCTCGACCGGATCGAGCGCATCCGGCGCCGCCGCCCGGTGGTGCGGGAGGAACGGATCACGCTGGCGCACGGCTCCGGCGGCAAGGCGACCCGGAACCTGATCGACGCGATCTTCCTGGAGGCGTTCCGCAATCCGCTGCTCGCCCCGCTGGAGGACGGGGCCACGCTGGCGCTCGACAGCTCGCGCGTGGTGTTCACCACGGACGCGTTCGTGGTCTCCCCGCTGTTCTTCCCCGGCGGCGACATCGGCGACCTGGCGGTCAACGGCACCGTCAACGACCTCGCGGTATGCGGCGCCCGCCCGCTGTATCTGTCCGCCGGGTTCATCCTCGAAGAGGGCTTCCCGATCGGCGACCTGCGGCGGATCGTCGCCTCGATGGCCGCCGCGGCCGAGATGGCGGGCGTCTCGATCGTCACCGGCGACACCAAGGTCGTCCAGCGGGGCAAGGCCGACGGCTGTTATGTCACCACCGCGGGCGTCGGCGTCGTCGACCGCCCCGGCACGCCGTCCATCTCCGCTGCCCAGCCCGGCGACGCGGTCATCGTGTCCGGTCCGATCGGTGAGCACGGCGTGGCCATCATGCTGGCCCGCGGCGAGCTCGGCATCGAGGCGGACACGGTCTCGGACACCGCCCCGCTGAACGGTCTGGTGGCCGAACTCCTGGACGTCCTCCCCACCCAGGTGCGGACGTTGCGGGACGCCACCCGCGGCGGCGTGGCCACTGTGCTGAACGAGGTGGCGACCGCCTCGGGCGTCACCGTGGTGATGGACGAGGAGTCCGTACCGGTCCGGCCGGAGGTCACCGGGGTGTGCGAGCTACTCGGGATCGACCCGCTGTACGTCGCCTGCGAGGGCCGGCTGGTCGCCGTCGTCGACGGCGAGCACGCCGAGCGGGCGGTCGAGATCATGCGGAGCCATCCGGTCGGCGCCGAAGCCGCGATCATCGGCTGGGTGGGGGAGGACCCGCCCGGCCTGGTGCTGCTGAGAACCGCCTTCGGCGGCACCCGCATCGTGGACATGCTGGTCGGCGACCCGCTGCCGCGCATCTGCTGACGCTCGGACCCGCTGCCGCGCATCTGCCGACGTTCGGTCCCGGGCGCCGGCGGATGACGCTCTGTCCCGAGCCCCCGCCACCGCGGCCTGCCCGAGACTGATGCCGCCGTCGTTGCAGGGGACGCGCCGGTGCAGCAGTACGCGCAGGCCGTGGTGGCGCAGCCCGTCGACCACGGCGCCGAGCAGGAGGGTGTTGCAGAACACCCCGCCGGACAGCGCGGCCACCTCCAGACCGGTGGTGGCCGCGACCCGGGTCGCCGCCGTCACCACCGCCGCGGCCAGCCCGTGGTGGAACCTCGCCGCGATCACCTCCGGCGCCTCGCCCCGGCGCAGGTCGCCGACGACCGCGCGGATCAGATCGGTGGTACGGATGACCGTCCCGGCCACGGTGACCGGATACCCCGCGCGGACACCCGGGTCCGCCCGCTGCTCCAGCTCCACCGCCGCCTGTCCGTCGTAGGTGATCGTGTCCCTGACGCCGAGGAGCGCGGACACCGCGTCGAACAGCCGGCCCGCGCTCGACGTCACCTGCCCGGCCGGGCCGTTCGCCACGAGGGCCGCCACGGCCGGCCACCGGTCCTGGTTGCGGCGGACCACCCCGAGGTCGTCGAAGGAGCCGGGGCCGAACGCGCTGTGCAGGAAGGCCGCGGCCATCCGCCAGGGCTGCCGGATCGCCGTGACGCCGCCGGGCATCGGCACCGGCTCCAGGTGCCCGGCCCGCTCGAAGCCCGCCAGGTCGGCCACGAGCAGCTCGCCGCCCCAGATCGTGCCGTCCGTGCCGTAGCCCGTACCGTCGAGGGCGATGCCGACGACCGGGCCGGTCTCGCCGTTGTCGGCCAGGCAGGACGCGATGTGGGCGTGGTGGTGCTGCACACCGAGCGGCTGAACGCCGTCGAGGGTGAGGGCGTACTTGGTGGACAGGTACTCCGGGTGGAGATCGTGGACTACCACCTCCGGCTCGATGCCGAACAGCCGCCGGAAGTGCGTGACCCCGCCGGCGAAGGCCTGCATCGTCGCGTAGTTCTCCAGGTCGCCCAGATGCTGGGAGACGACCGCGTGGCTCCCCGTTGCCAGGCAGAACGTGCTCTTGAGCTGCGCTCCGCACGCGAGAACCGGCCGGGGGAACGCCCAGGGCAGCGCGATCGGCGCGGGCGCGTGGCCACGGGCTCGCCGTACCGGCACCTCCGTGTCGCGGAAGATCCGGACCACCGAGTCGTCGAGCCCCGTGTGGATCGGCCGATCGTGGGTGAGGAAGGCGTCGGCGGCCAGCCGCCGCGCGTCCTCGTCGCGGTGCGCGATGGGCTCGCCCGACAGATTTCCGCTGGTCAGCACATATGGGCGGCCCAGCTCCCTGGCCAGCAGATGATGCAGAGGCGTGTACGGCAGGAGCACGCCGAGGTCACGGTTGCCGGGCGCCACCGAGGCGGCGATGGGGCAGCCGGGGCGCCGTGGCAGCAGCACGATCGGGCGGCGCGGGCCGGTGAGGGCGGCCACCGCGCCGCTCGCCGCGCCGTCCAGATCACACAGCTCCCGTACGGCGGCCAGGTCCGGCGCCATCACGGCGAACGCCTTGTCCCCACGGTGCTTGCGGGCCCGCAGCGCCGCGACCGCGTCCTCGTCGGCGGCGTCCACCGCGAGGTGGTGGCCCCCGAGTCCCTTCACCGCGAGGACGGCTCCGCTGCCGAGCAGCGCCGCCGCCTCGGCCACCGGATCGCCCGCGATCACCGCGCCGCCGGAGGTGTGCAGCGTGAGCGTGGGACCGCAGCCGGGGCAGCACACCGGCTGGGCGTGGAAGCGGCGATCGCCGGGATCCCGATATTCGGCCTCGCATGCCGTGCACATGGCGAAGCCCCGCATGGTGGTGGCGGCGCGGTCGTACGGCACCGACGTGATGATCGTGAACCTGGGACCGCAGTTGGTGCAGTTGACGAAGGGGTACCGGTAGCGGCGGTCGGCCGGATCGAACAGCTCGGCCAGGCAGTCGTCGCAGGTCGCCGCGTCAGGTGACACCTGCGCGCGGCGGGATCCGCCGGTCACGCTCTGGACGATCCGGAAGCCGCCGGCGCCGGTGGGCGACAACGGCTCCACGTTCACCCGGTCCACGACCGCCAGCTCGGGCGGGTTCCGGCGGACCGCCTCGATCAGCGCGGTCACCGCCTCCGGAGGGCCTTCCACCTCGATGAACACCCCGGAGCCGTCGTTGGCGACCGTGCCCGACAGGCCGTACCGGATGGCCACGCCGTGGACGAACGGCCGGAACCCCACGCCCTGGACGATGCCCTCGACCTGGATCCGGGAGCGGACGATCCGGTCCAACGGTCAGACCGCCTTGTCCAGGGCCCGCTGAACCGACTCCCACAGCACATGGCACACGGTGGCCTGCGCCTCCTGAATCCGATGGACGGACGAGGACGGGATGACCAGCAGGTGGTCGACGGCACCGCACTCGGCCATCTGCCCGCCCCCCGAACCGGCGAGCCCGACCGTCACCATGCCGAGGCGCCTGGCCTCCTGGAGTCCGCGCACCACGTTCACCGAGCCGCCGCTCGTCGAGATCCCCATCGCGATGTCCGCACCGGTGCCCAGGGCGGCGAGCTGCCGGGCGAAGACCGCGTCGAAGCCGATGTCGTTGGTGAGCGCGGTCAGCAGCGCGACGTCGGCCGTCAGCGACATGGCGGGCAGCCCGCGGTGCCCGTCTCCCGGCGAGAGGAACAGGTGGGCCACCGCCTGCGCGTCGGTGCTGCTGCCGCCGTTGCCGAAGGTGAACAGGCGGCCCCCGGCGGCGAACGCCTCGGCGAGGGCCGCACCGCACGCGGCGATCCGCGGGCCGAACAGGGTGAGCACCTCCCGCCGCAGCGCGACGATCTCCCGAGCCTTCTCCGCCGTGGACCTGGCCACCGTGGCCAGCAGCGGTTCGGTGTCGCTCTCGGCTGAGGACAGGAAGGGGTAGAGCGCGTCGGTCACGGCCTTCTCTCCACTACCGCGATGGCCTCTTTCGCGTGCACCAGGACCACGTCGCCCGCCCGCGCGTCGACCAGCCGCACGCTGATCTCCTCTTCGCCGCCGGGGGTGTCGGCCAGCGCGAGGTGTCCGGGCCGCAGGGCGGTGATCCGGACGGGTACGGCCGCGTCCGAGCAGGTCACGCATACCTCGTCGGGGCACTCCTCCGTCAGCCGGGGGTCGTTCAAGAACACGTGCACCAACTCCCAGAGGACGTGATACGTCGTCATATGGATCTCCCGGGCGACCCGCGGATCGCGGCTGCGTGCCACGAGAAGGTGATCGACCACCGGCAGGTCGATGCCGGTCTTCGTCAGCGCGAGCGTCATCATGCCCAGCTCGTGCGCCGCCGCGAGCCCCGCCGTCACCTCGCCACCGGTCTCGTCGATCGTGATGCCCACCGCGATGTCCCCGGCCCGCCCGAGCAGCCGCAACTGGCTCGCGAAGACTCCCCCATGGGCGAGCCCGCTCAGCGCCGACGCGTCGTTGGCCAGCGAGACGGCCGGCAGCGCCGGCTTCCCCACGATCACCGGATGAACGAACTCCACCGCGAGATGCGCCGCGTCGGCCGCCGACTGGCCGGTGCCGAAACTCAGCAGCCGGCCGCCCCGCTGGAATCGCCGGGCCACGGCCTGACACGCTCGGGCGATCACCTCGGCATCCGCCGCCAGCGCGAGGCCCGCCGCGTCCCGTTCCTGAAGAGACGTGCCGAGAACGAGTGTCATGAACGGTCCTTTCCGCGGCTCTCGATGCGCTGTTCCCGGGCATGAATACCGGCAATCCCATGGGACCGTTAATGAATTCGATGATGCTGATGCTTCCTTAAAGAAGCGAAGTCCTAACCGGAGCCGACTCGGTGGCGGAAAACCCAGTAGGTCCAGCTCTGATAGAGCACCACCAGCGGCAGGAAGATCGCCGCGACCCCGGTCATGATGCCGAGCGTCTTCGGCGTCGCGGCCGCGTTCTCGACGGTCAGGCTGTAGGCCGGGTTGATCGTCGATGGCAGGACGTTGGGGTGGAGGACCACGAACAGGCTGATCACGGTCACCCCGATGGCGACCGCCGACAGCAGGAACGCCCACCCCTGACGGCCCCTGGCGATGGCGCCCAGTGCGCACACGAAGGCGAGAACGGCGAAGACGGCCAGGATCGCCGTACCGACCACGCCGCCGTAGATCTGCGTCCAGGCCAGGAAGACCACCGCGAGCACGGCCGCCGCGACGCCCGTCCTGAGCGCCACCGAGGCCGCGCGCCGGCTGATCTCCCCGCGGGTCTTCAACGCCAGGAAGACGGCTCCGTGCGTGGCGAACAGGGCCAGCGTGGTCAGCCCACCGAGCAGCGCGTAGGGGTTGAGCAGGTCCCAGAACGTACCGACGTACTCATGATCGGCGTCGAGTCGCACGCCCCGCACGATGTTGGCGAACGCGATCCCCCACAGCAGCGCGGGCACGAACGAGCCGCCGACGATGCCCGCGTCCCACCGCCACCGCCAGGCCACGGAGTCCCGTTTACCGCGATACTCGAAGCCCACCCCGCGCACGATCAGCGCCACCAGGATCAGCAGCAGCGGCAGGTAGAACCCGCTGAACAGCGAGGCGTACCACTCGGGGAACGCGGCGAACGTGGCGCCTCCCGCGGTGATCAGCCACACCTCGTTGCCGTCCCAGACGGGGCCGATCGTGTCGATCATCACCCGGCGTTCCGTGTCGTTCCGGGCCACGACCGGCAGCAGCATGCCGACGCCGAAGTCAAACCCCTCCAGGACGAAGTACCCGACCCACAGGACGGTGATCGCCACGAACCAGACCTCGGTGAGCTCCACTGGGCGGTCCTCCTAGTAGGCGAACGACGTCTCGCCGCCGTCATGCGGCTCCGCGTCGTCGGCGGACGGTGGTGTCGCTCTGCCGTACTTGATCATCAGGCCGACCTCCACCAGGGCCAGCCCGCCGTACAGGACGGTGAAGACGATCAGTGAGGTGAGCACCGTGCCCGCGCCGACACTGGGCGAGACGCCGCCGGCGGTCTTCATCTGGGTGAACACGATCCACGGCTGCCTGGCCATCTCGGTGAAGATCCACCCGAAGCTGTGCGCGAGGAAGGGCAGCACGACCGACCAGACGGCGACCCTCCAGACCCAGCTCGGGCCCCGGACCTGCCGCCCACGGGTCAGCCAGAGCAGGACGAGCGCCACCAGCGCGGCCAGCAGGCCGAACCCGATCATCAACCGGAAACCCCAGTAGGCGACCGGGATGTAGGGACGGTAGTCACCCGGGCCGAACTTCCGCTCGTACGCCGCCTGAAGGTTGTTGATGCCCTCGACCTTGCCGTCGAAGGAGCCGGTGGCGAGCTGTGACAGCAGGTTCGGGATCTCCAGTCGGTAGATCGGCTTGGTGCCGTCAAGCGTCCCGATGGTCAACAGGGAGAACGGCGCGGGCTGCCGCGTCTCGTAGAGCGCCTCGGCGGCGGCCATCTTCATCGGCTGGGTCTGCGTCATGATCTTGCCAAGAACGTCGCCGGAGACGAGAGTGCCCAGGGCACCCACCAGCACCGCGGTGATGCCGAGCCGCAGAGACGGCCGGAACACCTCGAGATCCCGCTTTCTAGCCAGATGCCAGGCGGAAACGGCCATCAGGATCACCCCACCGGCCAGCCAGCACCCGAAGACCGTGTGCGGAAAGGTGGCCAGCACCACCTTGTTGGTCAGTACGGCTCCGAAGTCGACCAGCTCGGCGCGCCTATTGATCCTGAAGCCCACGGGCCACTGCATGAACGAGTTGGCGGCCAGAATGAAGTAGGCGGACACCATCGTCCCGAACGCCACGATCCAGATGCACGCGAGATGCACCCTTTTCGGCAGCCGACCCCAACCGAAGAGCCACAGCCCCAGAAACGTCGACTCCAGAAAGAACGCCAGCAACGCCTCCAACGCGAGCGGCGCGCCGAAGATATCGCCGACGAACCTGGAATAGGCGCTCCAGTTCATCCCGAACTGAAACTCCTGCACAATCCCCGTCACCACGCCCATGGCGAAGTTGATCAGAAAAAGCGTGCCGAAGAACTTGGTGGCGCGAAGGTAGGCGGCCTTACCGGTGCGCACCCACGCCGTATTCAGGATCGCCACCAACAGCGACATCCCTATCGTGACCGGCACAAACAGGAAGTGGTACACCGTAGTAACCCCGAA
Organism: Nonomuraea sp. NPDC026600; assembly: GCF_040638335.1. Taxonomy (NCBI): domain Bacteria; kingdom Bacillati; phylum Actinomycetota; class Actinomycetes; order Streptosporangiales; family Streptosporangiaceae; genus Nonomuraea; species Nonomuraea sp. NPDC026600. Next base: position 157,836 of record NZ_JBEZYD010000025.1, read on the forward strand.
CTGCCAGCGCGCGAGATCCAAGGCATCCACGACTCTTACTGTAAGTGTCCGAGTATGCACGCCTTGTCATGGCGCGCCGCTAGAAGATCGCTGCGGCCACGAGGAAGGCGAGTCCCGCGACCACCCGGACGACATGGAGGACACCCAGCGATCGTCCGGCGGCCGGGGCGGAGAGCACGACACTGACGAGCTCGAACACCTTCAGCATCATGTCGCCGCCTCAGGGGGTCTGACGGGTGCCGGTGATGGGGATGGTCATCATCGGCGCCTTCGCCGTGCCGGTCATCGTGTCGCCCTCGACCGAGGCGGTGAACGTGACCTTCATCTTGAAGGGTGAGGTGAGGGTGGCGACGAAGCCGATCTCGGTGCCGTCGACCCGCCCGCCCTGGATCGGGGTGCCGTCGAAGGTTCCGGTCAGGGAGCCGGCGGTGGCGGCGAGACGGAGTTCGGCCTGCTGCCGGCCGCGGGGCGTACGGAAGCTCACCGCCCAGGTGCCGTCCACCGCCGTGGCACGCGACTGCCCGCGGCGGTAGTCGGCGGCGGCCTCCCGGTACCTCTGGTGTTCCGCCTCGTGGTCGGGGAAGTCGGCGGAGCCGAAGTCGCCCGAGGCGAAGAACGCGTCGAGCCCGCCGTTGGCGGCGACGGCGTGCTGTCCCGAGCGGGGCAGCATGACGGCCTCGTATCGGGTGATCGCCTCGTCGAGGGTGGCTTCCCCTGCGATGGCGTGGGCCAGCTCGGCTCCGTCGAGCATGGCGAGGTTGACCCCGTACCCCCCGAAAGGCGCCATCAGGTGCGCCGCGTCGCCGAGCAGCGTCGCGCCGGGCGTGTGCGCCCAGGTGAGCGGGGCGGGAAGGGCGTAGATCGGGCGGTTGAGGTAGCCGCCGTCGATGTCGGTGAGGAAGGGCAGCAACTCCTCGGCCCAGCCGCTGAACTCCTTGAGCAGGAACCGTCGTACGGCGGCCGCGTCGCCCAGGTCGACGCCGGCCTTGCCGTGCCAGTCGAGGTCGGTACGCAGGGCCAGGTAGGCGCGGATGTGGCCGTTGCTGTTGCGCTGGCCGATGATGGCCCGGCCGTCGCCGTCATTGGCGAACAGGTGGCCGTCCCCGACGAGGTTCGCGATCTGGGGATGACGCTCTTCCACGTCCTCGAAACGGACATCGAGGAACGAGACGCCGGTGTAGTCAGGCGTGGCGTCGCTCAGGAGCGGCCGGACCCGAGACCAGGCGCCATCGGCGCCGATCACCAGATCCACCTCGGCGGTGACGCCGTTGCCGAACTCGAGGCGGTGCCCGCCGTCACCGAGCGGGGTCGCGGTGACCAGCTTGTGTCCCCACCGCACGGTGCCGGGCCGCACGTGTTCGGAGAGCATGGCGCGGAGCTGCCCGCGATCGATCTCCGGGGCGGCGGTGTCGTCCTGGTCGGGGACGAACGCGTCGAGCACGGTGCCGTGCTGGTCGAGCCGGCTCTTGGCCTGTCCTTCGAGCCGGGCGAGCTTCATGAACTCCTCGAACAGGCCGGCGTCTTCCATGGCGATCTGTCCGGTGTCGGCGTGCAGGTCCAGGGTGCCGCCGGCGTCACGGGCTTCGACGGAGGCGTCGGCGTCGTACACGGTGACGTCGATGCCGTGTCCTTGCAGGACGCGGGCGCACATCAGGCCGCCGGGGCCGGCGCCGACGATGGCGATGCGTACGGGGGATTTCATGGCGTGATCCTTGCTTAACGGGCGTTCGTTCAGCAATATCGACAATAACTGAACGGGCGTTCGTTGAGCAAGTACGCTGAGGCGACCGAAGGGACCATCCATGTCGACGAACACGGGAAGCGACCGGCGTACGGGCACCGAGACCCGCGCGGAGATCCTCCGCGTCGCGTTGCGGCTGTTCACGGAGAAGGGGTACGAGGGCACCTCGACCCGAGACATCTCCAGCGCGCTCGGGATGACGAAATCCTCGCTGTACTACCACTTCCAGAACAAAGAGGAGATCGTGGCGAGCCTCGTGGAAGGGCGCCGGCACGAACTCGACGACTTCATCGAATGGCTCGCCGCACAGCCGCCCGCCCCCGATCGGCTGGAGAAGGCGGCGCTGCGCTGGCTACAGGGCACTACCCCCGAACACCTTCAGGCCATGCTTTTCGCGCAGGCCAACCAGCCGGTCATGAGGCGGTTGGCGGAAGGCGGCCGGGATATCCGGTCGAACTTCGACCGCGTCATCGACCTGCTCGTCGACGAAGGGGCGAGCATGGAAGACCGCCTCTTCACGCGCATGGTCTTCGACACCGCCGGCGCCGCGCTCCTGTCGGCGCGGGGCACGGAGGCCGACCCGAACGATGTCATCGCGGCCGCCCGACGCGCGAGCATCGCACTCGCCCGGGCAACCACGAACGTGAACGCGGCGGAAGCGAACACGGCGGAGGCGAACACGGCGGAAGCGAGCAGAGGGGCGCTCTGAGACCCCCATGGAGCTCTCATCCGGCTCCGGACCTCACGGAGAAAACAAGTGAAACGGGCGCTCCGTCCAAGAGCGCCCGTTCCGGTGAAGCAGATCGTGGGCGGTCAGTCCCAGGTCGGGAGGTACTCCGCGGGGTAGCGGGCGCCGAAGCCGCCGGCCGGGAGGATGTCGGCGATGCGCTTCAGATCGGCGTCGTCGAGGGTGAGGTCGGCGGCGCCGATGTTCTCTTCCAGGCGCTTGGGGTCGCGGGTGCCGGGGATGGGGACGATGTCGTCGCCCTGGGCGAGGAGCCAGGCCAGGGCGAGCTGGGCGACGGTGGCGTCCTTGGTGGCGGCCAGGTCGGCGAGCAGGCGGGTGGCCGCCAGGTTCTTCTCGTAGTTGCCGGGCTGGAAGCGGGCGTCCCAGGAGCGCATGTCGCTGGGGTCGTACTCGGCGCCGGGCTTGGCCTGGCTGGTGAGGAAGCCCCGGCCGAGCGGCGAGTAGGGGACGAACCCGATCCCGAGCTCGCGCAGGACGGGGAAGAGCACCTCGACCTCCCGCTCGAACAGGCTGAACTCGGTCTGCAGGACCGACACGGGTTGTACGGCGTGCGCGCGGCGGATGGTGTTCTCGCCCGCCTCGCTCAGGCCGAAGTAGCGGACCTTGCCGGCGTCGATGAACTCCTTGACCGTCCCGGCCACGTCCTCGATCGGCACGCTGGGGTCGACGCGGTGCTGGTAGAGCACATCGATGACGTCGACGCCGAGGTAGCGCAGGCTGTTGTCGACGACCTCGCGGATGTGCTCGGGACGGCTGTCGACACCGCCCTGCCGGGTGCCGGTGAAGTCGAACCCGAACTTGGTCGCGATGACCACCTCGTCCCGTACCGGTGCGAGCGCGGCCCCGACGATCCGCTCGTTCTCCCCCTGGCCGTACAGCTCGGCCGTGTCGAAGAACGTCACACCCAGCTCGTGGGCCCGGCGGATCGTCGCGGCCCCCTCCTGCTTGTCCGAGGGCCCATACGCCAGGGAGATGCCCATCGCGCCGTATCCCAGCGCCGACGCGCTCAGGCCCTGCTGTCCGAGATTTCGCTGCTGCATGGTGCTCGACCTGCCCTTTCTCCGAATGTTAGAGCATACATACATAAAGTAAGAGTACTCTAACATCGAGAAGAGGGGAGAATCGTTCGCCGTGAGCAGTCCCACGACACCGCGACGCGGCTACCATCACGGCGACCTGCGTGCCGGATTGATCCGCGAGGGCATAGCCCTCCTGGCCGAGACGGGCGTCGCGGGTTTCTCGGTGGCCAAGGTCGCCGTCCGCGCGGGCGTGTCCTCGGCCGCGCCGTACCGCCACTTTCCTGATCGTGAGGCTCTGCTGGCCGCCTGCGCGGCCGCCATCCTCGCCGACATCACCGACCTGCTCGCCGCGGCGGCCGAGCAGGCGGGACCCGACCCGCTCGACCGGCTCGCCGCCACCGCGGGCGCCTACACGCGCTATGTCCTGGAGCATCGCGCCGGCATCGATCTCATCTACTCGTACGAATTCAGCGGTCCCCACCACCCGACCGTCCAGGAGCAGAGCCGCCGCCTCACGGGCACTCTCATGGATCTGGTCTCAGCGGTCCTGCCCGCCGACGTCCCCTGGGCCGACACCGCCGACTTCGCGTACGTCCACTTGTCCACCACACACGGCTACGCCGCCCTGCTCGTGAAGGCCACCCGCCCACCCCACGACATCGACAGCCACGCCGCCCGCGCCGTCACCGTCGCTCGCGACCACATCACCGGCTACCTCCAGCGCCTGTACGGTCGCGAGACCCCATAACGAGGCGATGCTGTAGGCGGGGTGGCGCTCATGGCGTCCCCAGGTAGGTGTCGAGCGCGGCCGCGCCCGCCAGCATCGCCAGGCCCCGCGCCGTCAGCCGGTCGCGCCACTCCCGCATCGTCGCCTGCAGCGGCTCCGGCCCGCCCGCCGCCCGCACCCGCTCCAGCACCCGAGCGATCTGCTCCAGTCCGTGCCCGCCCCGCCGCAACTGGTGGGCCAGCAGCACGTCGCGCTCGTCGGCGGAGGTGTAGACCCGGTAGCCGGTACGCGGGTCGCGCCGGGGCACGATCAGCCCGGCCCGCTCCCATTTGCGCAACGTCGCCGGCCGAATGCCGAGCCTGCGCGCCAGCGGCCCGATGAACGTCACACCGGGCGCCGGTTCACGGGGCGGCGCCAGGCCGCGCGGCGACTCCGGGTCGCGTGGTGGCGCCAGGTCGCGTAGCGCCCGTTCCACGGCCTCCAGCGTGTGCCGGTCGCCGGCCAGCAGCGCGTGGCTCTCGTCGATCAGCCGCAGCGCCTCCTCGACCGCGCCGCCGTTCACGGCCCGCATGATCGCCCCCGCGTTCGCATGGCCGTGCGCGGGGATCAACGCCAGGAACGTCCGCAACGCCGCCGCATGGCGCGGAGCATAGGCGCGGTAGCCGTGCGGCGACCGCTCGGCCGGCGGTAGGATCCCCGCCTCCTCGTAGTTGCGCACCGCCTGCGTGGACAGGCCGTGCTCGCGCGCCAGATCGATAGGTCGCAACCGCATTTTGAAGGTACGTCCTCGTCAATAGCTTTAAATGCCGCCAAAGTTTACACAGAAGGTTCAACGATACAGTCGAAGGCATGACATCCTCGATCCAGGAAGCCGCCCATCAATTCACCAGCGCGGCCCTCACCGCGCTCCTTTCCCCGGCCACCCGCCTGCTCGGCCTCGGCGAGCCCACCCACGGCGTCGAAGCCTTCCTCGAACTGCGCAACGAGCTCTTCCGCCACCTCGTCGAACACGAGGGCTACCGCTCGATCGCCATGGAGAGCGACTGCCTGGCGGCCCTGGCCGCCGACGCGTACGTCACCGACGGCAGCGGAACCCTCGACAACGCGATGAGCCTCGGCTTCAGTCACCGCCTCGGCGCCTCACCCGCCAACCGCGAGCTCCTGCGTTGGATACGCGCCTACAACCAGCAGCGTCCGCCGCACGAGCGACTCCACTTCTACGGCTTCGACGGCCCCCTGGAGATGACCGGCCCCGCCGGCCCCCACCTGGCTGTGACCACACTGCACGACTACCTCGCCGCCCACCTCGACCTGGCCTGGAGTCGTGAGACTCTGGACGAGCTGCTCGGCCCCGACGAGCGCTGGACCAACCCGGCCGCCACGACAGATCCCACCCAGTCCGTCGGCCGCACCTCCGAGGCGAGGGAACTGCGGCTGATCGTCGACGACCTGCGCGCGCTGCTCACCGCGCACGCCCCCCACCTGACGGCCGCAACCTCCCCCGACGACTGGTGGCGCGCCGCCCTGTACGCCCGTACCGCCGCCGGGCTCCTGCGCTACCACGCCGGCATGGCCGACACCGCGGCCACCCGCGTCGGCACGCTGATGTGCCTGCGCGACGCGATGATGGCCGACAACCTCGACGCCATCGTCCGCCGCGAGGCCCGTCGCGGCCCCACCCTCGCCTTCGCCCACAACCGCCACCTGCAGAAAGACAAGAGCCGCTGGCTGCTGCCGGAGGGCTGGGGCCCCCTGGCGGGCCGGACGCTGGAGTGGTGGGGCGCCGGGGCGATCGTCGGCACACGCCTCGGCGACCAGTACGCCTTCGCCGCCACCACCTTCGGCACCCGCGGCTCCGACGTCCCCCATCCCGACACCCTCGAAGGGCTCCTGTCGACTCTCCCCGCCGACCGCGCCGTCATCGATCCCGGCCGCCTCGCCGCGGCCCTCGACCGGAAGCTGACGCCCCGAGTCCCCGCCGACCACACCTACTTCGCCCTCGACCCGGCCACCACCGACCAGACCGACGCCATCGTCTTCGTCAAGGAAATCTGAGCCACCCATGGTGGCGACGCCTGGCTCCCGGTGCGTGGCGATCGTCTTGCGGGACAAAACGGGGCACGTGCGACACTCGGGATGGCGGCCCCGCCGAGCCGTCCCGGACGCCGCCGTCAGCAGCTGGACGTGGGAGGCATCAGGGTGAATGCGCAGCGTTCGCAGCCGTACCGGCACCTTGACGCGGCACTGATCCGCGCCACCGCGCACGCGGGCGAACCGGATCTCCCACCCTGGCCCGAACAGGACGGCGAGGCCGACGCCGAACGGTGGCGCGAATGGCTCGTCCAGGTCTGGGCGCGAGATCCCGTGGCGGCGTCCGTCTCCATGGCCAGCCCGGTCCTGGCGGCCCAGGTCGAGGCGGTGTGCGCGGGCCGCCCTCCCCGCGCCGCCCGCCTCCGGCGCATGGCGCTGTCACTGGCCCGGTATCTGGTGCGGATGCGCGGCCGCGCCACACCTTTCGGCACATTCGCCGGCGTGGCCCCACTCCGTTTCGACACGACACCGACGGGCTGGACCGGTGTCCCGGTCACGAGGACGACCGCGGACGGTGTGTGGCTGGCCGCGGTGATCGCCCGGCTGGAATCTGGCCCGGAGCTGCGGCGTCGCCTCCCCGTCGTGGTGAACGATCTCGCGTTCGTACGCGGGGAACGGCTGGTGGTGCCCTGGCAGCCGCACGCCGGCGACCCGGCCCGCAGCGAGCTGTCGGAGGTGTCGGTGCGCCACGGCCCGGCCGTCCGGACGGTCATGGACCTGGCCCGGGCACCCGTTCAGATCGGCGACCTGATCGACGGGCTGGCCGCCGCGTACCCGGGTGCCAGGGTTCCGGCGATCGAGGTGATGGTCGCGGAGCTGGTCACGTGCGGGGTGCTGATCACCAGCCTGCGTCCCCCCTCTACCAGTGTCGACGGGCTCGCGTACGTACTGGACCGGGTGCGAGACGCGGCGGCGGACGCGCTCGACGAGGCCGCCCCGCTGGTCCGGGAGCTGTGCGCGATCCACGAGGAGCTGCGCGCGGCCGACCACGCGACCGGCGAGGCCGCCGTGCGGGCCAGGCGAACGGTCGCCGATCGGATGCGGGCCGCGCTGCCGGTCGAGGTCGTCCAGCCGCTCAAGGTGGACCTGCGGCTGGACGGCACCGTGGTACTGCCGCCGGAGGTGGCGGCCGAGGCCGAGTCCGCCGCCGGGGCGCTCCTGAGGCTGACACCGCATCCGGCAGGGCACCCGGCCTGGCGGGAGTACCACGTCAGGTTCCTGGACCGGTACGGAGCCGGCGCCGTCGTCCCGATCGAGCAGCTCGTCGACGACACGGCGGGGCTCGGGTTCCCCGCGCACTACGGAGAACCACGGCAGCCGGCCGAGCCCCTGTCGCGCAAGGACCAGCGGCTGCTAACGCTGGCGCAGCAGGCGGCCCTGGACGGCGCGCAGGAGATCGTACTGGACGACGCGGCGATCGACAGCCTGGCCACGGACAGTAGGAACAACGCCGCGGCCGACAGCCTGGCCGCAGACAGAAAGAACAACGCCGCGACCGAGGGCCTGGCCGCGGACGGTAGGGACCGCGCGCGACCGCTCCCGTACATGGAACTGGTGGCCGAGGTGTGCGCACCCACCGCCGGCGCGCTGGCCGCCGGCGCCTTCACCATGACGGTGCTCGCCGTCGACGGCACGGCGGCCTGCCTGAGCGGCCGGTTCGTCGACCTGCTGCCGGACGGTGACCGGCGGCGGATGGCCGGTCTGTACGATCGGCTGCCGGTTTCGGTGGACGGTGCCGTGCCGGTGCAGTTGTCGTTCCCGGCCCGGAACGCGCGTACCCAGGAAGTCGCCCGCACCCCGCTCCTCCTGCCGGAGCTGATCACTCTGGCCGAGCACCGCGCCGACTCGCCCGGCCGGATCCCCTGGCGGGATCTGGCGGTCACCGCGGACAACGACCGGATGTACCTGCTGTCGCGGTCCCGGCGGCAGGTGGTGGAGCCGGTGCTGACCAGCGCCGTTGCCCGGCGGGCCATGCCGCCGATCGCGCGCCTGCTGTTCGAGATCCCGCGTGCTCGGGGCGCCGTGGTGTCGCCGTTCTCCTGGGGTGCGGCGGCGTGCCTGCCGTTCCTGCCGCGGGTCCGCTACGGCCGCAGCGTGCTCGCTCCCGCGCGGTGGCGCATCCCCGCCGAAGCCCTGCCCGGGCCGGGCACCGCGTGGCCGGATTGGGCGCGGGCCATGACAGACCTGCGTGCCCGCCTGGGACTGCCCACCACTGTGTCCGTGGGTACGGAGGACCGCCGCCTGCGGCTGGATCTGGACGAGCCCATGAGCCTGGCGCTGCTACGCGCCCACCTGGACGGCGCCGGCGAGGCCGCCGTCGTGTCGGAGGCGGCGGGCCCCGCCGACCACGGTTGGTTCGGCCGCCGCGCGCACGAGATCGTCATCTCGCTGGCCGCCACCACGCCGTCCGCCCGCCCACCCGCCGCCGTGACCGTGCCGGGGCCGCTGTCGCTGGTCGGGCGCGAGGACGGGATCCTGCCGGGGGCGCGCGTCCTGTTCGCCAAGCTGTACGGGCATCCCGGCGTGGTCGACACGATCCTCACCAAGCACCTGCCCGACCTGCTGGAGACCTGGGACGAGCCGCCGATGTGGTGGTTCGTGCGCTACCGCGACCCTCGCCCGCACCTGCGGTTGCGCCTGCACCTCGCCGGCGGCCACGACTACGGCCCGGCCGCCGCCCGGGTCGGGGCGTGGGCCGCCGACCTGCGCGGCCGTGGTCTCGTCGGGGACCTGGTCCTGGACACGTACCACCCGGAGACCGCACGGTATGGATCGGGAGAGGTGCTGGCCGCCGCGGAGGCAGCGTTCGCGGCCGACTCCGCCGCCGTGGTCGCCCAGCTCGCGGCCCTGTCCGCGGCTCGCCAGGTACACCCGCACGCGCTCACCGCCGCCAGCCTGGTCGATCTCACGGCCGCCATGGCGAAAGACCAGGCAGCGGGGGCGCGCTGGCAGATCGAGCATCCCCCGAGCGGGCCCGCCCCCGCGAGCGACCGCGCGGTCGTCCGCCAGGCGGTCGGCTTGGCGGACATGAGCGAGGACCGGGCGGCGTTACGGGCCATCCAGGGCGGTCCGCGGATCGTCGCCGCATGGCAGGACCGGTGGCGAGCCATGGCCGCCTATATGGACCGGCTCGCCGCCGACGCCCCACACCTGAGCGAATCAGCGGTGGTGGAGTCCTTCATACACATGCACCACTTACGGGCGCTCGGGATCGACCGCGACGTCGAACGCGGGTGCCGCAAACTGGCCCGCGCCGTCGCGCTGGCCTTCACCGCCCGCCACGACACCGCACCGGGCCACGACGCATGACGTGTTCTGTGTGATCGCCTGGCGCGGTGGTAGGTATGGATGGTGGCGCCTTTCTTCCGGACCAACAGCCGGGAATTCGACTTTCCGCCGTTCGCCGGACTGCCGCCGATCCGCTACGTCCTGGCCGCGGCACCGCGCTCCGGCAGCAATATGCTCGTCCGCGCGCTCTGGCACACCGGGCGGGCCGGTTTCGCCGACGGATATCTCACGGACACCCACGTCCTCGACTACTTCGAGCGCTGGGGATTCGACACCGCCGATCCGGCCGCCTTGGTGAAAGGCTATATCGCCAAATTAATGACCTGCCGGACCAGCCCGAACGGAGTTTTCGGCATCAAGGTACACGGCGAGCACCTGCAGGGACTCGAAGTCGACCTGGACGAACTCCTCATGTCGCCCCGCTACATCTGGCTGCGGCGCAGGGACCGGCTCCGGCAGGCCATCTCGTACGTCCTGGCCAGGCAGACCGGCGTCTGGATCGTGGACGGCATCTATCTGTCCACCAGCCGGGCACTTTCCGAGCCCCAGTACGACTACGCCGAGATCCGCCGCCACCTGCAACACCTCGACGGCGAGACGAGGGTTTGGCAGCAGTATTTCGACCGCCACGAACTCGTCCCGCACGTCATCTTCTACGAGGACATGCTCGCCGACTATCCGCGAACCGTCCTCGGCTGCCTGCGATACCTGGGCGTCGACCCGCCCGATTCCCTGCCGGACCCCGGTATCAAACGCCAGTCGGGCGAGATCACCGAACGGTGGCTGGACATGTTCGAGCAGGACAGCGCCCGGTACGGAGACGGCGCGGCAATCGTCAAGGAATCGTCGAGCTGAGCGGCCAGCGCCTTATCCGGTACGGCGTCCACCACACGAACCCGCCCACCTGATGCAGCAGTTCCGCCCGCAGATAGCGCTCCGTCACCGCCGGCGAGAGGGTCGTCACCCGCACGCCGCGCAGCAGCGGCGCGATCGCCTCCTCGCGGTGCGGATGGCGGATGACCAGGCGCCTGAACGAGCCCGTCCGGCGGTCGCGGATCTCGATGAAGCCGGGGCCGAGCCGGTAGCCGTACTTCGCGATGTGGAAGGTTGCCCGCCACTCGGCCGCGATGCCGTCCCCGGCGGCGCCCGCGTACACGGCCGCCGGCGGGTGGAGGTGGCTGAGCGCCCGCCAGCCCGCCGGACCGTCCGGCATGCGGATGGTCCAGTCGACCGCGATGCCGTGGCTGGTCAGCTCGCGGATGACGGTGAGGGCGGCCACCGCCGCGGCGCCGTCCGCGTCGTCCAGGTCGACCGTGTCGTCCAGTCGGGCGAGCTGGACGCCGTCTTCGGCCACCCGTGACACGGTCGCGACGGGGTCACCGGTGACGTCCACGCGGCCCGCGTACATGCCCGGGACCCGCATGGCCGCCGGGTCGCGGTCCTTCCACAGCGTCAGCGGGACGCAGGCCGGTGGCGCGCTCATCGCGGCATCCCCGCCGGAACCGCCATCGCCGCGAGTGCCGGTACGAGCGGCTCGCCCCGGCTGAGATTCTCGCCGTCGAGACGCATCAGGTCCTGATTGGCGACGGCCGGCGCGACGTGGACCGCCTGACCCGCGTCACAGAAGATCAGGCCGAGCGCGCGCCAGCGGGCGAGCAGCGCGTCGATCAGGGCCTCGGTCACGCCGTCGTGCCGGGCCGCGGCCTTGCGCGTGAGCCCCGCCGGGCTGTGCGGCGTGTCGAGCAGGCGGAACACCGTCACCTCCAGCGGTTCGGTGAGGTCGAGCAGGTGCCAGGAGAAGCCGGGCCGGGTGTCGACGAGGACGATGTGGTCGCCCAGGTCACAGTGGGTCAGGCGGCTCCGCGAGTAGGCGTTCTTCCAGTCGGCGACTGCCCCGCGCAGGCGGTCGAGGCAGCCCGCGTCGATGCCGCGGCGCGGCGAGTCGAAGACGTAGACGAGGTCGGCGAGCTCGGATTCGGGCAGGTCGTAGATGTGCCGGTACTGCGCGGCCGGACGGAGCTCACCGAAACCCAGCTCGGGCCGGTCGAAGTACGGGCTGAAGCGCTCGACCTTCAGCCGGGTGGCGTTCGACGGCGGCATGAGGTGATGCAGGGCGGGCACCTGGTCGATCACGCTGTCGTAGTCGGCCTCGGACTCGCCCGGGAAGCCGTAGAGGTAGTTCCAGTTCAGGTTGATGCCGACGGTCTCCGAGTCGCGCAGCAGCCGGACGTTCAGGCAGCCGCTCACCCCTTTGTCCATCAAGGTGAGCACCCGGCTGCTGAGGTTCTCCACCCCCGGCTGCACGTAGTCGATGCCGGCCGCGCGCAGGGTCTCCAGCTGGTCCCGGCGCAGGTTCGACTTGATCTCGTAGCCGATCCGCAGGTCGTAGCCGGATTCCTGGAGGCGCGGGGCCATCGAGGACAGGTAGGTCATGTCGAGGATGTTGTCGGTCACCCACACGTCGAGGACCCGGTGCCGTTCGACGAGGGTGAGGATCTCGTCGACGAACCGGCCGGGGTCCTTGCTGCGGAACTGCATGAGCGACCCGTTCAGCCCGCAGAACGTACAGTGGTGCTTCTCGCCCCACCAGCAGCCGCGCGACCCCTCCACGGTGAGCCGCGGTTCCACCCAGGTGCCCGCGACGGACCTCGCGTGCTGGTCGAAGTAGTCACCGAAGTCGGGCGGGACCAGCGCCTCCGGTGGCAGAGGCCGGGCCTCCACCCGGTTCGTGACGGACTCGCCGTGCGGCCCGCGCCAGCACAGACCGGCGATCCCGCTGACATCGCCGGCGGCCCCGGCGCCGGCGCCGGCGCGGATCGCGCTGAGCAGTTGCGGGAAGACCAACTCGGCCTCGCCGCGCACGATGAAATCGACGTACGGGAAGTTCCGGTGCATCGCCGCGCCCTGCGGTCCTTCGCAGTTCGGGCCGCCGAATACCGTGACGGCGTCCGGCGCCCGCTTCTTGACCTCGCGGGCCGCCGCGAGGGCTGCGGCGTTCTGGGCGAAGGTGGCGGTGAACCCGACCACGTCCGGCTCCATGGCCGCGATCCGGTCGGCGATCTCCTCGATGAACAGCGGCGCGAGCTCATGGAGTTCGGTCGCCTTGGCGAGCATCCGCTCCGGCACGCTGCCGCCGAGGAACTCGGCGTACTCCGCCACCTTCCACCGGGGCCGCTCGTTCAGCGCCGCCGAGAAGATCCACTCGCTGTGGCCGGAGAAGTAGGAGCTCACGAAGGTGTCGTACTCCTCGAACGTGAAACCGACGTGGGCGTGCACCCAGTCGATGTAGTCGAGGTTGGCGTGTATGACATCGACGTCGTCATCGGGGAACACGTCGAGGACCCGGCGCTTGAGCACGCCGAGCGAGAGCGACGGTGCGTCGATCGACGACCACGGCATGTCCACCAACACGATGTGCATGGGTCTTGCCCCTCATCTCCAGGTCGTACCGGTCACCACAGGCCACGCCGGGACAGCGCGCGCCGCGCCGCGTCGCTCTCGGCCGTCGGGATGGCCGCGAACGCCGCGGCCACGCGCTCGGAGACCACGCCGCGGGTGACTCCGGCGGGCGTGGCGAAGTACGCGTACGGTACGGCGCCGTCGCCCGCCGCGGCCTCGCCCCAGGAAACGAGGGCGGCCGGCGCGTACCGGCGGAGGGCGGCATGACCGCGGTCCGTCTCGACGATCCCCTCGCTCCCGATGAAGAACGACAGCGGCTGCTCGCAGGCCAGCGCCGTGAACAGGGAGATCATCAGCTCGTGGTCCACGGTCTCCCGCAAGATCGCGGTGTCGGGCCGCGTCTCGGCCAGGCTGAGCAGGTACGACGCGAACGCCTCCTCCACCGACACCCCGGCCCCCGAGTACGGAATCAGCCGGAACCTGGCGAAACTCGGCGACCCGAGGAAGCCGTCGAGCAACTCCGCCTCGCCGACGCCGGCCGCCGCGAACAGCGACACGCTGCGCGGGAACGTGGACGCGAGGCTGCCCCCGGTGCCGAGTCGCCAGATGTTCGAGCGGAACCGGCGCGCGGCGGCGTCGAGCTCGTCGAGGTCGATCGTCTCCAGGCACTCCAGCTCACCGGCGTCCGCGGCCACGGCCACGGCGCCTTCGGTGGCGAGGCGCTCCCGCAGCCGGCCGTCGAGCAGCAGCCGCATGATCAGGTCGGCGAGCTGTTCACCGTCGAGGGACCGCACGACCGGGGTACTCACCGCGCCGTCCCGTCCTGCCGCACTGCCGCGTCCTGCCATGCTGTCCCATCCCGCCACGCGGCGACCAGCGTTTTCAGCCGGCCATAGTTCCGCCGCGACTTCTCGACGAGCCGGCCGTCGTCGCGGAACATCGGGTCCTCGTAGGTCACGCCGAGCAGGTTCGGACAGCGCGGCAGCAGGTACTCGGTGAGTTCGAGCTGCTCGTCCAGCAGGACTCCGTGGTGCAGGTCGCGGAACTTGCCCTTCACGATCTGACAGCCGGACAGGTGCAGCTCGCGGCAGCGCCCGAGCGGCAGCGCCTCGATGTCGTCGAGCATGTGGCGCCCGGTACGCCCGCGCAGCCACTGGTAGCTGAGCAGGTGACCCACATCGAGCGTCACCTGTACGTCGGCGTCGTCAGCGAGCCGGGTGAAGTACGCGAACGCATCGAGGTGCCCCAGAACGAACGACCCACCCTCGGTGAAGCCGGGGAATTCGACGTGCAGCGGCAGCTCCAGGAGGCCGGCCGTCTCGGCCACGTTCCGCGTGGCGATCTCCAGGCCCGGTTCGGTCAGCGGCGGCGGCAGCGGGTACGGCAGCGGGCAGCCGCGCAGGTTCCAGATGCCGAGGTCCTCGACCACCCAGCGGAATCCGTAGCGAGCCGCGAGCTCGTTGGTGTACTCGGCCGCGGGCCGCCGGTCGTAGCGCTCGGGCGTGCCCATGTTGAACTCGGTCTGGTGGAAGGCCCGGTCGAGCCCGGCGGGCAGCGCCTCGAAGAAGCGGTCGTAGGCGTGTACGTAGTCGGCCACCCGGGGGGTCGCGCGTGAGCGTGGCTGGTAGGCGAAGGCCGCGTACGCGAAGTCGGCGCCGTGGCGCTCGGCGAAGGCGCGTACCCGTGGCGTGATGTCCCCGCCGTCGTCCGTCTCCACGAACCCGACGCCTCGCCGCCCCAGCGCCCCTCCGCCCCACGGCATGTCCATGAGCAGCCCGAACCCCAGCCTGGCCGCGCCGGCCCTGCCCCCCGCGACCGCCTGCCTGGTCCCTGTCGTGATGTCGGTCGTCATGTCGGCCTCCTGACGGCTTCGCCACCTGCGACGGCAGGCGCCTCCCAACGCACCGCGCCCGGCCGGTCTGCGCCCGCCTGGTCTACGCCCGCTGGACCTGCGTGTACCTCGTCCGTGCCCGTCTGGTCCGTGCCCGCCGTCACCTCGACGCCCGCCGTCACCTCGACCAGGCCGGCCAGCAACCGGCGCCCGTGGGCGGTGCGCGCCCCGAGCAGGCCGTCGGCGCGCTGCTCGACGTCGCGCCGCGGGAGCGCGTAGAACCGCTCCCAGACCAGGTCGGCAACCACGATCCGACCGGCCCCGTCTCCGCTCGCGTCCTTCAGTCCGTTCGCGTCGCCGGTGGTTTGGCCCTTTGTGCCCGGGACCCCGGCCACGTCGACGCCCGCCGGCACGGTCCGTACCCACGGATACGGCCTGACGGTCGCGACCCCCGCGCCGGCTGCAGCCACCCGCGACCCGGCGCCGGGCCGCCGCGGCAGGATCGCAGTCGCCTTCCCGGGCCGGACCGTGTGAAAGACCCGCACCAGACGGTCGAGCGCCTCCGCCCGGGTCGGACCGTCGAGCACGGTCAGCGGATGGCCGACCCGCCCGGAAAGGTAACTGAGCTCGGGATTGCCGGCGAGCGCGCCGGAGGTGTCCAGGGAGAGGCCGAAGCCGTCCGGATCCCGCGCGAGCCTGCTGCCGGGCTCGGACACCATGAGTTCCAGCGCGTCGATGCCGATCCGCTCCTGGTTCGCGGCGAGGAACCGCAAGGACTCCTCGAACTCGGCGTCCGTCTCGTCGAAGACGTAGCCCATCACGGAGAACCGCAGGACGATGCCCGCCGACGCGACGTTCTCGACGATCCGCTGGTAGTCGGCCGCCCGCACGCCCCGGTCCATCAGGTCGAGCAGCCGCTGGGAGGTCCCCTCGTAGCCCACCGACATCAGCTCGCAACCGACCTCGGCGAGGCTCCGGCAGAACGCCGGATCGGCCAGGGTCGCGTCCAACCTGCTGCGTACGCCGAACCCCACCTTGACGCCGCGGTCGCGCACCTCGCGCATCGCCTTCACGATCAGCCGCAGGTTGGTGTTCTCATCGGAGATCGACACGAACTCCGCGCCCGTGTCGCGGACCACCGTCTGTACGGCGTCGGCGATCTGGCGCACCGTCCCCTGCTGGTAGGCGCCCGGCGCGAGAGACCGGTTGCCGTACGAGCAGAACGCGCACCGACCCCAGTAGCAGCCGACGCACGAGATGATCGCGACCTCCATGGTCTCGTTGAGGTAGGACCGGACCGGCAGCCCGGCGAAGTCGGGCGGCCCGAGGTCGTGGAAGCGCAGCGTGATCGGCTGTTCGGACCGGCGGGCGGGCGCCGCGCGGGGCAGCCAGATCATGCCGGGGACCGCATCCTGCGGGGCGTTGCCGTCCAGCGCGTCCAGCCAGCGTTCGAGCGGCTGCTCGCCGGCGGTCCAGCACAGCGCGTCCACCGCGGCCCGGACGCCGGGGAGCCGCGCGAGCTCCTCATGCCGGATCATCACCTGCTGGCCGCCGAGGCAGATCTTGGCGTCCGGCCGCAGCCGCCTGACCCAGGCGGCGATGATCAGGGCGGGCGCGAGCTGGCTGAAGAACGCCACGGACAGGCCGACCACGCGCGGACGATGCCGGGCCAGCAGCGTCTCGACCATGCCGGACAGCCGCTCGATCGGCATCCCCGACGCGGCGGGCGGCAGCAGAGCGGCCTGCCGCGCCGCACCGTCGAGCTGGGCCAGATCCCGCCATGTCCGGACGAGGAAGGCGTCGCGTACGAGCAGCTCGATCGCGTGGTGGGCGAGGCGGACCGCACGGGCCGGGCCCAGTTCGCCTGGCGGTTCCTTCCGCAGGACGTGGGCCCGGAGCTCGTCGATGTGTCCGGCGACGACGTCGGCCATCGCCCGTCGGTACCAGGCGCCCGCCCCGGTGCCCGGCTGGTCGCGCACCACGTCGCTCAGCAGCTCCGGATGTTCCAGCAGGTCGTGCAGCAGGGCGATGTTCAGGTCGGCCTGGTGGACGCGCCGACCTTGCCGCCGTAGATGACCGCTGAGGTAGGGCAGGCTCAGATAGGGAAAGAACCTGGCTTCGGTCTGCGGCGGAAAGATGAGCAGGACGTCGACACCCTCGCCGCCTGCCTCCTGCCCAGACGGCACGATCTGCTCGGACGGCAGTCTCGTCAGGCCCTGGCAGGCAGGTCGCCGGTGTCCTCGGCCGCCTTGTAGGTGTAGGAGTGGTACGACCCGCTGAGCTTGAGTTCGCTGGATTCGATCACCTCGAGCTGGTCCAGCTCGGTGAATTCGTCGTCGATGAGCATTTCGGGTTTCACCGCGGCCACGGTTCCTCCTCGTGGGAATCTGCCGACAGTCATGGGCTTAACCTGTTCAACGATAGTCAAGCGATTCTTGGCGTCAATAGCCGCCGAAAAGGGTCGCAGCAGAACCAGTACAAATGCCTTTTACGATCTCTGAAAGGGCGCCGGAACAGCGCAATAAGGACTGCTATAAAACGTGGTCACGGCGCAGAAGGTTCGTCCCCTTGATGAGTCGACCGCTCAAAGGCGGCCACAGCGGTCGGCAGGGTGGGAAACAGATGCTCAGGACCGATCGCGGCAGTAAGCCCGTAGGCATCGAGTGAGGTGCGCAGGTCCTGTTTGACCCGGGCCATCGCGAACACGATGCCCCGGCGGACCAGTTCGGCGCGCAACGCCTCGACGGCGTCCAAGGCGGTGACATCCACCTCGACATTGGCCTCGACATTGAGCACGAACCAGGAGACCTCGCCCTCATGCTGGTCGACGGCGGCCAGAGCGCGGCGCCTGAAGTCCTGGGCGTTGGCGAAGAAGAGCGGGGAATCGTAGCGGTAGACGATCAGGCCGGGCACCGTGTGCGCCTCGGGATAGTCGTCGACGTCGTGCATGCCGGCCAGCCCTGGCACGAGTCCCAGGATCGCGTCGTGAGGGCGGGCCACGCGGGCCAGCATTTCGGCCACGGACAAGGCGACCGCGAGCAGCACCCCGTACAGGATGTCGAAGACCAGCACCCCGGCGAACGCACCGAGAGCGAGCAGCAGTTCGCTACGTCGGAAGGCGGCCAGCCTGCGGAACTCGGCCAGGTCGATCAGCCGGAAAGCCGCGTAGACCACGATGGCGCCGAGCGCGGCGGCGGGGAAGTGGGTGAGCAACGGCCCGGCGAACAACAGCACCGCGACCACCCCCGCCAGGGCCACCAGGGAGTACAGCTGGGTGCGGCCGCCCGCCGCGTCGCCGAGTGCGGTACGGCTGCCGCTGCTGCTCACCGGGAACCCGCGCAGCACCCCGGCGCCCACGTTGGCCACGCCGAAGGCGAGCAGCTCCCGGTTGGCGTCGATCTCCTGGTTGTGCCTGGCGGAGAAGGAACGCGCGGTGAGCATGTTGTCGCTGTAGCCCACCAGGAGCACGCCGAGGGCGGGCAGTATCAGCTCGCTGAACTCGCCGAGGGCGGGCATGGCCGGCGTCGGCAATCCGGAGGGGATCGTGCCGACCACCTTGATCCCGTAGCGCTCCAGCCCGAAGATCGTGACGCAGCCGGTGGCCAGCAGCACGGCGAGGAGCGGCGCGGGTGCCCGTGGCCAGCGCCACTGCAACAGGAAGAGGAAGGCCAGGACGGTCGCGGCCAGCAGCAGCGTCCACGGATGCAGGTGCGGCAACCCGCCGGCGAAGGAGACCAGTTGCTCACGGAAGGTGTCGCCGGACACCGAGGTCCTGGTGAGCTTGCCGAGTTGACTGGCGATCATGATGACCGCCACGCCGGCCAGGTAGCCGACCAGGATGGGCTTGGACAGCAGGTCGGCGACGAACCCCAGCCGCAGCAACCAGCAGACCAGCGCGAGCAGCCCGACGACGACGGCCAGACCGGCCGCGAGCGCCGCGTACCTGGCCGGGTCGGCCCCGGCCAGGGGGCCGATGGCGGCGGCCGTCATGAGCGCGGTCGTCGACTCGGGGCCGATCGACAGCTGCCGGGAGGAGCCGAGGAGCGCGTACAGCACCAGCGGGGCCAGGCTGGCCCACAGCCCGGCCACGGGAGGCAGACCGGCGACCGTGGCGTACGCCATGACCTGAGGGACCAGGTAGGCGGCCACGGTGAGCCCGGCCAGCAGATCACCGCGCAGCCATGCGCGCTGATACCCGGGCAGAAGTGAAGTCACGTTCTGCTTTGTACCGCACACCGAGGTCCTTAAGGCTCAGGGCGGTCGGGCGGAGAGCATCGATCGTCCTAAAGCCCCGCCTGCACGTCCTGCTCGGCCTGCTGGGCGAGCAGGCGGTGGCGGTTGGCTCGATTGGCCTCCTGCCGGCGCGGATCCGGGATGGGCGCCGCGAGCAGGAGGCGCTGGGTGTACGGGTGCTCGGGGCGCGATGTCACGACATCCCCGTCCCCGTCCTCGACCAGCTCCCCTCGATACATCACCGCCACCCGATGGCTGATGTAGCGCACGACGCCCAGGTCGTGCGACACGAACAAGTAGGCCACACCCAGCGACTCCTGCAGCTCGATCAACAGATCGAGCACGGTCGCCTGGGTCGACAGATCAAGTGCCGACACAGGCTCGTCACAGACGACGAGCTTCGGCCGCAGCGCGAGTGCCCGGGCGATCGCGACCCGCTGGCGCTGTCCGCCGCTGAACTCCCGCGCGTAGCGGTCCACGGCGTCCTTCGGCAGTCGAACCTTGTCGAGGAGTTCGCGTACCTGCGCCTGGGCGGCCTGACGCTTGACGCCCGTGATCCAGAGCGGCTCGGTGAGGATGTCGCCGACCGTCATGCTCGGGTTGAGCGAGGTGTAGGGATCCTGGAAGACCACCTGCAGCTCGCGCGCGAGCCCGCGACGCTCACGGCGCGAGGCGTGCCCGATCTCCCGGCCCTCGAACCGAATCGAGCCCCCGGTCACCGGGGCGAGACCGAGGATGGCGCGCCCGAGCGTGGTCTTGCCTGAGCCCGACTCGCCGACCAGACCGACGGTCTCGCCGGGCCGAACGTTGATCGAGACCCCGTGAAGGGCACGGAACGGCTGCGCGCGGAAACCCTTGGACGGGTACTCGACAACGAGGTCTTGCACCTCAAGCAGCGATTCAGGCACGACCGTCCCCCGTAACCCGGGCGAGCCGAGCGGGCCGCCCGTCGAGCATCGAGCCGAGCAGCGACCGTGTGTAGTCGTGCCGCGGCGTGTCGAAGATCGCCTCAGCGGGCCCGTCCTCGACGATCTCGCCCTGCCGCATCACGAGGACGCGATCGCAGATGTCGGCCACGACACCGAAGTCGTGCGTCACGAACAGCACGCCGAGACCCTTCTCCTGTTGGAGGTCACGAAGCAGGTCGAGGATGTCGGCCTGCACCGTGACGTCGAGCGCCGTGGTCGGCTCGTCGGCGATGAGCAGTTCGGGATCGCATGACACGGCACCGGCGATGAGGACCCGTTGCGCCATACCGCCGGAGATCTCGTGCGGGAAGGCGCGGTACGTGCGCGCCGGGTCCGGGATGCCCACCCGGGCGAGCAGGTCGAGCACGCGGTCACGGGCCGCCGCGCGGGAGAGGCCGAGGTGCACCCGGACGACTTCGCTCAGCTGGTTGCCGATCCGGAACGACGGGTCGAGGTTGCTCAACGGCTCCTGCGGGATGTAGCCGATCCGGTGCCCGCGTACGGTGCGCAGGAACGAGGCCGAGCGGCCGAGCAGCGGCTCGCCGGCGAGCGCGATCGCCCCGGAGGTGACCTCGCCGCCGGTCGGCAGCAGGTCGAGCACCGAGAGCGCGACCTGGGTCTTGCCCGATCCGGACTCGCCGACGAGGCCGACGACCTCGCCGTGCGCGACATCGAGCGAGACTCCGTGGACGACCTCGACGGAGCCGCCGCCGTAGGCGACGCGTAGATCACGGACCGAGAGCAGCGCGTCCGACGGGGCCGCCCCGCTCCCGGCCGGAGGAGCTTTGACACTGCGGCGGCGGACCGGCTTCGCGGCGCCGGCCTGCAGGGCGTCCCGCAGACTGCTCGCGACCAGCGCGAGGGCGGCCGAGGTCAGGAAGAGGGCGAGGCCGGGCCAGAACAGCATCTGCGGAGCCTGGAAGATGTTGAGGAAGCCCTCGTTGAGCATGGAGCCCCAGCTGGCGGTCTGAGGGTCGCCGAAGCCGAGGAACTCCAGGCCGGCCTGGATGTTGATGCAGATCGCCAGCACCATCGCGCTGTGCATGATGAGCGGCCCTCGTACGACGCGAAGCATGTGCCGGGCGATGATCCTGGTGTCGCTCAGGCCGGACACCAGGGCGGCGTCGATGTAGAGCTCGTTGCGTACCCCGCTCACCGTGGCGCGCACCAGACGGTAGGCCCCGGGCGCGAGAATGACGCCGAAGATGACCATCGACGTCCAGATGGAGGGGCCGAACACCGTGCGCAGCGCCAGCAGGACGATGATCGCGGGCAGCGCCTGGAGCAGGTTGGACGCCCACGAGCTGACCGAGTCGAAGGTCCGGCCGTAGTAGCCGGCGATGAGCCCTGCGGGCAGACCGATGACGAGCGAGGTGAGCAGGGCGATGGTCGCGCCGAGCAGGCTGACCTGGGCGCCGTACAGAAGCCGGGAGAGCAGGTCGCGGCCGGCGCTGTCGCCGCCGAGCGGGTGCGCGGCGGAGATCGGGGCGAAGATGTCGTCGAGCGACGACCGGGCCGGGTCCTGCGGGGCGAGCACGGCCGCCAGTACGGTCGCGAGCAGGATGAGCAGCAGGATCACCAGTGAGATGACCCCGAGCGGGTCGTGCACCACCTTGCCGATGACGCCACGCCGTGCCGGAACCGCTGCGGGGGCCGGGATCGGGACGAGCTGACTCATGAGAGACGCACCTTCGGGTTGAGCAGGCCGATGGCGAGGTCGACCACGAGGTTGACCAGCACGACGATCGTGGTCATCACCAGGACCACGCCCATGATGACCGGGACGTCGCCGTTGACCGCCGCGTTCGTGGCGGCGAGGCCGAGTCCGGGGAGCGCGAAGATGCGCTCGACGAAGACGGCACCGCTGAGCGTGCCGATGAAGGTGAGCGCGACGACCGTCAGCGCCGGCGCGCTCGCGTTGCGCAGGACGTGCGCGACGACCCGCCAGGACGGCAGGCCGCGCGCACGGAGCGTCCGCACGTAATCCTGTTCGAGGACGTCGATCACGGACCCGCGCACCTGCTGCGCCACGCCGGCGACCGCGCCGACCATGAGCGCGACGACGGGCAGGGTGATCGAGGCCAGCCACTGGCCGGGCGAGGCGGTGAAGGCGACGAATCCCGTCGCGGGAAAGAGCCGCAGTCGCAGCGCGAGGTTCGACACGAGCAGCAGCGCGAGCCAGAACCCCGGCACCGCGAAGCCGACGATCGCGAGCACCTGGAGCGCGATGTCGAGGGCGCCCCGGCGGAGCGCGGCGGCGATGCCCAGGGCGAAGGCCAGCAGCGTCGAGACCAGGATCGAGCCGATCACGACGGTGAGGGTGACGGTGGCCCGGCTGGTGAGCAGGGAGCCGATGGGCTCCGCCGTGAACCACGAGCGGCCGAGGTCCCCCACGGAGAGATGCCCGACATAGTCGAAGAACTGGACGTACAGCGGCCTGTTGACACCAAGCTCGGCCGACTTGGCGGCGACCTGCTCGGGCGTCGCGGTCTCACCCAGGATCTGCCGCGCGGCGTTCGCCGCGTTGCCGAACATGAGCAGGAACGTGAGGGAGGGGACCACCAGGAGCACTGACAGACCCGCGCCGATTCTCTTCGTGAGGAACGCCAACACCTTGACTGCCTGCTTCCTACTTGCCGGCCGGCGCGTAGTTGTAGATCGACGGGATGTTCTGGCTCTTCTGCAGCGTCACGTTGACGGGGCCGGCCACGAAGTACTGCTCCTCGATGAACAGCCAGGGATCGAACCAGACGTTGTCGATGAGGAACTTGTTGATCTCACCGATGATCTTGGCGTGGTCCTTCTCGGCCGCGGCCGGGTAGGACTCGATCAGCTGGGACAACTTGGGGTCGGTCGTGTGCAGCGGATTCCAGGTGGCCTTCTCGACGAGGTAGTTGTTGATCACGATCCAGTCGGTCGGGCCCGCGCCGAAGATCGCGGGGGACATCGCGTACTTACCGCTCTGCAGGCCCGCGAGATACTGCGGGATCGTGCCGAGGTTCTCGAATTTCACCCGGATGCCCAGGGCGCCGAGGCTGTTCTTGAAGTTCTCCATCGCGGCGGGCGTGGTGTTCGCGTTGATCGGCAGGGTCAGCTCGAAGCCGTTGGCGTAACCCGCCTCCGCCATGAGCTTCTTCGCACCGGCGACGTCGTAGGCGTACGCGTTGTTGAGCGATTCGTCGTATCCGGGGGAGGACTTTCGGAAGATCTGCGTGTCGGGCACCCCGGTGTCCGCCATCAGGGCTTTGCGGATCTGCGGCACGTTGAACGACATGGCTATCGCGCGGCGAACCCGCTTGTCCCCGAGGGCCGGGACGATCGAACCGGCGCGGTCGAAGAAGATCGTGCCCATCCACGAGATGCTGTCGTCCGGAGTCAGATGTTTGATGCCCGCGGCCGTGGCGGCCTTGCGGTTGTCGGCGCCGGAGAGGTTGGCGGCGTCCACCTGACGGCCCTGGAGTGCGTTCACCAGCGACACCTCGTCGGGGAAGATCTTGAACACGACCTTGGCGAACTTCTGCAGCTCGGGGTTCCAGTACCCCTTACGCGCGGTGAAGGTGTAGGTCGAGCCCTGAACCGTCGCGGCGGCGTCGAGCACGTAGGGGCCCGAGCCGACCGGGGTCGTGGCCAGGCTCTTCGGGTTCTTGAGCGCGGCCGGGCCGGCCATGCGGCCGGCCGCGTCCGAGAGGTTGTAGAGGATGTCGGGATCAGGCTTGGTGTAGGTCAGCGTGACCGTGTCCGGGTCGACGACCTTGACCGAATCGAGGAAGGCGAGCTCACGCGAGAGCGGGCCGGTGCCGTCGTGGAAGTGTTCGAGGCTCGCCTTCGCCGCCTCGGCGTCGAAGGGAGTGCCGTCACTGAAGGTGACCTTGGGGCGCAGGTTGAGCGTGATCGACTTGTTGTCCTCGGAGAGCTTCCAGTCGGTCGCCAGCATGGGGGCGAAGGTGCCGTCCGGCTTGCGCAGGATGAGGGAGTCGTAGGCGGCCTGGGCATAGGGGACGAAGTTGGCGTCGCCGGCCCCGGCGGGGTCGAACGTCTGCGGGGCGATGGTGCTGCCGAGGGTCAGCGTGCTGGTGGCGGCGCCGCTGGGGCTCTGCGGCTCGGTGCCGGAGCAGGCGCCGACACCCATGGTGACGCCGACAGCGAGGGCGGCTGCGACGACGGTGCGGATGTGCATGAATACTCCCTTGTATGCCACTTCGGTCCGTTGCGCGGCGGCGACGGCGTGGCGGGTCTTGCCAAGCACCTGAGCGGTCAGGCTGGAAGGACGATCGACCGCATCGCCTGGGCGATGCGGAGCGCCCGGGCGTCGCAGCCGCCGGGCGGTGGCATACGGCGGACGATGTACCCGAAGCTGATTCCGGTTTCCGGGTCGTGGAAGCCGAGCGCGCCGCCCATGCCGTCGTGGCCGAAAGCACGGAATCCGCCGAAGAGGAGCCCCGGGACGGGCTTCTGGAAGACGATGCCGTAGCGCCGCTCGATCCCGATCACCTCGTCGATGCCGGCCACCTGGGGTTGGGCCAGTTGCGCGATGGTGTCGGCGGAGAGCAGGGGCGCGCCGGTCAGGCCCACAGTGCTCTCCGCGAAAAGAGCCGCGATGCCGCGCGCGGACGCGGTCGCGCCGGCGGCCGGCATGCCGATGGCGCGGTCACGCCAGGCCTGGCGACGACGCTCGTCCTCATCCGCGGGGATCGCGCCGCCCGCCATCACGTAGACGCCGAGCTGGCCGGGTGTGCGGGGAAAGGGCGGGGCGGCGGAGCCGGTGACCGGGCGCATCGGCAGCAGGTCGAGAGCGCGCGGTTCGAGCTCCTCGGGAAGTCCTAGATAGAAGTCGAGGGCACGCGGCCGGCGGATCTCCTGCTCGTAGAACTCGGCGAGGGTCCGCCCGGTGATGCGGCGGACGATCTCGGAGCCGAGGATGCCGATGGTCACGGCGTGGTAGCCGAAGGCCGAGCCGGGATGCCAGAGCGGGCGCTGCGCGGCGAGCAGTTCGGCGCCGCGTACGGTGTCGGCGAGCTCGTCACGGGTCAGCCTGGGCGCGGTCTGCGGCAGGCCGGCCTGGTGGGAGAGCAGTTGGCGGACGGTGATCGCGGCTTTGCCGGCGGCGGCGAACTCGGGCCAGTAGCGCGCCACCGGGGCGTCGAGGTCGAGCTGCCCGCGTTCGAGGAGGAGGCCGATGCTCATGGCGATCGTGTTCTTCGACACGGAGTAGGGGATGAGCAGGCTCTCCCGGGTGATCTCGGGGCCGATCGCGATGTCGAGCACGAGCTCCGAGCCCGCGTAGGCGGCGATCTGGATGTCGTCGTCGCCGAACTCCCCTCGCTCGGCGATCCCGTCGATGAGCGGGCGGAACGGGGCGGCGACGTATCCGTCGAAGCTCGTCGTGGGGACGGTCATGCGATGGCTCCCTACGTTCTCACGGTGGCGCGTGAGCAACAGTTATGGAAGATTAAACACTGACCGGTGGTAGGTATGTCAATGATGCCTTATGCCGGACCTGCGCTTACAAGGAAGCTGGAGTCGCACATGCCACCCACCTCGCCGGCAGCCGCCGATGACACGCTGACCGCGCGGAACGGCACGCGCTTCAGGGATCTGGACGGCAACGGCGCGATGGAGCCCTACGAGGACCCGCGACTCTCCACCGCCGAGCGGGTCGCCGACCTCATGACCCGCCTCTCGCTCGCCGAGAAGGCCGGCCTCATGTTCCACACCCAGGTGGTCGCGACCGCTGACGGTCAGGTCTCGAACGTGCCGATCCGACCGGGCCGCGTGGGCGCCGCCGACCTCGTCGGCGGCAAGCTCATCACGCACCTCAACGTCGTCGAGATGCCCGGGCCGCGGGAAATGGCGCGCTGGCAGAACGCGGTGCAGGAGCTCGCCGCACGGAACCCGCACGGCATCCCGGTCACCCTTTCGACCGACCCGCGACACGGTTTCGGGCACAACGCGGCCGCGTCCTTCGCGGCGAGCGACCTCTCCGCCTGGCCCGACCCGATCGGCCTGGCCGCGATCGGCGACGCCGATCTCGTCCGCCGATTCGGCGATGTCGCACGACGCGAGTACCTCGCGCTCGGCATCCGGGCGGCGCTGCACCCCTCCGTCGACCTGGCGACCGAGCCGCGCTGGGCCCGCCAGTACACGACCTTCGGCCAGGACGGCGAGCTCGCCGGCCGCCTCGTCGTCGCGTACCTGGAGGGTTTTCAGGGTGCGACCCTCGGTTCCGGCAGCGTCGCCTGCATCACCAAGCACTTTCCCGGCGGCGGGCCGCAGCGCGACGGCGAGGACCCCCACTTTCCTTACGGGCGCGAGCAGATATACCCAGGCGGCCGCTTCGACGAGCACCTCGCGCCCTTCCGCGCGGCGATCGCCGCCGGCACCGCCGGCCTCATGCCGTACTACGGGATACCGATGGCCCTTGAGCTGGCAGGCGAGCCGATCGAGGAGATCGGCTTCGGCTTCAACAGGCAGATCATCACCGGCCTCCTGCGCGAGCGTCTCGGCTATGACGGCGTGGTGTGCAGTGACTGGGGACCCGTCACCGACGCGCTGTCGCCCGACGGGAGCCGCGGCCTGCCCGCACGGGCCTGGGGCGCCGAGGAGCTCACGCCGCGCGAGCGGGTACGCCGCCTCGTGGCGGCGGGTTGTGACCAGATCGGCGGAGAGGAGTGCGTCGACATCCTCATCGACCTCGTCGAGAACGGCGACATTCCCGAGTCGCGGATCGACGAGTCCGCGCGCCGGCTGCTCGCGGTGAAGTTCGATCTCGGACTGTTCGACGATCCGTTCGTCTCCGAGGACGAGGCCGTCGCCGTCGTCGGCGCGCCCCGGTTCGTCGCCGAGGGGCTGGCCGCCCAGGCCCGTGCGATGGTCGCGCTCACCCCGCTCGACGCGCTACCGCTGCGGCCCGCGCGGCTCTACGTCGACGGTCTCGATCCGGCGGCTGTGGCAGGGGCCGCCGAGATCGTCGACGACCCGCGTGACGCCGACCTGATCGTGGTCCGGATCGCGGCGCCGTGGGAGGCCCGCGACGCGTACATGCTGGAGAGCGGCTTTCACGCCGGCAGCCTCGAGTTCGCCGAAGCCGACATCGCCCGGATCCTCGGCCTCGTGGCGGTGGCGCCGACGGCTCTCGTGGTGGGCCTGGATCGACCCGCGATCCTCACGCCGTTCCTCGGCACCGGGGTCACGTTGCTGGCCGAGTTCGGCGCCTCCGACCGCGCGGTGCTCGACGTCGTCCTCGGCATGGCGAAGCCGGAGGGACGGCTGCCGTTCGACCTGCCACGCTCGATGGCCGCGGTCGAGACGAGCCTTCCCGACGTGCCCGGGGACACCGCCGACGCATTGTTCCGTGCCGGATACGCTGCCAGCAGCACAGCCGGGAACACGGACCTGAGATGAAGGGAACACCGTTGCCCGACAGGGAATCCCCCACACCCGCGCGCCCCGGCCCCTATGACAGCCCGGGCCCCTATGAGAAGGGGCGGGCGAAGCGCCGGGAGATTCTCGACGCCACACTCGAACTGATCGCCGCGAACGGCTACGGCAACATGAGCCTGCAGCAGATCGCCGACGCGGTGAACATCACCAAGGCCGGGCTGCTCCACCACTTCGGCTCGAAGGAGAACCTCCTGACCGAGGTGCTCCGCCGCCGCGACGAACGCGACACCGCCTCCTTCACGAACAGCGCAGCCGTCGAACCGCGCATCACCCGCATCGTCCGGCACAACAGCGAGGTGCCCGGCCTCGTGGAGCTGTACTCGGCGCTGATCCAGGAAGGAGTCGACACGGAGCACCCCGCGCACGACTACTTCAGGGAGCGTTTCCACCGGGTCGCCGGGAATGTGGTCGCCGACATCAGACACGCCGCTGACGCGGGCGAGCTGCGGCCCGGGCTCGACGCCGAGATGCTGTCCCGCGTCATGATCGCGGTCGCGGACGGTCTCCAGCAGCAGTGGCAGTACGACCGCTCGATCGACATGGCAGCGCATCTCGACTACCTGTGGTCGTTGCTCGGCACAGCACCGGCTCGGCACATCGACCTGCCTGAGGATCCGGCCACGGGTGGCACGGCATGAGCGACCGGGGATTCGGGCCGCACAGTATGCTCGCCGACATTCTGGACCACGCCGAGGCCCGCGACATCATCCGGCGCACGTTGCCCGGGGTCGTGAACTCGCCGCTGCTGGTGCAGCTCCGCCGACGCGCCCTCGGCGACATCACGGCCGCCGGTCCGTACGCCCGGCTCACCCCCGCACAGCTCGATGACCTGTGGCGCGAGCTCGCCGCACTCGACTCCGGCGACCCGGGCGTGCGCTCTGATCCGCCGGCGATCACGCCGGATGCCCATTATGAGCAGGCCGGCACGCCTCGCGGTTCGGCCGAAGTGGTCTCCGCGCCCGCAACGGGCGACGTATGGGCGACCTGGGAGCTCGTACTCGCCGGACCGAGCCATGGCAATCCGTTCGTCGACGTCGAGTTGTCCGCCCGCGCGACCGCCCCCGACGGCTCGACACGCCGGCTCGGCGGCTTCTACGACGGCGACGGGATATGGCGCGTCCGGCTGCTGCCCGACCGGGCCGGACGCTGGGTCGTCACGACGGAAGCGACCACGCCCTCCCTCGACGGCGTCACCGTCGAGCTCACCGCGGCGGCCGGTGCCGGTCGAGGGCCGGTTCGGGTGGCGGACCGGTATCACTTCTCGTACGCGGACGGCACCCGTCATCTGCCGCTCGGCACGACGGCGTACGCCTGGACCCACCAGAGCGAAGCGCTGCAGGAACAGACCTTGCGCACGCTCGCCGACTCGCCCTTCACCAAGATCCGGATGGGGACCTTCCCCAAGTCGTATCTCTTCAATGCCAACGAGCCGCCGCTCTATCCGTTCGAGCGGAACAGCGACGGTGGGTGGGACTTCACTCGCTTCAACCCCGCCTACTTCCGCGCCTTCGAGCGTCGGGTCACCGATCTCGCCGCGATCGGCGTCGAGGCCGATGTCATCCTGTTCCACGCCTACGACCGCTGGGGCTTCTCGGACATGGGCACCGCCGCGGACGACCGCTACATCCGGTACGTCGTCCGGCGACTGTCGGCGTCGCCGAATGTCTGGTGGTCGCTCGCGAACGAATACGACCTGCTGTTCTCGAAGACCGTCGATGACTGGGAGCGGCTGGCCGCGATCGTGGTCGAGGAGGACCCGGTCGGGCATCTGCTCTCGATCCACAACTGCTTCGGCTTCTACGACTACGGCCGGCCGTGGATCACCCACGCGAGTGTGCAGCGCATCGATGTGTACCGCACCGCCGAGAACACCGACCAGTGGCGTGAGCAGTGGGGCAAACCCGTCGTCATCGATGAGTGCGCCTACGAAGGCGACATCGACCAAGGGTGGGGCAACATCACGGGTGAGGAGATGACCCGGCGGTTCTGGGAAGGCGCGGTGCGCGGCGGCTACGTGGGGCATGGGGAGACCTACCTCAACGATCGCGAAGAGCTGTGGTGGTCCAAAGGCGGCGAACTCATCGGATCGAGCCCGGACCGGATCGCCTTCCTCAAACAGATCATCGAGGAATCACCGACCGGCGTGCTCGACCCGCTGCCCAGCGACTGGGACACCCCCTGGGGCGGCGTGGCGGCGCGCTACCTGATCGCCTACTTCGGCTTCAACCGGCCGTCCTATCGCGACGTCACGCTGGAGCCCGGAACGGTCTGGACGGTCGACGTGATCGACACGTGGAATATGACCGTCGAACGGCTGCCCGGCACATACTCGGGCGGCTTCCGGATTCCGCTGCCGGCGCGCCAGTACATGGCGATCCGGCTCGTCGCGGCCGACGGGTAGCCGATCGCCGGGACCGACGAAAACAATCGGATCCGGGGTCTCTGACCTACACCCACCCGACAACCGGGTGGGTGTAGTTCGTTCAGTCCCACCTGATTCCGGAATACCATGGGGGGGTATGGTGTTCCGGACATCAAGGATGTCGATCGGAGGGGCGGAGATGGCCGGATACAGCGACAACAAGCAGGACCACGCGCGACGGCTGCGCCGGGTGGAGGGGCAGATCCGCGGCTTGCAGCGGATGGTGGACGAGGACAAATACTGCATCGACATCCTCACCCAGGTCTCCGCGGCGACCAGCGCGCTGCAGTCCTTCGCCCTCTCCCTCCTCGAAGAGCACCTGGCCCACTGCGTGGCCGAGGCCACCTTGAAGGGCGGTCCCGAGGCCCAGGCCAAGATCAAGGAGGCCTCGGACGCCATCGCGAGACTCGTCCGTTCCTGACCACTGACCCACTCGAAGGAGAGATCGATATGAGCACCCCTCTCAAGCTCGGCTCCTACGTCCTGGGGCTCGCCGTGGTCTTCGGCGGTGCCTTGGGCGTGGGCAAGGTGGTGGGGCCGATCGGGACACCGCCCGCCGGCCACGCCGCCATGGCGACGTCCCGCGACCTGGGCAGCTTCCAGCACCTGCACCCCGTCGAGGCCGACGGCATCTGGTCGGTCAAGCTCACGCTCCCGGTCGCGGGGAGTTATCGCGCGTTCGCCGACTTCGCTCCCACCGGGGGCAGCGCTCTGACACTGGGCGCCGACCTGTTCGCCGCGGGCGCGTACGCGCCGAAGCCCCTTCCGCAGGCCGCCCGTACAGCCACCGTGGACGGATACACCGTCACCCTCGACGGCGATCTGACTCCCGGCCAGTCGAGCAAGCTCACCCTCAAGGTCAGCAAGGACGGCAAGCCGGTCACCGACCTGCAGCCCTACCTCGGCGCCTATGGCCACCTGGTGGCACTGCGGGCCCGGGACCTGGCCTACCTCCACGTCCACCCGGACGGCGAACCCGGTGACGGCAAGACCAAGGCCGGTCCCGAGATCGTCTTCTATGCCGAGGTGTCGAGCACCGGCGACTATCGCCTGTTCCTCGACTTCCAGCATGAGGGCAAGGTCCGCACCGCCGACTTCACCGCCCACACCGCCCAGCCGGCCACGGCCACTGAGCGAGAGAAAGGAGAAAAGTGATGTCCTCTCTCACCGATGACCAGCACAACGCGGTCGAGCTCTCGATCGGTGGCATGACCTGCGCGTCCTGCGCCAACCGGATCGAGCGCAAGCTCAACAAGATGGACGGCGTGACGGCGACGGTCAACTACGCGACCGAGAAGGCGAAGGTCACCTTCCCCGAAGGCATCGACCCGCTGCAGCTCATCTCGGAGGTGGAGAAGGCCGGTTACACGGCCGCGCTGCCCGCACCGCCCAAGGCCGCTGAGCAGGAGCCGCAGGACGAGCTCCGGCCGCTGCGCGACCGCCTGATCACCTCAGTGGTGCTGTCCGTGCCGGTGATCGCGATGGCGATGATCCCGCCGTTGCAGTTCACGAACTGGCAGTGGCTGTCGCTGACGCTGGCCGCGCCGGTGGTGGTCTACGCGGGCTGGCCGTTCCACAAGGCCGCCTGGACCAACCTGCGTCACGGCGCGGCGACGATGGACACGCTGATCTCGCTCGGCACCATCGCCGCGCTCGGCTGGTCGCTGTGGGCCCTGTTCTTCGGTACGGCCGGGACTCCCGGCATGACGCACCCGTTCGAGTTCACGATCCAGCGCACCGCCGGCGCCGGCAACATCTACCTGGAGGCCGCGGCGGGGGTGACCGCGTTCATCCTGGCCGGCCGCTACTTCGAGGCCCGTTCCAAGCGCCGCGCCGGCGCCGCCCTCCGCGCGCTGCTCGAACTGGGCGCCAAGGACGTCGCTGTGCTGCGTGACGGTGTGGAGACCCGCATCCCCAGCGACCAGCTGAACGTCGGGGACACCTTTGTCGTACGCCCAGGCGAGAAGATCGCTACGGACGGTGTGATCCAGGAAGGCACCTCAGCCGTTGACGCTTCCATGCTGACCGGCGAGTCCGTACCAGTGGAGGTACGGCCCGGCGACGCCGTTACCGGCGCCACCGTCAACGCGGGCGGCAGGCTCGTCATCCGCGCGACCAGGGTCGGGACCGATACCCAGCTGGCTCAGATGGCCAAGCTGGTGGAAGCGGCGCAGACCGGCAAGGCACAGGTCCAGCGGCTGGCCGACCGGATCTCCGGCATCTTCGTGCCCATCGTGATCGCGCTGGCCATCGGCACCCTCGGCTTCTGGCTGGGTACCGGCAACGGTGCGGGAGCGGCCTTCACCGCGGCGGTGGCCGTACTGATCATCGCCTGCCCGTGCGCCCTCGGCCTGGCCACTCCGACGGCGCTGCTGGTCGGCACCGGCAGGGGAGCGCAGCTCGGCATCCTGATCAAGGGGCCGGAAGTGCTGGAGTCGACCCGCAAGGTCGACACGATCGTGCTGGACAAGACCGGCACGGTCACCGAGGGCAAGATGACCCTCACCGGCGTGCACCTGGCCGACGGCGAGAACCGCGACGAGGTCCTCAGACTCGCCGGCGCGCTGGAACACGCCTCCGAGCACCCGATCGCCCAGGCCGTGGCGAAGGGCGCCAGGAACCGGGTCGGCGACCTTCCCACGCCTGAAGACTTCGCCAACGTCGAAGGACTCGGCGTGCAGGGCATCGTCGACGGGCACGCGGTGCTGGTCGGCCGTCCGAAGCTGCTCGCCGAGTGGTCGCAGTACCTCACGCCCGAACTGGAGCGTGCCCTGCACGCCGCGCAGGCCGCCGGCCGTACCGCGGTGGCTGTCGGCTGGGACGGTCAGGCGCGCGCGGTGCTCGTGGTGGCCGACGTGATCAAGCCGACCAGCAAGGAGGCCATCGGGCAACTGCGCGGCCTGGGCCTGACCCCGGTGCTGCTGACCGGTGACAACGAGGCGGTGGCCAGGACGGTCGCGGCCGAGGTCGGCATCGACGAGGTGATCGCGAAGGTGCTGCCCGCCGACAAGGTGGACGTGGTCAAGCGGCTGCAGGGCGAGGGCAAGGTCGTGGCCATGGTCGGCGACGGCGTCAACGACGCGGCCGCGCTGGCCCAGGCCGATCTCGGCCTCGCCATGGGCACCGGCACCGACGCGGCCATCGAGGCCGCCGACCTGACGCTGGTCCGCGGCGACCTGCGGGTGGCCGCCGATGCCATCAGGCTGTCGCGCAGGACGCTCAGCACGATCAAGAGCAACCTGTTCTGGGCCTTCGCCTACAACGTGGCCGCCCTGCCACTGGCCGCGCTCGGCCTGCTCAACCCGATGATCGCCGGAGCGGCCATGGCGTTCTCCAGTGTCTTCGTGGTCAGCAACAGCCTGCGACTGCGCGGCTTCAAGTAATCGACCTGGACGCGAGCTCGCCCCACTGTCCTTGGAGGAATCTCATGTGCCGTCTTCGCCCGTTGGCCTCATGGCGGTGGCGCTGCGGCCGGTGACCGCCGATTAATACTTCAGCTCGTAGTAGTACCGACCTCAAGTACAGGTCAGACGTGGCTCAGGTGCGTAGACGGTGTGGAACTTCTGTTTGCGCTGTACCTTGCCGTCCTGCTTGAAGATGCGCCAGACGTCGATGGCGAAGCCCTCGACCCCGTCCATCGGGATGCACTTGGGGGCGGACTCGGTGAGGGTGGGGATGGGCTTGACGTCATAGCGGGAAGAGCTCTGCGAGTCGATGTCGAAGCGCTTGGTGCTCCAGAACTGGACGGTGATCGAGGTGCTGGTGTACGAGGCCTTGATCAGTACGCCGTAGGGGGAGTCGTTACGCCATCTGAAGTCCGGTTGCGGGAAGGAGACCGTGGACTCCCGGCCGGCCGGATAGCGGGAGATGTAGTACTGGTGCGCCATGTGCTGCACATCCTGGAAACCGCCGAAGAACACCGCGTTGAACATGGTGGTGGCGAACTGCGACACCCCGCCGCCGACGTCGTTGACGAACCGGTTGTTCAGGATCATCGGCGCCTCGACGAAGCCGCGTGCCTTGTCCCGCTTGCCGACGATGCCGTTGAGGGAGAACGTCTCGCCGGGTCTGACGACGTAGCCGTCCACGATGTCGGCGATGTGGTGGATGTTGGTCACCCTGGGCGCGCAGCAGGGGTGGCGAGTGGTGAAGGAGCTGACCTTCTCCTTGATGCCGAGCTTCGTGGCCTGGGCGGTGGTCACCCGCGGTTGCGTCTCGGTCACCGGCACGCGCACGCTGCGCTGACCGGCCGCGAGCGCGGCGGAGACGGCCTTGTTGAGCGCCTTGGCGTCGATGCCGCGGCCCAGGCGCGCCGACATGACCTGAGGCTTGCCGTTCACAATCTTGAAAGAGGCATCCTTCGGACGCTGGGTCGCGGCGACGAGCTGGTTGTCCAGGCCGGCCAGGACGTCCTTCGCGTTGAACGAGGGCATCAGCCGCCCTTGGCCGTCGGCGACGAAGCGCAGCCCCGTGGCCAGTCCCGCTGCGGGTAGTTCCGCCTTCTTGCTGCCGTTGACCAGCGTCAACGGTGCGGCCACGGCGGTCCGGGCCAGGGCGCCGGCGACCCGCTTCACTTCGGACGCCGAGCCGGCAGGCGGGCTCGTAAGAACCTTCAGCGCCACCGACGCGCGACCATTCAGATACGCCTCTTGTACGGCTCCCACCGCACCGGCGCGATCGAGGGCGCGGCCTGACTTGGGCAAGATCACCTGCGGCTCGAGCCCGCGGTAGCGAATGCTGCCCTCGCGGGGCTTGGCGTCGATGTTCCGGGCCAGGTCGGCGAGCTTCGCGGTAAGGCGACGCTCATCGACCGCGACCCGTGGCCGCAGGTCACGGGTGCCACCGAACAGCGAGCGCGCGATTCCCGCCGGAGTGCCGGCGCCGTTGAGCGCGGCCTCGACCGTGGCCCGGGTATCGAAGGTCAGCCCCAGCGCGGACGGCACCAGCCGAACCGTCTTACCTGCCGCCGACAATGCCAGCGGGCGTGCGGCCCGTTCACTCAGCTCTCGATCCAGCTTCGTGCGTGCGTCGGCCGCCGACAGACCGCCGATGTCGACGCCATCGACGCGGGTGCCGCGCGGCACCTCACCGGCGAGCGCGATCGCGGGTACGGAGTAGGCCAGCACCGGGACGGCGACCACGGCCGCCAATATGACGGCGACCCGGCCCCGCCGAGAGGACGCGGTGCGCCGGCCGCGCCGAGAGGACATGGTGCGCCTGCCGCTCGTGACCGGCTGGGCGGCTTCCTTGTTCCGGCGTTCGTGATCGTTTCGTGATTTCATGGTTCGTGGCACATCGTAGGGCCGGGCGGAAGGTTTCGGTGACGTTCTGGCCACAGTGGCCCGATTCGTAGCTCGCGCGATCTTCGACGCCGAGGGCCGGCCGTCGTAGACCGTCGGCCGTGAAGGCGCTCACGTCGCACTACTAATGGCCATCGTAGAACAGCCGTGGCGGGAGTCCTGACTCTGGTCTACGGCGTCGCCCTCGCGCTGCGCCCCCGCACCCACTCCAGGCCACGCGCCGAGCGGGACGGGACCGTCAAAGCTGGTGCAACCGGTTGTACTCACCGGCAAAACATTCATCCGACCCTTTCGTCACGAAAGCTGTGTGACCTGGGAGATCTAGTTATCGATATATCGGTAACGTCTTTGTAACGCCTGCAAAGGGTTGACGAAACTTTTGGCGCACCTATAGGAAAGCGCTATCCGATCCCGCCGTGCCCGGGCGGCCTGGAATGAGGGATGCATGCGTCCATGACCGATTCAATCCCTGTGACCCCGGAACGTGCGCTCGCTCCCCGGCGATCCCACGTCAACTCGCCGGGAAGGAGGCGCGCCAAGCAGGTGAACGCTCACAGACGGCGTGAGGCGCGTACCGCCTACGTCTTCCTCGCGCCATGGTTCATCGGTCTGTTCGTGATCACGGTTGGTCCGATCCTGGC
>NZ_JBEZYD010000026.1:0-166778 GCF_040638335.1 Nonomuraea sp. NPDC026600
CCATCCAAGCCATCGGTCGCAAGCCCCAGCGCGCCCTACCGCTGATTACATAGCGTTACAATCCACAATTAGCAGCTGACTTTGAAATCGCCCTGCGTCCGTACGGAGCTTTCATCGACAATCCGGAAGTTTCGCCCATTCTCGGAGCCCTCCCGCGAAGTTCGGGCCATCTTGCTCCGTGGCGATATTCTCTGGCCTCCCCGTGACTCCACGCTTCGCCCGTGCTTCCCGACTAATTCCAGTTATCCTCCTTCTTATA
The DNA here is from genome assembly GCF_040638335.1 of Nonomuraea sp. NPDC026600. Classification (NCBI taxonomy): domain Bacteria; kingdom Bacillati; phylum Actinomycetota; class Actinomycetes; order Streptosporangiales; family Streptosporangiaceae; genus Nonomuraea; species Nonomuraea sp. NPDC026600. The sequence goes on from NZ_JBEZYD010000026.1 coordinate 260, forward strand.
GAGAGCTCTTCCCGATGTCTCCCCGATCCCGGGAGCCCGGGAGCCGGCGGGAGGTGCAGCAGGCAGTGGCGAGGGCGCACCGGGAGCCGAGACCTTCCACCGTGGAGTTCATCGTCCTGCTCCGGGCACTCGGGATGGCGGTCGAGTCCCACGGGGTGTCCCACGCGCAGGTGGAGCGACTGCTCTGCCAGCGCATCACCGCAGGCCGCGACGCCGAGAGAGCACTCCACGAGCAGCCGCCCGCCGGGGTGGCCGAGCGCCTGCGGCAACAGGTGGCGCGCAAGAGGGCAGTGGAGGAGAGCAGGCTGGCCCGCCTCGACGCCCGCCGGGACAGAGCGGGAGGGCAGCGCATCGGCGAACTGCTCTCCGGGAAGTCCCCGCGAGGCGCGATGCCTCCCAAGCCGCGCGTCGAAGTATGCGTGGACGTGTTCCTGGAGGTCTTGGAGGAGAAGGATCCTTCCGGCCACGCCGCGGGCCGCTACGGCACCCTGGACATGTGGCTGGAGCTATGGCGTGACGCCGACCAGGGGAACATGCCGAGCCTCGGCCGGCGGGCCAGGACGGTGAGCGGCTACGTGGACATGGCCCGGCAGCAGCTGACGGCCTCGGCCCACGCGGGGACGGACCCCGCGCCCGCGGACCAGGAGACCGCGCCCCATCCCCTGCCCGTGTCCGTCGCCGGAACCGGGACCGGGACCGGGACCGTCGCAGGGACCGGGGCCGCCGCCGGGACCGGGGCCGCCGAGCCACTCGGGAACGCCGACGTGCGGCTCGGGCTCGCGCAGGAGCACGGGGACGAGCTCGCCCGGGCCAGGGCCGAACTCGCCCAGACCAAGTCCGACCTGGCCCGGACGCTGGCCGAGCAGGACCTCGCCACCAGACGCGCGAACGGCGCCGGAAACCCGGCCGGGGCGGAGCCGGCGCGGGATGGCGAACGCCACCGGGCCACCGCCGCGCGGTTCAAGGCAGTCACCCTGCCGCTCGCCATCGTCACCACAGCGCTGATCACCTGTCTCGCGACAGCCTTCGTCATGCAGGCGACCCCCGCCGGCGGGGCGCACACCCCGGACGTGGTCCTGCGGTTCAAGGATCCGTATGAGCTCACCCCCGGCCGCGAAGGCGTGCGGATCCCCCTCGGCCTGGTCTCTCCCGCGACGTCCCCGGACACCGCGGACGCGGGCGAATGGACGATCACCCTGCACCTCAGCCTGGCCTCGGAGTCCCTGGCGGACGCCTGCGTCCACGACTCCCGGCTCACGTACACGCTGATCGGCGACGGCAACCAGATCTCCTCCGGCCCGCTGTCCGCCGGGCAATCGAAGATCATCACTGCGCCCATCCCCGTCGGCGACCTCGGCACGGTATCCGACCTGCGACTCCACGTCATCGTTGCGGCAGGAGAGTTCGGCAAAAGCTGCAAGTTCGCCCTCGACCCATCGGACACCACGGCGCACCGGGTGCGCTGAGCCCAGCAAGGAGACCCATCGTGCGCCCATGGTGGTGGATCGTCGTTTCCAGCACGTTAGCGATTGTCTTGATCTCCTGCGGGCAGGCGCCCACCGCCGGCTCCAAGCCGCCCGCGCACAGCCGCTTCTACCAGAACTCCAACCTGCGCATCGGCTCACACGGCGACCAGCCCGGCATCGGCCTCTACGACTTCAAGACCAACGACTGGTCGGGCCTCGACGTCGATGTCGCCTACTACGTGATGGGCAAGCTGCGCATCACGTTCACCCGCGACAACAATCACCTCCACCCCGTGCAGACGGCGGACCGGGACGACCACCTGCTCAAGAGCATCGACAATCTGATCATCGCCAGCTACTCCATCACCGACGGCCGGATCAACAAGGGGATCACCTTCTCGATCCCGTACCTGCTCAGCTTCCAGGACATCCTGATCCGGGAAAGCGACAAGAACAAGATCAAGTCCGTCGAGGATCTGCGCGCCCGCGACGTCTGCACCACGTCCCCGGCCAGCACGCCCTACCAGCATCTTGATGCGCTCAACAAGAAGTTCAGCCCCAAGATGATCCTCGACCCCCAGGCCAGCATCGCGCTGTGCGTCGACAGGCTGCTCGCCGGCGCCACCGACGCCGTCGTCACCGACAACGCGATCCTCTACGGCCACGAGGCCGCCAATTCCGGCTTGTACCTGGTGAACACCAAGGTCTGGGACAGGCCCGAGCAATACGGCATCGGCATGATCGCCAAGACCCCCACTGACGCCACGGAGATCAACAACGCGATCAGAGACATGATCAAAGACGGCACCTGGGCCAAGTCGATCGTCGCCAACTTCTGCCCCAAGAACACTCCGCCCGACCACCCCTGCGACCTGGCGCAGACCTTTCTCCGCAACCCTCCCACCGGCTGAATCGGCTAGCTGTCCCCTGACCCGTTCAGAGCCTCCTGGAGCTTCGCGGCGGCCTTCACGGCGGCGGTCCTGGTGAGCCCGGGCTCGAACCGGCCGTAGAAGCCGCTGTGCTCCAGGAGGACCATGGTGTTCTCGTCCCTGATGATCACTATGTCGACCGCCATCGTCGGCCCGATGCTCTCGGACGGGTTCATTGAGCGGAACTTGATCCCGTATGTCCCAGAGCCGAGCTTGCCAACCGACAGCCTGCCAATCGTGTCCGTGACTCCCTTTCTACGGGCCTTGACGTGGCCGCAGTCACGGACCATGACCTTGGCCGCCCGCTCCAGCCCGGAGACCCGGGCGGCGGACCCGCTGACGACGAACTGGCTGACCCCTTCCGTCACACCGTCCCGCATCAGCCAGGTCGCGGTCTTGCTCCGGTAGAGCGGGACCAGCCCCTTGATCGCCTTGGCGCACGCCTTCGTGTGGGCGGCCTGGGGGTCCAGCGGGTCCCTGTTCCGGGTCGATCTCGGCAGCGAATATCACCAGCCCCCGAGTTCGTCCGCCGGCTCTCATTGGGGTGGCCGGTGGGCTCAATCCAGCTCCGCCAGGAACGCCTCGACTGCGCCGGCGTCGGGCACCCCCAGGTCGGCGTACAGGTCCCGCGCCTGTTTGGCGTGATCGCGAGCCGCATCGACGCCGCCACGATCGCGATGGACGTGTGCCAGCCCCTCGTGGGCGCGCGCCTCCTCGGGCCGATTGCCCAGCTCGCACGCGATGACGAGGGCGTCGCGGTGATGCGCCAGGGCCTGGCCGGGATCACCGAGAGATCGGGCGGCCTCCCCCAGTCCGTTGAGCGGCGCGGCTTCGTCGCTCCGGCTGCCCAGCTCGCGATAGAGCTCCAGCGCGCGACGGTGATGGTCGCGGGCTTGCTCGTGCTGCCCCTGCCGTTGGTAGACCTGGCCGAGGAGGTCCAGCCCGCGGGCCTCACCGTTCCGGCTGCCCAGTTGACGATGCAGCTCCAGGGCTCGGCGATGATGGTCGAGGGCTTCCGCGTATCGTCCCTGCCGATCGTGGCTGATGCCGAGATTGCTCAGCGCGTACGCTTCCCCGACGCGGTTGCCGATCTCCCGGCTCAGACCGAGCGTGTGCTCCAGATGGTGGTCCGCCCGCTCGTACTCGTGCTGCCGCAAATACACATTGCCGAGGGTGTTGTGTGCCCGTGACTCGCCGAGCCGGTCGCCGACCTCGCGGCACAGGTCCAAGGCCCGGCCGCAGATCTCGTACGACGCCTCGTACCGGCCTTGCCGCCAGTGAACCCAGGCCAGATCGAGCAGCGCCGCCGCTTCGGCGGCCTTGTCACCCCGGCGGCGGGCGGCCTCCAGCGCCTTCGTGTGCAGAGTGATCGCGTCGGCGTGACGGGCATGACCGTCAAGGTAGGGATGCAAGATGGTGGCCAGTTGGCCGGCGTGGACCGGCCAGTCGCCGTCGGCCGCATGGCCGCCCGCGGCGACGAGGTTGGCGCGCTCGGCCTCCAGCCAGGCGGCCGCTTCGACGGCATCCCGGAACGGCACGGTCTCCGTACCGGGGATGGAGGACCTGCGGAGCTTGCCGAACGGATAGAGAAGCTGGATCGCCGCGACCGTCGTGCCCCGGTAATGGTCGAGCAGGCGGGTCAGGGCGTCGTGCCGGGCCTCGGCGGTCTCTTCGGCGGACGCGGTGGCGCGCGCGTGTTCGCGAAGCAGGTCATGGAAGGTATAGCGACCAGGCTCATGCTGCGCCAGGACATGGGCGTCCAGCAGATCCTCCAGCAGCATCTCGGCGTCGGCGGCGGGGACGCCGGCCAGCGCGGCGGCGGCATGGGCATCGGTATCGCGCCCGGGGTGCATGCCCAGCAACCGGAACATGCGTTGCCGCTCGGCCTCCAACTGCTGGTACGACAGCGTGAACGCGGCCGCGACGCCCCTGTCCGAGGTGGACAGTTCGGCCAGCCGGCGACGCTCGTCGCGCAACCGGCCAGCCAGATACTCGACGGTCCAACGCGGGCGATGATGCAGCCTCGCGGCGGCGATCCGGACGGCAAGCGGCAGAAACCCGCACAGTTGCAGCACGTCGAGGACGGCGCCCGGTTCGGCCTTCGCCCGTTCTCCCACGATCGAGGCGAACAGCCGCTCCCCGTCCCTGGCCTGCAGTACGTCCATGGACAACGCGCGGGCGCCGTCGAGGTCGACCAGCCGGTGGCGGCTGGTGATCAGGATGAGGCTGTCGGAGGCGCCGGGCAGCAGGGGTTTGACGTGGTCGGTGTCAGCGGCGTTGTCCAGCACGATCACCACCCGGCGCTCGGCGAGCTCGGCCCGCCACAGGGCGGCGCGTGCGGTGACCGAGGCCGGGATGCGTTCGGCCGGCACCCCGAGCTGGCGCGTCAGGGTTTCCAGCGCGGCGCCGGGCTCGATCGGCTCGTGGCCCGCGGTGTGCGCCTGCAGGTCGACGAACAGCTGTCCATCGGGGTACCGGTCGGCGAGCCGATGCGCGGCGTGGATCGCCAGCGCGGTCTTCCCGATGCCCGCCATCCCGTCGATGGTCAAGATCGTCAACCCGGCCCCGAGTCCGGCGATCTGGTCGAGCTCGATGGCCCGCCCGGCGAAGTCCGGGATGTCGTACGGCACGAAGTTCGCCCGCCGCTCGGGTTCGCGTACCGCGGCTTCCGGCGGCTGGACCTGCAGGTCCGGATCGTCACGGAGGATGGCCTGCTCGATCGCCACGAACGCCCGGCCGGGATCCAGCCCCTGCTGCTCCACCAGCGACTCGCGGAACGCCCTGGCCACCGACAACGCGTCGGCCTGCCGTCCCGCGCGATGCAGGGCGAGCATCAGCTGACCCGACAGGCGTTCCCGCAGAGGATGCGCCGCCACGTGCGCGGACAGCTCGTCGATCAGGTCCTCGTGCCGGCCCAGCGTCAGCTCGGCATCGGCCAGGCGCTCGATCGCGGCCAACCGCCGCTGTTCGAGCCGGCTCCGGGCACTCTCGACGTAGTCGGCGTGCACGTCCGCCAACGGCTGACCCCGCCACAGTGCCAGTGCCTCGCGTACCTGACGGGTGACGGCACCCGGATCGGTCTCCCTTTGGACAGCCGCCAGCCGGCCGGTGAACTCATCCAGATCAAGCCATTCAGGGTCGATCGTGTATCCACCCGACCGGGTCACGAGCGACTGCGCCGCCTTCGCTTCGCGGAGCACCCGGCGGATGGCGGTCACGGCGGCCTGGATCTGCGCGCGGGCGGTGTCCGGCGGCGTCACACCCCACACCGCGTCGCTCAGCTGATCGGCACTGAGGACCGTGCGGGCGTGCAGCAGCAGGTACGCCAGCACCGCACGGTGACGTGGCGCCAAACCGGTCAGCTCCCGGCCATCGGCCATGACCTGTACGGGGCCCAAGACAGCGAACCGTACGCCCAACCTCGCCTCCCTCAGGCGCGCATTAAACGCCCATAGCGGACGCATCGCGAATGTATCAACCCGGCTTCCCATGATGGGTTCACCGCACAGCAAGCCGAGAAAGGAACTCTCGATCATGGAAGCCCGCATGAAGAACCCGGCGTTCGTCCTCCCCGAGACCATGAAGGGGATCCAGGGCATCTACAAGGGCATCTACCAAGGCGGCGCGCCCCAGGAACTCCTGGAGATCGTCGCCCTGCGCGCCAGCCAGATCAACGGCTGCAGCGCCTGTGTCCACGCGCACATCCAGAACCTCAAGAAGTCCGGCGAGTCCGACGAACGCGTGGGCAGTGTAGCCGCCTGGCGCGAGGCGCCGTTCTACAGCGACATCGAACGAGCCGCGCTGGAGCTCACCGAGGCCGTCACCCGGATCGCCGACAGGTCCGCGGACGCCGTGGCGGACGACCTCTGGGACCAGGTCGCCGATCACTTCGACGAGAACCAGCTCTCCGCGATCATCCTGACGATCTCCATCACCAACTTCTTCAACCGCATCAACGCCACCATCAAGGAACCCGCCGGCGCGTCCTGGGCCTGACCAAACGTCCAGCCCCTTATTTACGGCATGTCCGTAGATAAGGGGCTGACCGCGTCCTTACGGCGCGACGAACGCCCGTGCATTGCCTGGCGCCAAATCCTTAGTTAACTTTCCTATATGAAGTCGCGTATGCTCGCCGCGCTCACGTTGACCGCGGCCACCCTCGTCGCCGCGGTCAGTCTCAGTTCGCCCGCACAAGCCGAAATACCCGGCTATGTCAAACAGGGCACCTACGGCTGGCCCGACCAATGCAACGGGATCGGCTACTCCGGCCAGACCAATCAGACCTGGCGCTTCTACTACTGCGAGACCGTCATCCCGACCAACTGGAACGCCCCCGGCCTTTACTACCTGTGGGTTCAGTACTGATCCGCGACCTGGACGAGCATCTTGCCGGTGTTCCGTCCGTGCAGCAGGCCGAGAAAGGCCTCGACCACCTGGTCGAAACCGGTGACCACCATCTGGTCCGCGACGAGGTGCCCTGACTGGATGTGCGGCACGAGCAGCGCCTCCAGCTCTCCCTGCAGGTGACCGTGATCGCGCACGGCGCCGATCGCCGCCTCGAGGTGTTCGCCGCCGACGTTCTCGACGCAGACGTCGACTCCGTCGGGAGCCACCTGGGCGAGCAGTTCGGCAACCGGCCGCTGGTGATGGTCGAAGGCGGCGTCGAATCCGAGTTCCTCGGTGAGGTGCTTCGCCTTGGCCGCCGAGCCGGTGCTGCCGATGATCCGCTTGGCGCCCAGGATGCGGGCGATCTGCCCTGCCGCGGTCCCGACACCGCCCGCGGCGCCGGAAATGAACACCGACTCCCCCCAAGTACACGAACTCGTCGCCCGTCGGCATGCCCAGGGGGCGGGCCACCAGATGGACGGCTACGGACGTGTCAGCCATGACAACCTCCTTCATGGACCGAGCGGGTCATCGCCTCGGCGAAAGTCAGGCGCGCGCGGCCTGTGGCACCGTCAACCGGCCCGTGCGCAGCAAACCGGTCGCTATCGATGCGGCTTCGCGTACTTCCGTGGTCAACCACAGCCGCCGATCACGGAACCGGTCCGCGGGCACGGACACGGTGAACGCGCCGAACGGTGAGCCGGAAGCGTCGAAGAACGGTGCGGCCACGCAGGACACACCTTCACAGAATTCCTCCAGGTCCAGCGCGTATCCCTGCTTGCGTACGCGCGCCAGCTCGGCGACGAACCTGTCGTAGTCGGTGATCGTGTGCGAGGTGACCGGCGCGAGTTCCACCCCTTCGAACATCGCGGCCACCTGCTCGTGGGGCAGGAAGGCGAGCACGGCTTTGCAGGAGGCGCGCGCGTGCATGTGGCCGGTGTAACCGACGTCGAGATTGCCCACGCTCACCGCATGCAGGCCGGACAGGTAGTGCTGCAGAGTGAGCGTGCCGTGATACCAGCCGGACAGGTAGGACGTCTCCTGGGTCTTGTTGTGCAGTCTGGTGAGGATCGCGGCCAGCTCGGGCGACGGCCCTGACCGCTGCTGGAGGTGCCGGCTCAACGAGGCCGCACGCGGGCCCACGTCATAGCGTCCGCCGGGCAGCCGGACCACATGTCCGGTGGCCAGCAGTGTGCGGAGCAGGTGGTAGCACGTGCCGATCTTGATGTCGAGCCTGCGGCTCAGTACCTTCGCCGTCGCCGTGCCGTCGGCCGTGGCCACGGCTTCGAGCAGCGTCAAACCGCGCTCCAACGTGTGCAGTACGGTCTGCGTGTTCGTATCGGGCATCAGCCACCTTCTTCCGGCTTCCGGCGACCGCCACTGTGCGGCTTGAGCTCAGCTTTGTGCACAAGAATGAAGTGATTTTTCGATTATCTGAAATCCCGCCGACGGACGGCTGAAGACATCGACCGCGGTCTCCTAACGTGTGCCTGCGATCCGTACGAAGGAGTAACCGATGATCCGCCGCTGGAACCCGGTCAATCTCGCACCGCCGATCGGCCAGTACAGCCATCTGGCCGCCGTACCGGCCGACCATGAGCTGGTGTTCATCTCCGGCCAGGTCGGTGTGCTGGAAGACGGCGCTCTGTCCGGCCCTGACGCGGAGTCTCAGACGCGGCAGGCCCTGGCCAACATCGAGCGGCTGCTGAAGTCCATGGACGCGGGGCCTGAGCAACTGGTGAAGCTGCTGACACTGGTCTCGGGCACCGAGCACCTCGAGGGATACCGTGCCGCCAGAGAGGACGTGTTCGCCAGGTGGTACCCGGAGGGTGACTGGCCCGCCCACTCACTCGCGGTGGTGGCCGCGCTGGCCGCTCCTGAGCTGACGGTCGAGATCGAAGGCATGGCCGCGGTGCCGCGCCGGTGATCTCCCGCCCGCTCACCTCGGCCCGGTTCCGGGAGCTCTTCCCCGCACTCCGTTCGACGGTCTGGCTCGACACCCCCGGCGCCCCACCTGGCGTGCGGCCGGTGGTGGAGGCGATGCGGGAGACGCTGGCGGCCTGGTCGTCAGGCGAGTTCGACTGGCTCGAGTGGGACGCGGCCGCTGAGCAGGCTCGCGTCCTGTTCGCGCGGCTGACGGGTGTGGCTCCCGGCACGGTGTCGACGCTGGGCTCGCTCGGTGAAGCCGCGGCCATGGTGGCGGCGTCGCTGCCGCCGGGCCGGATAGTGGTTCCCGCCGAAGAGTTCCAGAGCAACCTGTTCCCCTGGTTCGCGCGGCACGAGGTGGTCACCGTACCGGCTCGGGGCGGCACGACGCGGGTGGAGGACCTGATCAGGGCGCTGGACGAGCGCGTCTCTCTCCTCGCGGTGAGCGAGGTGACCAGCCGGGAGGGGCAGCGGCTGGACCTCGCGGCCTTGCGAGCCGCGACCGACCGGGTGGGCGCGCGGCTGTTCGTCAACCTGACCCAGTCACTGGGTGTGCTGCGTTTCGACGCGGCCAGGATCCGTCCCGACTACTTCGCCGTGCACGGCTACAAATGGCTGCTGTGCCCGCGAGGCGCCGCCTGGCTCGTCACCAGGCCCGACCGCCTCAGCGAACTGAAGCCCCTCGTGCCGGGATGGAAGTCGACGAACCCGCCGTACCAGTATTTCGGGGGTCCCGCGAACCTCGCGCAGGATGCCAGGAGAGGCGATGCCTCACCGGCCTGGTTCTCCTGGATCGGCGCCAAGGCCGCACTCGAACTGCTCACCTCGCTCGACGCCGATCAGGTCGAACGGCACTGCCTCGGACTCGCGGGGCAGCTGACCGACCAGGCGCGGGCGATCGGCCTGCGGAGGGTGACGGACGGCCCGGGATCCCACATCGTCGTACTCCATACCGACAAGGCCGACCGCGTCGCCCTGCGGCTGCGCGAGCACGGAGTGCGAGCCACCGCCCTGAGCGACCGGATCCGCTTCGGCTTCCACTACTTCAACGAAGAGCCGGACGTCGTCGCGACCATGCGGGCCCTGGACGGAGGGCGGTGATTCAAGAACTGGTGGGAGTGGCCGTGAAGTACGGGGAGACGACCAGCTTGTCCGGCACCTCCAACAGCCTGCGCGTCAGCTTGCCGTCGAACCCCATGACGCGGACCTCGTTGTCGGTCGCGTTGTCCTGCTCCCAGCAGTAGAGCCGCGACTCGTCGTACCAGCCGAGCACCTTGTCGCAGTCGGAGGAGAACTTGCGGACCTGTTTTCCGGTGCCGGCGTCCCAGAGACAGTGATCGCCGTCGCCACCGCCCGGGCAGTCGGTCACGAACGTCTTCCCTGAGGGCGAGAAGATGTCGCGGGTCCCGGACGCCAGCGGCCCGACACCCGGCATGTCCCGCGTGGGCTTGCCGGAGACGTCGAAGAAGCGCAGCCCCTCGTCCTTGCCATAGACGATGACCACGCCTTCTTCTCTGCCGTCCCAGCCGAAGTCGCTGTCCCGGATCGAGTCGTCGGCCACCTTGATCACACTGACCTTGCTCTCGGCCACGTTGATGATCGCGAAACCCACCGTGATCCAGGTGTCCTTGCCTTCCTTGTTCTCGATCTTCTTGTTGACGTTGAGCAGGACCTTCGAGTTGTCCTTCGACCAGGAACGGAGAGCGGTGTCCAGCGGCTTGCGCACGGTCCTGACCCGGAAGCTGGAGCCCGCCGGCCTGTCGGTGAGCAGGATCGAGTCATAGCCGTCCGAGGTATATCCGTACGGCCTTCCCGCGAGATAACGGCCGTTGGGCGAGACCAGCGACTCCACGTTGCCCGGATACTTGTCGAACGTGCCCCGCAGCGATTGCCGGGCATAGTCGATGTCGTCATCATTTTTCGGGTCCTCGACCTCGTACGCCGTCAGCGTGACCGGGTCGGACGGGTGCTCATAGAGCGTGATCGCGCCGCCGGGCAGCAGGGTCTTGACGGGAGTGGCCGGGGTCGCCCCCTTCGACGATGTGGCCACGAGTTCCGGCGGGGGCGTGGGCTTCCGCAGCCACCCGGGCACGACCAGCCCGGCCGCCACGGCGATCGCCGTGATCAGCGCCCCCACGCCGATGAGGATCGGCTTGCGCGACAGCCTGGTGCGGTCCGCCTGCGGAGCAGCCTGTCTGGTTCCCTCCACGAGGGGGTCGGAGTCGGGCTCCGCGTTCCGCAGCAGGCGCAGGATCACCTGCTTGGCCGTCAGCCGCTGCGCCGGGTCCTTGGCGAGGCACTGCCGCACCAGGTCATGTAGCCGTCCATCGAGCGAGCCCAGATCGGGCGGGTCCCTGAGCACCCTGCTCATCACGGCGTGCGTCCCGTCGCTGCCGAACGGCGCTCGCCCGCACGACGCGAAGACCATCGTGGCGGCCCAGGAGAACAGGTCGGTCGCGGGTCCGAGCCCCTGCCCCGTGATCTGCTCGGGCGACATGTAGGCAGGCGTCCCGATCTGCGTGCTACTCGTCATCGTGGCCGGGCTCAGCGTGCGCGCGATGCCGAAGTCGATCACGCGCGGCCCACCGGCGCCCATGATGACGTTTCCGGGTTTGAAATCCCGGTGCACCACGTCGGCCTCGTGGATCGCGGCGAGCGCGGTGGCGGTGCCGATGGCGAGCCGCTCCAGGTCCCCGCCGGTGAGCGGGCCGTCGTCCCTGACGATCCGCTCCAGAGAGCGGCCCTCGACGTACTCGCTCATGATGTACGGCCGGCCCTGCTCAACCCCTGTGCTGAGCACGGTGGCGGTGCAGAACGGCGCCACCCGCCGGGCGACCTCCGCCTCGCGCAGGAAGCGCTCGACGCTGTCCTCGTCGTCGGACTGCTCATGCCGCAGCCACTTGATCGCCACGCGCGCACCCATGGGGGTCCCGGCAAGGTAGACGACACCCTGCCCGCCTTCGCCCAACCTGCCGAGGAGCTCCAGGCCACCCAGTTTCTGGGGATCCCCGGGCCTGAGCGGCGTGAAGTTTGGCATGCGGTAATTGTGATGCTACAGAATGGATCTACCACAAGCTTACCAAGCAGTAACTCTTCCGGAACATCCTTCTGTCAAGGCGACCGGGACCCCTCCCGAGAGTCGGCGGCTACCGTGACGCCCGGAGGCGTGTGGAGAGGATCGGCGACGATGCGCAGACCCCTGAGCAAAGTGGACATCCTGCCGAAGGAGTTCGGAACCCTCACCGACGGCCTTCCTCCGGCTGCGCCCGGCACACTGTACGTCCGAGGAACCAACGGCGGGATACGCGTCGCACCGGACGCCGGGCTCGATGTGGTGTTCGGGCGTTGCGAGCCGGATGTCCACGTCTGCGTCGGCCCGAACGACCCGTACGTCAGCCGGCAGCACGGATTCATCACCCACCAGCACGCGCAATGGATCCTGTACAACCTCGGCAACCTGCCCATCCGCCTTCCAGGAGCGCGACTGGTGCTCACCGGACACCGGGCGACGTTGCCGGTGGCGCACACGCCGCTGTTCATCGTCGGCCCCGAGCAAGAGCACCTGCTCGAAGTACGGGTCGTCATGACACCACCGAGCCCGGCCACGGAGAACCGCCATGAGAGCGACACCCGCGACCCGCCCAAGTGGCGCCTGAGCCCCGTCGAACGCCTGGTCCTGGTCTGCCTGGGCCAGCGGTACCTGCGGCCCGAGCCCTGGCCGCAGCCGCTGACCTGGGCACAGATCGCCGACGAGCTCGGTCGCCTCAGGCCCGGAGAGGGGTGGACCGGGAAACGAGCCGCCCACATCGTCTCCCAGACGCGCAAGCGGCTCAGCCCCGAGGTGCCCGGACTCTTGGAGGAGGAGATCCCGGCGCCGCTCGGCAACACGCTCAACCACAACCTGATCACAGCGCTGCTGGCCACCGCCACGATCGGCTCATCAGACCTCCGGCTGCTCGACGAACCACGCCAGGCCTGACGGCGGCCCCCGCCCCACCCGCTGACCACGTCTGACCCGCGGCCGAGAAGCTCAACGCCCCCGCGCCCATCATGGGCGCGGGGGCATCTGTGGTCCGGTCAGCAGGTCATCGACAGCGCGGGGCCACCTCGTGGACGTACCGGTGAACGATCCGCGTGCCGAACTTCTTCGCGGCGCGAGCGCGATTCTCGACCTCGAACCGATGGCCGCCCCGGTAGAGGCGATGACGACCCATCAGCCATCTCCAGGACCGGAGAGCCGCTCATCTGAGAGGGGCGAAGAAGGAGCGCAGGTCCTCCGCCATCTGTTGGGGCTCCTCATGGGCCATGAAATGGCCGCCGCGTTCCGGCGTGTGCCAGTGACGCAGGTCACGGCACACCCGCTCGACCATGCTCCTGGGCAGGTTCACGAAGGCGGGCTCGTTGCTCAGGGTGACGGCAGCGGGCACCGTGATGGGTGGGACGGGCTTGTTCATCGGGTAGTCGTAATACTGCCGGAAGGACGATCCGATGGTGCGGGTCGCCCAGTAGAGCGTGGCGACGGTCAGGAGCGTGTCCTTGTCCCAGCGGGTCTCCAGATCGCCGTCGCAGTCGCTCCAGTCGCGGTACTTGTCGATGATCCAGGCCAGCAGCCCCGCCGGCGAGTCGATGAGGGCGGCGGCGATCGTGTCCGGCCGCGTCCACATGATCTCGCTGTAGCCCTGGTCCTTCTCGTCGTAGGCGCTTAGGGCGTCGAGGAACGCCTGCTCCTCGGCCGTCGCCGGCTGCTCGCCGAAGTCGGACATCACCACGGCCGAGGTGACGTGCACTCCGGCGACCTCGCCGGGATACAGGGCGCCGAGCCACTGAGTCACCCCGCCGCCGATGTCGCCGCCGAAGGCACCGAAGCGCGCGTACCCAAGGGTTTCGGTCATGAGGGCGTGCCAGATCTCCGCCACGCGCCTGCGGGTGTACCCGCCCTCGGGCAACGCCGAGTACAGAAAACCGGGCAGCGAAGGGATGACCACGTCGAAGGCATCGGCCGGGTCACCGCCGTACCGTGCCGGGTCGGTCAGCCGGCCGGCGAGCGGCAGCATCTCCACGAAGCTGCTCGGCCAGCCGTGAGTGAGGATCAGCGGCAGAGGCGCGGGCGCGCCCTCCGCGCGCCGTCCCCGCACGTGGACGAAGTGCACCGAGCCGCCGCCGACCTCGGCGACGAACTGCGGATGGGTGTTGAGCGCCGCCTCGGCGCGGCGCCAGTCGAATCCGTCCGCCCAGTAGGCGACCAGTTCGCGCAGGTAATCGGGATCGGTCCCCGCAGCCCAGTAGACACTGTCGGACGGCGTGGTGAAGAGGGTACGGGCGAGCCTGACTCGCAGGTCGTGCAGAACGTCATCGGACACGAAGATCCGGAAAGGGTTGACTGTCATGTTCCTTCGCTCAGGAGTGGTCGAGTGACGGACACTCCTGGGCCACGGTCAGACGAGCGCGACGGCCAGGAGTGCCCGGACGGGCTGATACGTGGTCATCGGGCACACCTCCTCATATCGGGAAGACCGACGGCAACATACCACCACGGCCGCCGTCAGCGCGATATGCGCGAGGAGACGCCGGCCAGGACAACGCCGCTCGCCGCCCGGGTCGACCGGCCGCCGGCGGCGATGAGGCCTTCCAGCACACGCTTGCGGCTCGCCTCGATCTGATCGACCACGATCTGGCGGGCTCGCGACGCGTCACGCGCGAGGAGGGCGTCGTGGAGATCGTGATGCTCGTGCATCATCTCCGAGGCGTGATCGCGGTCGCCGAGGCTGACGAAGAACAGGCGCTGCATCTCCTCCAGCAACACCTGCAGGGTGTTGGCGAGCCGTTCGTTGCCGCTGGCGCGGGCGATGCGTACGTGGAATTCCCGGTTGTCCTGAAGGAACTGCTGGTAGCTGCGGGTGTCGTCGTGTGTGTAGGTTTCGTGCGCGAGTTCGTGCAGGGCTTCGAGCTCCGCCTGCGGAGCGCGCATGGCGGCCAGTTCGACCGCGGCCGGTTCCAGCAGCAGCCGCATCTCGAACAGATCCTGGACGCTGGCCAGTGTCACGACCGTGACGCGGTAGCCCTGTCGTGGAAGTACCTCGACGAATCCTTGCTGGACGAGCCGGCGCAGCGCCTCGCGCACCGGCGAGCGGCCGAAACCGGTGCTCTCGGTGAGGGCGGCCTCGTGCAACTCGGCGCCGGGCGCGAGCTGGCCGGTGAGGATGAGGTGTTTGACATGCTCGTACGCGTTGTCGGTCGCGCTGCGAGCCCTAGCCGTTGTCATGCCTGCCACATGACGATGATACGTCTAGTGATACATCACAAACCGGCACTGATCATGCCGGGGTCAGAGCGTCCGGCGGCCATGGCGCCAGCGAGCGGCTCGGTGCGAGGAAGCCGACATCACGGGCGGTTCGCCCGTCGATGACCAGGTCCGCGATGATGTCTCCGAACACGGGGGCGAACTTGAAGCCGGAGCCGGAAAATCCGCAGGCCAGGATGATCCTGGACGAGTCGGGTGCCGGTCCGAGCAGGGGCTGGCCGTCCGTGGTGTAACCCTCCAGGCCGACCGTGGTGGTCACCGGGTCGGGATGCAGGCCGGGGAAGAACTCGGCGACGGTTTCTCGGAGGCGGCGTAGCAGCTCGGGGCCGACGGTCAGAGGCGGGTTCTCGGTGTCGTACACGATGGGGTGGCCGGCGGTGTAGATGCCGATCTTCACGGTGGCGCCGTCGACGGTGGGAAATCCGTAGGCGTTGACGTCTCCGACGCGTTCGAAGACGCCGCAGACGTCCGGCCGATACTGGTCGATGTTCTCGGGCACGTACCAGGCCTGCACCACCCGCCGCGGAAGCACGGTCGTGCCCGCCAAGGGGACCACGTCGCGGGCGCGGGCCCCCGGGGCGAGGACGACATGCCCGTAGCGCCGCGTCCCATGCGCCGTACGCAGGACGACGCCGTCGCCGTCCGGTTCGACGGCCAGGACGCGGGTGTGGTCGAACAGGGTCGCGCCGAGTGTCCTGGCCTGTCGTGCCGCCGTGACCACCGACAGCTCCGGCCGGAGGAATCCCGCGTGCGGGTCGGTGATGCCGGCGTCGGCCGGGCACACGCGGTGCTGCGGATATCGGGTGCTGAGTTCCGCGCTGTCCAGCCATTCGTGGTCGAGTCCGGCCGACAGCGCCGACTTGTGCGCGGCCAGGAGCGCGGGTGCGTCCGACGGGCCGAGGATGACGCCACCGACGCTGTGCAGGAGATGGCGGCCTGTCGTCCGCTCCAAAGCACGCCAGAGGCCGAGTGCTTCCAGCGCGAGCGGGGTCATGCGCGGTTCGCGCTGGCTCTGCACCGAGAACCGCCGCGTTTGCCCTGAGGAGGCCCCGCGGTCGTGGCCGATGCCGAACCGTTCGTAGCCGGTGACCGAGTGTCCGCGCTCGGCCAGCCGCCAGGCGGCCATCGCCCCGATGGCGCCCAGGCCGACGACCGCCACGTCGGCGTCGTAGCCGCTCACGCGCTCACCGTCGCGGAATCTTGGAGTTGCCCGGCGAGCACGCCGGCCGCGTACTCGATCTCCTCGGCGGTGATCACGAATGGCGGGCAGATGTGCAGGGTGTTGCCGGCGAGCAGGCGGGTCAGCACTCCGTTCTCCCGGGCGCCGAGCACGACCTTGGTGGCGTCCACCTCGGGCTTCAGCTGGACACCGGCCATCAGCCCGACCGCGCGCACCTCCTGGACCGAGGGCGAGTCCGCGAGCGGTGCCAGGGCTTGAGCCAGCACGGGTGCCAGCTCGGCGACCCTGGCCACGAGCTGCTCCTCCTCAA
Organism: Nonomuraea sp. NPDC026600; assembly: GCF_040638335.1. Classification (NCBI taxonomy): domain Bacteria; kingdom Bacillati; phylum Actinomycetota; class Actinomycetes; order Streptosporangiales; family Streptosporangiaceae; genus Nonomuraea; species Nonomuraea sp. NPDC026600. The sequence continues at coordinate 16,758 of NZ_JBEZYD010000026.1, forward strand.
GAATGTCCAGGTTTTCCAGGGCGACCGCGCAGGCGGTGGCGTGGCCCGAGTAGGTGAGTCCGTGCCGGAAGATCGGGGCCTCGGCGCCGGTGAAGAACGGTTCGGCCACGTGCGGCGCGATTCCGACGGCGCCGAGCGGAAGGTAGCCGGAGGTGATCCCCTTGGCCAGGATGATCATGTCGGGTTCGATGTCCCAGCGCTGACACGCGAACCACTCGCCGGTACGGCCGAAACCGGTGATCACTTCGTCGGCGATGAAGAGGATGTCGTTCTGACGGGCCAGTTCGCGCAGCCCGGACAGGTAACCTTCCGGCGGCGCGTACACCCCGCCGGTGCCGATGACCGGCTCGGCGACGATCGCGGCGATGGCGTCGGCACCGATCCGCTCGATCACGGCGGCCGTCTCCGCCAGATCGCTTCGTGGTACGCGGGCGGTCTCCGGGATGAGCGACTCGGTGCCATAGCCGTCGCGGTTGAAATCCAGTCCGGCGATCGAGGTCCCGAATCCGTGCAGCCCGTGATAGGCCCCCTCACGGCTGAGGATCACCTTCTTGTCCGGCCTCCCGGCCACCTGCCAGTATCGCCGGGCCAGTTTGCAGGCGGTGTCGACGGAGTCCGAGCCCCCAGAGGTGAGAAAGATCCTGGGATCCTCGATGGGCAGCAGGCCCGCCAGCCGTTCTGCCAGGTCCAGGGCTGGACGGTTGGCGTGCGCGCCGAACAGATGGTAGGTCTCCAGGGTGCGGATCTGCGCCGCGGCCGCATCGGCGATCCGGGTGCGCCCGTGTCCGATGTTGGTGTACCAGAGCCCGGCCGGCAGGTCGAGCAGCCGCTGCCCGTCCTCGGTGGTCACCCAGGCGCCGTCGCCGGAGGCGATCACCAGACGGTCACGGCTGGCAGCGGGCATATGTGTCTGCGGATGCCACAACGGGCTACGCGTACTCATCCCTTCGCTCCTCACGGGAATCAGGCGGCGGCGAACTCGTCCACGGCGGCCGCGTGGATGTGCAACATCCGGGCGAGCAGGCCGTCACCGCGAGAGAACGTCAACGGCGAAGCGCCGCCGGTGCCGTTGAAGAAGGCCGCCCCCTGGTCCGGCGACTTGTCGGTCTTGTCATCGGGGTACAGCGGGTTGACGGTGTTCTCGATCTTGGGCCACAGGGCACGGGCGGCCTCGGTGGATTCGAAGTCGAGCAGCAGCACCAACGTACCCGGCAGCAGCTCGCCGGCGCACTCCTTGAGCACCGACCCGCCCAGATAACCGGGGTGGCCGTCCAGGGAGCGCAGAAACTCCCCGAGGTAATCCTGTGCCTGCTCGGCCTTTCCCGGCTCCGAAACGAAGATGAAGACGTCGCGTCGCTTGGTCATGATCGTGTGTTCCTCTCAGTACGTGCGGGTTCGATGTCGTGGGTGATCACGGGAATCTCCATGAACAGCGCTCGGGACACGCCGGCCGTGTCGTCCTCGACCACCACCGCGCCCATGGACAGCCAGAACGGCAGCGCGCCGGGCGAGTGCGGGAAGGTGTGCAGCGCGATGGTCTGGTAGTGCCCTTCACACCGCGCCCGGTCGAGCACCTGATGGATCAGGACGCGGGCGACGCCGCGGCGGCGGTGCTCCCGCGGGACGTAGACGCGGACGAGTTGACCGGTATGGCCGTCTCGGTACCTTTCGACGAGGTGCGGCGGGCTGAGATCTTCCTTGAGCGCGCCCCCGCGGATGCCGGCGGTCCCGAGGAGGACACCGGTCTCCGCATCGTGCGCGACCAACATGAACGGCCCGTCCGGTGCGAGGTACCACGCAGTCATGTCATCGATGTCGGCATGGACAAGGGGGTCGTAGGGATCGCGGAAGTCCTCGGCGACGATGCGCAGCATGAGGGTGCGCGCGCTGGGGATGTCCTCTGCGGTCAGCTCCCGGACGTGGAATCCGGCATCGGCCATGGCGGAGCTCCAGTTCTGGTGGTGGGAGAGTGAGCCGGCGAAGCGCTACAGACTCGCGGCCTGCTTCGCCCGGTAGGCCGCGCGCGCTTCGGCGCTGGCGTGGTGACCGGAGAGTTCGTGCAGGTCCTCCGGTCTCTTTCCGTCGACGACCGGGTGCAGGTGCACCACGACCGATTCCAGGTGTGGATGGGCGTGCAGCAGTGCGTGCTCGACCTGGTCGGCGACGCGGTGTCCGTCCACGACCGTGAGGGTGACCGCGACGGCGATGTCGGCGTCGGCTTCCATGCGGTGCCCGCTCCAGCGGGCCCTGACCCGGTCCACCGCCACGACGCCCTCGACCGAGGCGGCGGTCGTGGTCATCGCCTCGATGACGCCGGGTTCGATGCCGTCCATCAGCCGGCGGAACACCGTCCGCATGGAACTGATCAGAATTCCCATGATCACCACACCGATGAGCAGTCCGACGATCGCGTCCGCCCGCTCGAGGCCGAACCACACGCCGACCACGCCGACCACCACGGCGATCGAGGTGAGCCCGTCCGCCCGAGCATGCTGCCCCTCGGCGATCAAGGCGGCGGACCCGATCTTACGGCCGGTGCGGATGCGATAGACGGCCACGATCTCGTTGCCGGCCGCGCCCACGATTCCGGCGGCGAACACCCAGCCCAGGTTGGTCAAGGGATGCGGGTTGATCAGCGCGTCGATCGACTCCCAGATGATCAGCCCCACCGAGGCGGCGATCACCAGGGAGATCAGCACCCCGGCCAGGTCCTCGGCGCGCCGGTAGCCGTAGCTGTAGCGGTTGCTCGCGACGCGGCGCCCGATCCGGAAGGCGATGACCAGCGGAATCGTGGTGACCGCATGTCCGAGGTTGTGCAACGTGTCGGCCAGGAGAGCGATCGAGCCGGAGATCGCCACGATGGCCATCTGCAGGATCGCGGTGGTCATCATCCCGGCCAGGCCGATCCACGCGGTGCGAATGCCCTCACCGCTCGTCTCTTCGGCCGACTGGATGGCTTCATTGGCGTCGTGAGAATGAGGCACCACGAAGTGCTTCAGTTTGGCCAACAGGCCTCCGCCGCGGTGCCCGTCATCGTGTTCGTGCCCGTGCCCGTGGCCATGTCCATGTCCGTGGCCATGCCCGTGCTGTTCCTCGTGATCGTTTTCCGGGGCCGGATGTTCGTTGCTCATCTTGATCAAACTTTCCCGTCGTCCTCGTGATATTTCACGTGAAACATTACGATGCGCTCCTCCTCTCGTCAATGGGTCCGCTGAGGACCGGGGATGGCACGTAAACATGTTGTTAACGACGGCTCGCGAATGTGTCGGGACGTGTCTACCGGTGTCGCACATCGAGCTTCTCCCAGCGGGGACCTGGGGATTCATTGCAAGAACCAGATCACCTGCCGAGTACGTTGTCAACAATCAATGCGAAAGGGAGGGTTGTTGACAACGCTGGGAGGGCTGGCAGATGATATGCGACATCGTTCGGGAAACGGGGCGCCCCGTTTCCCGACTGAGACTCCCAGATGGTCAGCAATCCGCGGCGATGCGGGCTGATCGCGCCTTCACGATCACTGGTGCACCACGACGCGGTTCTCGTACCAGCCTCACCGGAGCATTGCGGCTCCGAACTCGTTACCCGCCCTTACCTTTCTCCAGGCGGATGCCATGACACGATCACTCCCCCTTCGCACCCCAGCCCTGATCTGCTCGGCTCTGCTCACGCTGACCGCGTGCGGCACTTTCGGAAACAACGACTCCACGGCCGCCGCGGACCAGAACGTGGTGATCAGCCTCCAGTTCTCCCCACGCTCCAGCTACGCCCTCGAAACCGACGACGCCCTGGTGCTCAGCCAGATCGGTTGCCTGGAAACCCTGCTCACCTATGACAACAAGGCCGGCGCGCTCAAGCCGCTGCTGGCCACGAAGTGGACGCAGAGCACCCCCACCACGTGGGATTTCACCCTGCGCGAGAACGTCAAGTTCCAGGACGGCACCGGTCTGACGGCCGACGCCGTCGTTCAGGCACTGAAGCACGTGCTCGCGGTCGAGGCGCCGCCGCGGGCCTTCAACAAGACGGTCGTCTCGTCGGTCGCCGCACTCGACGGCTCGACCGTCCGGATCACCACCCCCAAACCGAGCGCTCTGCTGCCGTTCCGGCTGGCCAGCGCCAACACCGGCATTCTGGCGCCGGCCGCCTACACCTCCTCGGGCATCAAGCCCATCGGGCACTGCACCGGGCCCTACAAGCCGACTTCTGAGGCCACCGGCCAGTCGATCTCGATGGAGCGCAACACCACCTACTGGGGTGGGCAGGTCCCGCTGGCCAAGGTCGAGGCCAGGTTCATCGCCGAAGGCGCGACCCGGGCGACCCAGGTCCAGACCGGAGAATCCCAGATCGCGCTGGGCATCCCGGCCACCAGTGTGGCCGCGCTGAAGGGCGACAAGGATCTCGTGGTCAGCGAGACGTTCACGCCGCGCACGACCGGGCTGTACTTCAACAACTCACGTGCGCCGTTCGACAAGGCGGCGCTGCGCAAGGCCGTACAGGCCGCCCTCGACCTCGACGCCATCGCCAAGAGCGTCTACAACGGCGGCGCCCAACCCGCGATCGGCCCGTTCTCGCCCACCGAGCCGTGGGCGCCCAAGGGCATGCAGCCCGTGGCGCAGAACCTCGACCAGGCCAAGGCCCTGCTCGCCGAGGCCGGGTACGCCCCCGGCAAGCTCAAGCTGACGCTGCTGGCCTACACCGAACGACCCGAGTTCGCCGACCTGGCCACCGTGATCCAGGCCAACCTCAAGGCGATCGGCATCGAGGTCAAGGTGAAGAGCAGTGACTACGCCGGGATCGAACCCCAGCTCATGTCCGGCGACTACGACCTCACTCTGCTGTCGCGCAACCATCTGGTCGACATCGCCGACCCCAACGGCTTCCTGTCCTCGGACTACACCTGCGACGGCGGCTTCAACATCAGCCACTTCTGCGACCCGGCCATCGACAAGAAGATCGCCTCGGCGAACGCCATGACCGACGCCACCGAGCGCAACGCCGTCTACGCCGACGTCGCGCGCTACCTCGAAGAGAACGCGGTCACCGTCTTCCAGGTGCACGAGCAGACACATGCCGCGTACCGCAGCGGTGTGAAGGGTTTCACCGACGACCCGCTCGCCCGCTACGCGATCACCACCGCGGTGACCGTCGCCAAGCAGTAACGGAGGGAATACATGGACTTGCTGGGCTTCACCCCGAAATACATAACTTTCGACTGCTACGGAACGCTGACCAACTTCCAGATGACGCCGGCGGTGCTGCCGCTGCTCGAGGACCGCGTCGCACCTGAGGATGTCCCCACCTTCCTGAAGGACTTCCGCGCCTACCGGATGGACGAGGTGCTCGGGCCGTTCAAGCTCTACCCCCAGGTCCTGCGGGATTCCTGGCAGCGGGCCTGCAACCGGTGGCGTATCCAGTTCCGGCAGTCCGACGCGGACACGATCGTCGCCGCGGCCGGCTCGTGGGGGCCGCACCCCGATGTGCCGGAAGCACTGGGCAAGCTCGCGTCGGCCTACCCGCTGGTCATCCTGTCCAACGCCACCGACGGCATGCTGGAGAACAACGTCAGGCAGCTCGGCGCGCCCTTCCACCGGGTGTTCACCGCCGAGCAGGCCCGTGCGTACAAACCGCGATACGCGGCATTCGAGTACATGCTCGACCAACTGAACGTGGAACCGCAGGAGATCCTGCACGTGTCCTCGCACATCTGGTACGACCTCATCCCGGCACACGAGCTGCGGATCAAGCACAAGGTCTACGTCAATCGCGGCTACGACCCGTCCGTCCCCTTCTACGAATACGCCGAGACCTCCGATCTCACCGGCGTCCCGCCGCTGCTCGGCATATAGCCCAACGACTGGGAGGACACGTGAAGCTCGTTTCCTACTGGCTGGACACCGCCAAGCCGGCCGGCGACTTCCGCCGCACCGAACTACCGGCACGCGCGGACGTCGTCGTCGTGGGCGCAGGTCTCACCGGCCTGTCGACCGCCTTGCATCTGGCCCGCCAGGGCGCGCAGGTTGCGCTGCTGGAGGCGCACACAGTCGGCTGGGGCGCCTCCGGCCGCAACGGCGGAATGGCCACCCCAGGACTGGCGATCTCCTTCGGCGCCGGGGTGAAACGCTACGGAACGGAGCGCGCCACCGCGATGTTCCGCAGCTACAACGACGCGATCGACACACTCGAAGACGTCGTGACAAGTGAGGGAATCGACTGCTCCTTCAGCCGGACCGGGCGGCTGACGCTGGCCAGCAAACCCGCGCACTACGAGAGTTTCCGCGCCTCGGCCGCGCTGATGCACGAGCTGGCCGGGCAGGATGTGCGGCTCGTACCGCCCGCGCGTATCCGTGAGGAGATCGGCAGTGACCACTACCACGGCGCGATGGTCGATCCCCTCGGCGCGGGCGTCCACGTGGGACAGCTGACGGCCGGACTCGCGGCGGCCGTGTCGACGAACGGCGTGTCCATTCACGAGGAGTGCCGGGTCACCGGGCTGACCCGGCGCTCCGGCTACCAGCACGACGTGCACACCGAACTCGGCACCGTACGCGGCGACCAGGTGGTGATCGCCACCAGCGGCTACACCGGCGGCCTGACCCCGTGGCTACGCCGGCGGATCGTGCCGATCGGCAGCTTCATCATCGTCACCGAACCGCTCGACGACGCCGTCGTGGACGAACTGCTGCCGCACCGGCGCGTCGCCTCCGACAGCAAGAACCTGATCTACTATTTCCGGATCACTCCTGACAACCGGCTGCTCTTCGGCGGACGCGCCCGGTTCGCGCTGTCGGCTCCCGCTTCCGACATCAAGAGCGGGCGAATCCTGCGACGCGCGATGACGACCGTCTTCCCGCAACTGGCCGGCGCTCGTGTCGACTACTGCTGGGGCGGCCTCGTGGACATGTCGATGGACCAGATGGTGCACGCCGGGGAACGCGACGGCCTGTTCTACTCCGTCGGCTACAGCGGCCACGGCGTGCAGATGGCCACGCACATGGGCAAAGTACTGGCCCAGGTGCTGGGCGGTGAACCGGCCGCCAACCCGTGGCACGACCTCCCGTTCCGCGCCGTTCCCGGACACTTCGGCCCGCCGTGGTTCCTGCCGCCGGTCGGCGCCTACTTCAAGTTCCTCGACCTCGTCCGCTGACCAACCTCCATCGGGGACGGCTATGGAAAGGGCAGGCATACGATGTTCTTCTTGATCAGACGGCTGGCCGTACTCATCGGCACGCTGGTGATCGCGTCGTTCGTGGTCTTCCTGATCCCCTATCTCACGCCGGGCGATCCGGTACGGAAGATCCTTCGCGGCCGGGTGAGCGACCTCAACGTCGACCCGGTCACGCTGGAGAACCTGCGACTCTCGTACGGCCTCGACCGGCCGCTGCTGACGCAGTTCTGGGATTGGCTCGTCAAGGCGCTGCAAGGAGATCTCGGCCTGTCCTACACCAGACGTTCCCCGGTCACCGAGATGATCGGCAGCGCGCTGGGGGTGACGACCGTTCTCGCCATCACGTCGCTCCTGATCGCGCTGGTGGCCGCGCTGTTGTTCGGCTCGCTGGCCGCGGTCAAGCGTGGCAAACCCACCGACACCGCCATCACCTCGATCACCCAGGGGTTCGTCGCGATCCCGGAGTACTGGCTGGCGCCGGTGCTGATCCTGGTCTTCGCGCTCCAGCTCGGCGCGCTGCCGTCGGCGGGGTGGCGGGGTCCGGAGTCGATGATCCTGCCCTGCCTCACTCTCGCGCTGCGCCCGATGAGCTACTTCACTCAGGTGACCAGGGCATCGATGATCGACGTGCTGGAATCGCCCCACATCACCGCCGCGCGGGCGCGCGGACTGACGTTCGGCGCGACGATGATCCGGCATGGCGTACGCAACGCGCTGCTGCCGGTGATCACCTTGTTCTCGGTGTGGCTGGCGGGCCTGCTCGGCGGCTCGGTGGTGGTCGAGGTGATCTTCTCGATCCCCGGCATGGGCCGCTTGCTGTACGAGTCGGTCATCAACAACGACGTTCCCACCATTCAGGCCGGAGTCATCAGCCTGGTCGGGTTGGCCGTCCTCATCACGACGCTGACCGATATGGGGTACACACTCATCAATCCCACGGTGAGGGCCGCGCATGTCTCTGCTTGACGATCATCTCACCAGCAAGGCGCCGAACGACGCCCCGGCGACCGGTGTGGGGCGCGGCCGGGCCGGCCTGCGGACCTGGCCACCCAGTCTCCTTGTCGGAGCCACGCTCTTCGGGCTCATCCTGATCACGCTCATCCTGACCCCGTGGATCATGCCGCACGACCCCGCGGCCCAGAACCTGGCCGACCGGCTGGCGCCGAGCGGTGCCACGCATCTGCTCGGCAGCGACCACCTCGGAAGGGACGTGCTGAGCCGGCTGATGGACGGTGGCCGGTTCTCGGTGTCGATCGCCGCCATCACTCTGCTGATCTGCGCGGTGAGCGGCACCCTGGTCGGCATCATCTGCGCGCGGCGGGGCGGTAAGTTCGACGAGTTCGTCATGCGGCTCACCGATGTGCTGCTGGCCTTTCCCGAGATCATCGTCGCGCTGTTCCTCGTGGCCATCCTGGGCACGAACTACGGCACCCTGATCCTGGCCCTGGTCATCGGCGGCTGGACCCCGTTCGCCCGGCTGGCCCGCAGTGTCGCCTTGGAGATCGGCTCCCACGACTACATCGAAGCCGCGCGGGCGCTGGGCTGCTCCTCGTCGTTCATCATGTTCCGGCACATCCTGCCGAACGCGCTGAGCCCGCTGCTGGCGCACGCCGCGGTCCGGTTCGGGCACAAACTGATCACCGTGGGCGCCCTGTCCTACCTCGGTCTCGGCATCCAGCCACCGGACGCGGACTGGGGATCCATGCTCGCGAACGCGCAGCCGTACCTGACGAAGACGCCAGGCTTGATCATCTACCCTGGCCTGGCCATCTTCGTGACGGCGTTGAGCGTCACACTCATCGGCCAAGGCCTGAACGCCAGGAGGAACCAGCGTGGGTGAAGAGGCCGCAACACCAAAGATCGCGAAGGAGCAATCGTGAGCCAGCCAACCGACAGGCACGACAGCGTTGCGCTCGCGGCGCCCCGGAAGGGGGGATCGTGAGCGAACCCAGACGCAGAGCCGAACCGCACGTTCCCAAGCGCACCCTCTCCGCGGTGGTGACGTCCCAGATCAGGGAACGGATCATCAGCGGCGGGTACCCTCCCGGCAGTCAGATGAACGAAGTGGAGATCGCCGCGGGATTCGCCACCAGCCGTGGCCCGGTCCGCGAGGCGCTGCAACGACTGGCGCAGGAGGGGTTGCTGGTCGCCTCGCCGCACAAGGGCATCACGGTCCGGGTCCTGACCGACGACGACCTGGAGGACCTCTATTTCGCGCGGGCGGCCATCGAACGCGCGGCGATGGAGCGGCTGACCGCCCGGGGCACACCGGCGGCGCTGATCGCCACCCTCGAACAGGCGGTGCGGCTCCTGGCGCTGGCCGTCGCGCGCCAGGACTGGCAGAAGGTCTCCGCGGCCGACCTCGGCTTCCACCAGGCCATCGTGGACGCCGCCCGGAGTGAGCGGCTGTCGGCGATGTACGCCTCACTGGCCGACCAGACCCGGCTCGGACTGAACCTGCTCGTGGCCACCTACAAGGGCCGTACGGATCTGGTCGAGGAGCACGAGCAGTTGCTCAAGCTGCTCACCTCCGGCGATCACGCCGCCTTGTTCGACGCGCTCAACCGGCATTTCGGCGACGCGATGATCACGCTGCGGGACCATCGCGACAACAGCCCGGCCCCCCGGGTCTGACCCCACCACGCGAAGGAGAACCTCGTGGCGGAACTGCTCACTGTCGAGAACCTCGCCGTCCACGCCGACTCCCGTCCGGCGGAGAAGATCGTCGACGGCGTATCACTGACCATGGGCGAAAGCGAGGTCCTCGCCCTCGTCGGCGAATCGGGCTCCGGCAAGAGCCTGACCGCGATGTCACTGGTGCGCCTGCTGCCCCGGCCGCTCACCGCCGGCGCCGACCTGGTGGCCCTCGACGGCGTCGACCTCCTGCGCGCGACCGATCGGAAGATGGACCAGATCCGCGGCGGGCGCATCGGCATGCTGTTCCAGCAGCCCAAGCACATGCTCGACCCGACCTCCACGGTGGGCGCCCAGGTCGCCGAACCACTACGCCGATTCCGTGGCATGAATCGGGCCGCGGCCCGCCAGGCGACCATCGAACTGCTGCGGGACGTCGGTGTCCCCGAGCCGGAGCGGCGCGCCCGCTCCTACGCCCACCAGCTCTCCGGTGGCCTCGCACAGCGGGTGATGATCGCCGCCGCTCTGGCCGGGCATCCCCGCCTGCTCATCGCCGACGAGCCGACCACCGCGCTGGACGTCACCGTGGAGGCACAGATCCTGCGGCTGCTCGCCGCCAAGAAGGCCGAGCGCGGCATGTCGATCCTGTTCATCTCGCACGACCTCGGGGTGGTCTCCTCGATCGCCGACCGGATCGCGGTCATGTACGCCGGCCGTATCGTCGAGCAGGGACCGGCCGGCGAGGTTCTCACCGCACCGCAGCACCCCTACACCCGCGCGCTGATCGAGTGTTCCCTGCTGCGGCCCGGCCCCTCGGGTGAGCTGTGCTCCATCCCCGGTCATGCCGACTCGGCCCTGCGGATCTCCTCCGGCTGCCGGTTCCGTCCCCGCTGCACCGCCACCCACGACGCCCACATCGAGCACCAGTGCGCCGCCGCCGAGCCGGCCCTGGCGGCACAGAGTCATGCCACGAGGTGCTGGATCGGCATGCCCACCCAGGTCAAGGAGCCCGCATGAGCAGCCAGTTGCTGGTCGTCGACGACGCGGTCAAACATTTCCCCCTCCCCCGCCGGGGCCTGCGCCGCCGCGAGCACGTGCACTCCCTCGACGGGATCACCCTCCGCGTCAACTCCGGCGAGGTGTTCGGGCTGGTGGGCGAGTCGGGCTCCGGCAAGAGCACCCTGGCCAGGGTCATCCTCGGTCTGACCCCCACGACCTCCGGGCAGGTGTCGATCGACGGCCTCGGCCCGCGACCGCCACGCAAGCAGCTCGCCCGTACCGCCCAACTGATCTTCCAGGATCCGCATGCCGCGATGGACCCCCGCATGACACTCGGTGTCAGCCTGACGGCCGTACTCGCGCAGCATCGCATCGGCAGCAAGGAAGAACGCGCGCAAGCGGTCTCCCACGCGCTCGCGGAGGTCGGGCTCGACGACACCTACCTGCACCGCTATCCGGGCGAATGCTCCGGCGGACAGCTGCAACGGGTGGTCATCGCCCGCGCGCTGCTGCTCAGACCGAAATTGCTGATCTGCGACGAACCGACCTCCGCGCTCGACGCCTCCGTACAGGCGCGGATTCTCAACCTGCTGCGCAGGCTCCAGGGCGAACACGGGCTCGCCATGATCGTGATCTCGCATGACCTACGGGTGGTGCGTTACCTCGGCGACCGTGTCGCGGTGATGTACCTGGGGCAGATCGTGGAGATCGCCGATCGCGACGATATCTACGAGCGCTCGTGCCACCCCTACACCCTCGCGCTGCTCGCCGCCGGAGCCGCGACGACCACCGGTAAACAGCTCCCGGCCACCGTCACCGGCGAGCCGCCCTCACCCATCCACCCGCCCAGCGGATGCCGCTTCCACCCTCGATGCCCACTGGCGACACCCGAATGCCGGTCGGCGGCACCAGAACTGCGGGAGATCACCCCGGGACACCAGGTGCGGTGCCACCACTGGGAAACAGCGCGAACAACACTGGCGAGCGAGGAGTCCCCCAACCGATGAGCCCGCAGGTTTCGCACAGCAGACAGGTGTGGCAGCCACCGGCCGGCGGCTTCTGGGAAGGTGCCTGGCGCGACGGTGATCAGCGGATGTCCGTGCACGACCCGGAAGACGGGGCGTATGTGGGGACCGTGATGGACGCCACGAACACCGAGGTCCGGCGCGCCGTCGCCTATGTGGCCCAAGGCCGTCGCCGTCTGGCCTGGCCGCTCTGGGAACGACGTGCCGCCATCGAGGGTACGGCGGCCGCCCTCGCCGCGTCGGCGGACCGGTTCGCCACGATCATCGCCACCGAGGGCTGCAAGACCATCACCGAAGCCCGCGCCGAAGTCGGGCGCGCCATCGAAACGCTCCGGCTCACCAGCCAGGCCGCGGCGGCGCTCACCGGTCGCACCGTCCCGTTCGACAACACCCCACGCGGCCTGGGATGGACCGGCTGGTACACCCGCGAACCTGTCGGTGTCGTCGCCACGATCACCCCGTTCAACGACCCGCTCAACCTGGTCGCGCACAAGCTCGGACCGGCTCTTCTCGCCGGCAACGCCGTGGTGCTCAAGCCCGCCCCGGCGACACCGCTGACCGCGCTCGCACTCGTCGAGCTGTTCCTGGACAACGGCGTACCCGGCGAATATCTGGCCGTCGTACCCGGTGTCAACGCCGGGCAGGCGCTGGTGGCCGACCCGCTGGTGGACGTGGTGTCCTTCACGGGCGGGCCGCGTACCGCCGACAGCATCGCGCGAGGAGGACCCGCCCGCAAACTCATCATGGAACTCGGCGGCAACAATGCCCTGATCGCCTGTGCGGACGCCGACCCGGCCGCCGTCGCCGCCGCCGTCGTCGACGGCGCGTTCGGGGTCGCGGGCCAGAACTGCCTTTCGGTACAGCGGGTCTTCGTCGAAGAGGACCTTTACCCCGAAGTGCTGGAGAGGGTCGTACGCGCCACCGCCGCCCTCGTCGTCGGCACCAAGCACGACCCGGCCACCGACGTCGGCCCGCTGGTCACCGAGGCCGAAGCCCAGCGCGTCGCCGCATGGATCGATGAGGCCATCGCCGCCGGAGCGACCCTCCACACCGGCGGCGCCCGCAAGGGGAGCTTCGTGACACCCGCGGTGCTCACCGACGTGCCGGCCGACGCACGCATCCGCGTCGACGAGGTCTTCGGCCCAGCGGTGCTGATCGATCCGTTCTCCGATCTGCGAGAGGCCATCGTCTCGGCGAACGCCGTCGACACCGGCCTGCAAGCCGGGGTGTTCACCCACGACGTGGACCGGGCATTGGCCATCGCGGACGCGCTCACCGCCGGCGCCGTGCTGATCAACTCCAGCTCGGACTTCCGGATCGACGCCATGCCCTTCGGCGGCTTCAAACGATCCGGCATCGGACGCGAAGGCATCGAATCCGTCATCGACCAACTGACCGAACCGAAGATCGTCGCGATCAACAGAGGCCGCCGTGGTTCACCCGATGCGCTGGCGGGCTCGTCTCAGTGAACCGTGAAGCCCTCCTGACCAGGCTGTCGATCACTATGTTCCGCCCCTGAGGCTAACCCGTCGCGCCATAAGGTCGCGTCACGGCGACTACGTTCACGAGCCGTTCCAGGCTGCTTCGGCGTCGTACGGCAGTGGGTCACCGAATGCCGCTTCGGCATACTGGAGCGCCGCGATCCTTCCCGCCTGCTTGACCGGATCATGGGTGGCGAAGGGGCCACGCGACGCCGGCGCTGAGCGTGCGCCGGATGGCATGGGAGAGGGAGAAGTTCAGGGTCGTTCACCGTCAGGCCGAGGTCGCGGGCCAGCAGCAACTCTGGTAGCGTCACGCGCGGCCTGCGCGAGGGAAAGCGGTACATTTTGACGATCAACGGCGAGCCGCTCGCCGAAGTGAAGCCGATCAAGCGCCGCCGGTTCGTTCCTACGGCTGAGGCACAGGCCGTCTTCGCCACCGCCCCGGCCATTGACTGGGACGAGGTACGGGTTGATCTGGATACGATGATCGATGACGAGCTACGCGATCCGTTCGACGGGACCGGCCTGTGATCCGGCATGAGCGAGGCGTTCTCGACACGAACATCGCGGTGAGCCCCACTGTCTTTGGTGTTCTGGCCGAAGATGATTCCCTCCGGCTCCCCCCGAGGAACTCTCCGCCATACCGGCGGGCACGGCGGATCAGGTCGTCGGTTCCGGCGCTGATGTCGAACTCGCCCTCGATGCTCGTGTAGTACTTGGTAACGGCCGCGATCACGGAATCCGGAACCTGCGTACCTCCGGGCCCGTCCAGGTAGACCAGCGGCTGCGGCGCGACGGACTCCATCGAGCGTTGCCTTGATCGTCGTCGTTCACGTCGCAGGGATAGCGGCCACGACGTCGATCTCCACCAAGAAGTTGCCGAGGAAGGACCCGACGGTGGTGCGTACCGGGTAGGGGGAGCTGAAGTACTCCCCATAGACGGCGTTGAAACCTGAGCGATCACGCTCCGGTTCGTGGAGGTGCACTGTCGCCTTCACGACGTCGGTCAAAGCGAGTCCGCCGGCGGCCAGGACGGCCTTCAGGTTCTCGATGGTCTGCCGGGTCTGTTCCTCGATCGTCGTGCCGATCGCTTCTCCGGTCACGGGATGGTGAGGGGTTTGACCAGCCGTGTACACGAATCCGTTGACGGCGATGGCCTGGGAGTAGGGACCTGCCGGGCGCGGAGCGAGGTCGGTGCTGATTGTCTGGATCGACATGTGGAGCCTTCGGCGTCGTGGGTGGGTGTCCGTTGAACTGGCTAGAGCACCTTGGACAAGAAGGCTTGAGTCCGTTCATGCTGAGGGCGGTCGAGCACTTGGCTGGGTGGGCCGCTCTCGACGACGACGCCGTCATCCATGAACACCACCTGGTCACAGACCTGCTTGGCGAAGCCCAGCTCGTGGGTGACCACGACCATGGTCATACCGGCCTCGGCGAGGTCGCGCATCACGTCGAGGACCTCCCCCACCAGCTCGGGGTCCAGAGCCGAGGTGGGCTCGTCGAACAGCATGAGATTCGGCTTCATGGCCAGTGCCCGGGCGATGGCGATCCGTTGCTGCTGGCCACCGGAAAGCTCTTGGGGGTACGCGTCGCCGCGGTGCCCGAGCCCCACCCTGTCCAAAAGCGTCTGAGCCTCGGCGGTGATCTCCTTGCGGGGACGACGCTGCACCTGAATCGGCGCCTCTACGACGTTCGCGAGCACAGTCATGTGCGGGAACAGGTTGAAGCGCTGGAAGACCATGCCGACGCCGAGTCTCGCCTTCGCGGTCTCGCGCTCCTTCTTCTCGTAGAGCTTCCCGTTGCGCTCGGTGTAGCCAACGAGCTGCCCGTCGACGTAGAGCCGCCCGGCATCGACCTTCTCCAGGTGATTGATGCACCGCAGGAAGGTCGTCTTGCCGGAACCCGACGGCCCGATCAGACAGGTAACTGAACCTTTGGCCACTTCGAGGTTGATGCCCTTGAGGATCTCCGTGGAGCCCAGGTTCTTACGAACGTTCTGGGCTGCCACCATCGCGGTGCTCATGATGCCGTCCTCGTCTTGTGGCGGACCCGCCGCGGTGGTGTGTCGAATCCGCGGCCGTAGCGGCGCTCGATCTTGTTCTGGAAGAAGGACAAGATCGTCGTCATGAGCAGGTACCAGAGACTGGCGACGATGAGCAGCGCGATCGTCTGATAGTTCGCCGCGTAGATGATCTGCGCGGAGTAGAGCAGGTCGGAGATCGCGAGCACGCTGACCAGCGAGGTGCCCTTGAGCATCGAGATGACTTGATTGCCCGTCGGGGGTAGCACGACCCGCATCGCCTGGGGTAGCACGATGCGCCGCATCAGTTTGCCGCCGCTCATCCCCAGAGCTCGTGCGGCTTCGGTCTGACCGCGGTCGACCGATCCGATTCCACCTCGGATGATCTCCGCCATGTACGCGGCCTCGTTGAGTGAGAGGCCTAGGAGGGCCGCCCCGAGCGGGGTGATGAGCTGGTTGGCTGAGGCGATCTCGATCGAAGGCCCTCCGAAGGGGACTCCCATGCTGATGGTGGGGTACAGCGCGGCGATGTTGTACCAGAAGATCAGTTGCACCAACAGCGGTGTACCGCGGAAGAACCAGATGTAGCCGCGACTCAGCGTGCTGACGATGGGGTTGGCTGAGAGACGCATGATCGCCAGGACCGTGCCCAGGAGGATGCCGGCTGTCATGGAGATCAAGGTCAGCAGGAGCGTGAGGCCGGCTCCGGCCAGAATCTGATCGTTGAACAGGTAGGAGCGAACGACCCCCCATCGGTAGTTCTCGTTGGTCGCCACGCTGAAGGCGACAGCCGCTGCCACGACAAGCAGCGCGATTGCCACGGCCAGCCGGACGTGGTGCTTGAGCGGCACCACCGTGGTCGCCTCGTCCGTGGCACCAGGAACTGCCGCATCAGGAGTGACCGTTCCTGGGGACCCGGACTGTTTCCGCATATCAGGCACCACTACTGAGCAAAGTTGACGCGAGCGTCAGTGATTGCCGCGCTTTCGATGCCGTACGTGCTGAGCACCTTTGCATATCCCTCGCTCTTGATCACGGCGGCCACGGCAGGACCGACCGCGTCGATCAGGCCCGAGGACTTCGGCATGCCCACACCGACGGGGTCCACGCCGTAGTTGGCGACCACCTCGATCTGCGGGTTCTGCGTCGCCGCGTAGCCCATGATCGGCGAGTCTGCCAGCACCGCATCGAGTCGTCCGCTCGTGAGGGCAGAGATGGCCTGACGAGTGTCCTGGTACTGGTACGTGGCGATGTCCTTCTCGCCCTTGCCGGCGCACTCCTTGTTGTACTTGGGAACGTGGGTCGTCAGCTGGTAGGAAGCGGTAAGGAAACCGACCCGCTTCCCGCACAAGCCGTGCTCGTCCTTGATTCCGACCGGATTGCCCTTCCCGACAGCGATGGAGTTGCCGATGGAGAGGTAGTCGACGAAGTTGAGGACCTTCATCCGCTCCGCGGTGGGGGTCATCGACGAGACCGTCATGTCGTATCGGCCTGCCGCGAGCCCCGGAATGATGGAGTCGAAGTTGGCCACCTCGATCTGTACATCCACGCCGAGCGCGTCACCGATGAGGCGAGCGATGTCGGGGTTGATCCCCGTCATCTCCTTCGTACCCTCCTTGTAGTACTGCGTGGGAGGCTCGTTGGTGGGGATGGCTACCCGAAGGACCTTGCTGGACTTGATCGAGCCGGGCAGCAGTCCCGCAGCCTTCGAGTCGGCAGCCATGGACGGCGCCGACGCCGGCGCCGACGATTTGTTGTCGGTACCTGAACCACAGGCTGCGAGCAAGGCGAGGAGGGGCAGCGCGACGGCCGTGGCCACGACGGCCCGGAGGCGACTAGGGCGCTTGATGGTGAAGAGGTTGTTCATCTGAAACTTCCATTGTACTTGGCGCTGCATGGCGGACTTAAATGTGGGTGCTTGTGGGGCGTGCCCGGGGGCCGGGTGCGTCGCTACGGTGTCGCAGCAGGTCCCTGCCTCGGGTCCGCAGTTCCTTGATGCTTGTGACGCCGAGGAGCATCATCGTTCTGGTGATTTCGGCGCGAAACAGGTTGAGGACGTGCTCCACACCGGGCTGCCCGGCGGCCGCCACGCCGTAGAGGTAGGGCCGGCCGATGGCGCAGGCATCAGCCCCGAGCGCGAGAGCCTTCACCACATCGGTGCCGCGACGAATGCCACCGTCGACGATGATTTCCACGCGGCCCGCGGCCTTGTCGACGATCTCGGGCAAGACGTCCAGCGGTGCGGCCATGTGGTCGAGCTGGCGGCCGCCATGGTTGCTCACCTGGACGGCGTCGATGCCGATTCCAGCGGCGACCAGGGCGTCATCGGCGCTGACACAGCCCTTGACGATGATGGGACCGCGCCACCGCTCGCGCAGGTCCTCGATGTCCCTCCAGTCGGTTGGCTCGTAACTGCCGGCGAGGAGTGAGCGCCACATGTCCGGCGTGCTCGTGAGCGGGCCGGTCGAGACCTCGCCGCTCAGATTGGGGAAGGCGATCGCGTCATTGGCCAAGAAGCCCAGGGCCCATCGAGGGTGCAGCGCCCCTTCGATGACGGTCTTGCCGCGGATCGACGGCGGAGCCGTGAATCCATTGCGATAGTCGCGCTCGCGGTGCCCGATCGCCCGGCAGTCCACGTTGATGATCAGACCTTCGTAGCCGGCGCTTGCCGCCCGGTCGACGAGCGCCTGGAGCAGGCCCTTGTCAGTCGTGAGGGAGAAGTTGAAGAACCGGCGCAACGAGGGCGCAGCAGCGCTGACGGCCTCCATGGGCGTGTTGCTCAGGCCCGCGAGTCCGAAGGGCAGGCCTGCCTTTTGTGCTGCCAGGGCCACTGCGATCTCGCCGTCGGGGTGAAACAGGCGAGTACCACCGGTGGGTGTGAGATACAGGGGCATGGAAGCCGGTCCACCGAGCAACGAGCTGCTGACGTCGAGGTTCGCAACAGAGCCCCACCTCGGGACGAACGACCAGTCGGAGTAGGCCTCCTGGTTGCGTCGCAGCGAGACCTCGTCCTCTCCCCCACCTTCCATGTAGTCGAAGATGCTCTTGGGGAGCCGGCGGGCCGCGATGCGGCGGACGTCTTCGACACTGAAGCAGCTCCTCTCGAGGCGCTCGGAAACGGATCTGGCGGGGGCCCGTACCGAGGCCAGGGTCCGCAAGTCCTTGAACTTCACGTAGCACCTCTCTGGCAAGTGTGGGGTTGGCACGCCCCAACAATGACTTTCGTCACATCCCAGGTAAATGTGAAAACGTCCAGAACCCACCCGCCTTGATTGTGCTAGCGTCCAAACCTATGGCTGACGGTGGGTCGCATCCGCGACAGTCGACGGCGGTCAGCGTGACGCACGGCTCTGACGAAGCGACATCGATCGTTCGCCTGGCCGACTGCTTGAGACTCATGCAGTCCGACCTCGTACACGCCAACCCCCGCTCGGACACCAGCGAGCGGCCCGTCACTGACGTCATGCTCTACGACCCCGTCGACGACTGGACGAGCCTGGACGGGCGCATCATCCTCGCGGTCGGCTGCACCTACGGCTCGCCGGAGTTCGACACACTCCTGCAGCGAGCTTCCGCGGGAAACGCCGCGGCCGTCGTGGTGAAGGCGTATGGCGCAAACCTCGAACTCCTGGGCTCAACCGCCGACAGGCACAGCATGGCGATGCTGGTCGCCCCCCACGACGCCGACTGGGCCCGTCTGGCCGCCCTCGCGAGATCTGCCGTCGTAGGAGCCGCAGTCGACACCGTGTCAGGGGTCCGGCTCGGTGACCTGTACGCATTCGCCAACGCCATCGCATCGATCACCGACGGCGCAGCCAGCATCGTGGACACGTTCGGCAATGTCGTCGGCTACTCGACGTTGCCCGGACAGCCGATCGACGAGCTCCGGCGCCTTACTACCCTGACCCTGCAGGAGCCCGAGCCCCCCGCATTCGACCCGGGCTTCAAAAAGGTCTACGCCTCTGACAACGCATTGGTCATGCCCTCTCCCTACGCAGGGATGGACCGACTCGCGTTGGCAGTGCGGGCAGGCGGCGAACTACTCGGGTCCATCTGGGTCATCGACCCCGGCGATGAGAAGCGGGCAGCCGCGCTGCAGGCCTTGGACAGGATGGGAGACCTGGCGGGTTTGCATATGCTCAATGCGCGTTCAGCATCCGACTTTGGTCAACGGCGTAGCAGCGATCTGATCCGCACGCTCGTGGACGATCCGCCCAGCGCTCCCTTCGCAGCCGCCCAACTGGGGCTGGATGTCGCCCACGAGATCGCGGTCGCCGCATTCAGCATCGTTCGGCCCGAGCGCGGAAACCTCGACGCGGTTCGGGAGCTCCGACGTCTGCTGCATCTGATCACGACCATCTGCAATATCCAGTTCGGAACAAGCCACAGCGCGGTCATCGACTCGGTGGTCTACGCCTTGCTGCCCGCCGACGGCGCGAACCCCAGAGCAACGCAACGGCGGGTGATCGAGGAGATCTGCACCTACGCGAACACCATCACCACGTGTCCCCTCATCGCCTCCGTTGGCAGCATCGCGCCGAAGATCGAGCAGGTGGCGCAGTCCAAGGACGAGGCATTGGAGACGCTGCACTACTTGGGCAAGCTGCACAGGAGTGGCGCATGGCCTGACACCCAACACATCTCCGGGATGTACGAAGATCACCGGGTCCCGCTCAGCCTGTTGAAGATCGGCCACTTCGTCGCCGACGCCGGCCTGCACTTCGACGACGGAATCGACCGTCTCAGACGACATGACCAGGAGCACGGCACTGACTACCTGCCGACGCTGCTCGCGTACTTCGTCCACAACACGAACATCTCCGCGATGGCTGCGAGCCTGCAAGTGCACAACAACACCGTGCGCTACCGGATGACGCGACTGGCAGAGGAGTTCGAACTGGATCTGGAGGATCCGAACTCAAGACTCTGGGCGTGGCTGCGCTTGTCCAT
Source organism: Nonomuraea sp. NPDC026600 (assembly GCF_040638335.1). Taxonomy (NCBI): domain Bacteria; kingdom Bacillati; phylum Actinomycetota; class Actinomycetes; order Streptosporangiales; family Streptosporangiaceae; genus Nonomuraea; species Nonomuraea sp. NPDC026600. Next base: position 37,029 of record NZ_JBEZYD010000026.1, read on the forward strand.
CTCTGAGCTGTCCGGCCCTTCCTAGCCAGGGCGAACGGACGACAGCGCAAATCTCGAAAGGGGTCACCCCGGCCAACTGCGGCAGCAAAAGCGACCCGCCGATCACGGAAAGTGGGCCAGACCCACTTTTCATGGCCACGGACATCACCCGTCGTCGACAGGTCCGACAGGCCAGAGGCGGTATCACTTGGTGGAGCCGCTTACCGCCCACTCGAACACCGCGCTACAGGGGAAGACCTGAGCCGGGTGCTGAATTCTCCGGCCGATCAGCGAGCGGTGGGTCAGTCGAGCGCCCGGACTACCGATCCAGCGCGAGATATCCGTGGCATCCTTCAAGCGTTGAGGACGGTGATCCCATGACCATGGTGAAGACCCCGATCGAGATCGACCAGGAGGCCCTGGCGACAGCCGCCGAAGTTCTCGGCACCAAGACGAAGAAGGACACGGTCAACGCAGCCCTCCGCGAGGTGGGGCAGCGCCTGGTACGACTGCGAGCCCTGGCCGCACTTGGCGAGATGGCCGACCGCGGAGACTTCGATGAGTTCGTCGGCAACAAGGCGACTTACCGCCGGTGACACCAGCGTTGTACCTTATCGACGCTTCTGGCGTGTTCCGGATCTTGCAGGAACCCAAGCTGCGGCAGGCGTGGTCTGACCAGCTTGCCGCCGGTGTCATCGCGACCTGCCCGATCGACGAATTGGAGTCTCTCTTTTCCGCGAGATCGCTTGCGGATCGTCTGGAGAAAGTGCGTCTGCTCCATGACCTGTTCGGTTGGGTGCCGATGAGTGAACACGCCTGGCAGCGCGCGGCCGAGGTTCAGCAGCTACTCACCGAGGCTGGACAGCACAGGTCAGCCGGACCGGCCGACCTGCTCATTGCCGCCACCGCAGAGCGGGAAAACCTCACGGTGCTGTGCGACGACCGCGACTTCATGACCATAGCCGTCCTGACGAGGCAGTCCATCAAGCTGGTCACCGATGTCTGACGCTCTGGAAAGCCGACGGTAGGTACTACAGAGCAGGCGGTACGAAGCCGAGCTCGCGTCGATGCGTCCACCCGCTTCTGAAGCCAACACCATGGATGTGCAACGCCCACGCCTTTGCCGCCAGTGGCCGCTGTGGCGTGAAACCGAGGCGATGTTGAGAGCGCTGTTGAAGGGCACGTGCACTGAGAGGGCATGGGCTGGAGAAGCGAACTTCTCCTTGCAAGGAGAAGGATGCCGACAAAGACCAGATCCAGCGCTGCGTCTGACAGCCTGCAGGCCTCCGGGTGAGGAACGGCAACAGACAGGCAGGCTCGCCAAGCCGGCTCGGTTTGATCGTCTACGCTCACCTGCACTCCAACAGCCGACCATCGTGATCTTCTAGCGGATGCCAAAATGATCGAAGCACCGGTCGACCAGGCCCTCCGTTGGTTCGAGTGGTCAACGGAAACGCGTGGGCGAAGCCCACGCCCAAATAAGGCGTCCGGAGCGAAGCGGAGGCCCTCCAGGGGTCGGGGCCTGCCCCGGCTGGAAGCAACGCCTGAGGTCCTCTAACGCGAAGCGCCCCTATGAAGCCCCTTTGCAGAAAGCGAAACGGCGGCACTCGTACGAGTGCCGCCGCATCATTCACAGTGGAGGTGGCGGGAATCGAACCCGCCCTTCCATGGCCTCTGACCTGCGGTTTTACCCATAGTGCCAGTTAAGCCCGGACTAGACCAGACGGAACGGTACGCAAAAGAACCCCTTATACCCGCCCGTGCCCCCACGGGGGGCACCGATGATCATGAAGGGCAGAGTCGGCCAAGCCACCCATCGGACTGTGACACTAACTCTGGCCGGATGGCATGGTCCGCAACGTGACCAGAACGCACAGCGCGGCACAAAGGCCCCCTCGCCGCCTCCGCAAGCCGCTGCCGAACGCCAACGAACAGCCCACGATGACAATCCCCGAGGCGGGAACGTTCCTTGGCCTTGCACGGGGCACTGCCTACGAGGCAGCCGCCAAGGGAGAGATCCCCACACTGGAGTTCGGCCGGCGCAAAGTCGTCCCCACCGCGAAGCTCCGCGAGATGCTCGGACTCGGCAACCCGGCGGCGTGACCCAGCGGACTGGAACAGTGGCCGGCCTCGCCGAGGCCGGCCGCCGATCATCTGCCCTCGTAGTCCGCGATGGCGTCCAGGACCGCCTCGTGGGTGGCCTTGCCTGCGTTAGTCGTCGGGATCCGCCAGCGGTATGAGCCTGTCGAGTCTGACCATTCGAGGATCCCGCCCGTCGCGGGCACGTCGAACGCCTCGTAGACCACCTTGGACATGGTCGGCTGGACAGTCACCCACGCGCCCTGCGCCCGCCCCACCCACGGTGCGCGGCTGGCCTTGCCAGATGAGGTCGTGAAGACGCGCGCGCCCTGCTTGATGCGCCACTGGCTCCCGTAGGGGAGCGGCATCTGGTCCGCCTTGGACGCCGCGGCCACCCGGATGGCGATAGCCACGAAGTACTTGTTGCGCGGTTTCGTCGCAGGCTCCCAGGTCGGCTGGTGGTAATAGACGCCGACAGGGGAGATCCTCAGCGGATTCCCCTTTTCACCCTTGATCCGGACGGCTTGGCCGAACGCGAGCAGCTTCGGCGTGGCTGCGGCGGCCGATTCCTGCGCCAGAGGGGCCCGCGGTGCGGTGCTCGCTTCTGCGGGCGCGGCGAGGCAGGCCAGGGCGAGTAACGCAGCGGGTAGTACGGCGACGCGATGCGGCATGCATCCTCCCGGTTTCGATCGTCCACCCCCCGAGCTTGATCACCTTAGCGGCGCTATCAAGGCGTGAGGAGGGGTGGCGAAGAACCACCGCTTGATCGGAGCGAGACGTAAGCGGCGCTCCATTCGTACCTTCCTGGCTCACCCGAGGCAGAAGCCCGATCATTACCGTGTAGACAGCATTAAAGATTTAGTAGTAATCTTTACTCTGCATTCGGTAAGTGAGCGGCACTGCCCGAACGGCAAACCGGAAGGACACCCATGCCCAACACCAGAGAGGAGCAGCGAGAACGTCGCCAGCCCGCATACGTCGGGCTGATCACGCTCATCGCTGAAATGCGCCCCGACTGGGACATCGACCAGATCACCGCCGAACTGGTCGGCTGCCCCTGGAGCGAGCACCTCATCCTCGCCGCCGCCCGCGCCACCCGACCGGACGACGAGACCGAGCTCCGCGTCGCCGACGAGGTCATCAAGGTCAAATCCCAGGCCGTCGCGGTCACCCAGGAGCAGCTCGACGCCTACGCCAACAGCGTCCGCCGCCGCCTCCACCGCAACCGCGAGGCCAGCGATGCGTGACCACGCCGAGACGTGCCAGCAGCTCCTCACCCCCGTGATGCGGGAACTCGCAGCCGAGATCATCTGCTCCGTCCGCGACCACGGGCCCGCGATCACCGCCCAACGGATCGCCGACATCCCCTCCGACATAAGGCTCACCCTCACCGTGCTGCTCGCCGCGCTCGTCCCCGACGACCAGGCGCTCGAGATCGGCGCCCTGAACCGCTACGAGCCCGGCACCGTGCTCGACCCGGTCGCCCAGATCCAGGAAGTCATCGAGGCGCGCCTCGCCCTTGAAGGGATGCCGTCGCGCCACTCGAACAAGTACCGGGAACCGGTCACCCCCGAGCAGGCCGCGATCAACCAGGCCATCCTCGTCCGGGAGACCGCCGAATTCGACCGTCGCACCACCCGGACGGCCCACACAGCCCGGGATGCCGCATGATCCCCGGCACCCTCACCGAATTCCAGCCGCCCGCCAACCCCGCCCTCCCCCAAGGCGGGCCTCACTGGCGCGGCTGCGAACGCCTCCACAGCGCGTGCGCCTACCAGCTCGGCAAGCAGCACGCCGAGCACACCCTGCTTCGCCAGGTCGCCGACCTCATCGCCGACCTGGCCCGCCCCGACGACCCAGCCGCCCGGACGTTCGCGCTGCACGAGGCCCACGCCGCCGTGCGCCGACGTGCCGGCCTGCCCCCGCTCACCTACCCGGAAGAGGACGACACCCCTATGCGCCACACCCCCCGTTACCAGGCCGAGCTCGCCGCAGAGCTGGAGCGCCTCCGGGCCGACGAGGAAGCCGAGCGAGTGGAAGAGGCGTTCGACCGCGAAGCCCTGTATGGCGCCTGCGCAGACGAGGCCGAATTCGGATGCTGACCATCGCCGACCTGATCGCCGAGTCAGGATTTCCCGCCACCACCCCGGTCAAGTCGCTGCCAGGGCTGACGTGGCACGTCACCCGGCCTCTGGAGCAGGCGAAGCCGTCGATCACCACTATTGGCGACCTCACGACCTACACGGATGCCGAATTGCTCGCCATCCCGCTGTTCGGTGCCGAACGCCTGAAGAAGTTGCGCGCAGCCCTGTCCTGACATCCGCACTTGGCTACGCCCCCTGAGAACTCGAAGCGAGGAGTTTCCCATGCCTAAGACCACGAGCACGTTCCGCGAGGAGCTCGAGACCGAAACCGGCTTCCGGTGGAAGCCTTGGCGCTGGTTCTTCGCCATCGTCGGCATCTGCTTGGTCGTCTTCCTGACGATCCAGGTGGTCGGCTGGATCACGCAGCCAGCCCGCACCGCCGCCGGGGTGCGCGAGCGGGTCGGCAACGCCGACAACGCGCTGTTCCAGTACGAAAAGTTCCACGACGCATGCGGCGCCATCGTCGCCTGGGACAAGCAGTACGAGACCGCGCGGGCCTCCGCCGAGCGGCACGACAAGCGCACCCAGGGCAAGCCCGACCCTCTCGGCCGCAACGCCGACGAGTCCAACCGGCTCCACCAGGTCGCGGACGGCATCCTCCTCACTCGGCAGAAGGCCGCCGAGCAGTACAACGCCGACTCCCGCAAGTGGACGCAGGACCTGTTTAAGAGCAAGTCCTTGCCGTTCCGCATCGGCGACGCCACGCCCGACTGCGACGCCTGATCACCTTTCCCCCTTCAACCACAGGAGACGACCATGAAGACGACCCTCAAGACCATCACGGCGGCGGCCCTGGCGCTCGTCCTGCTCACCGGCTGCACCGGGGCGACCGAGGACCAGAAGAAGAAGCGGGAGAACTTCGAGGCGGCGCAGACCGCCGTCCCCTTCCCCGAAGATGTCGTCACCAAGAACCCGACCGAGCGGATGAACGTCCGCGAGAAGCTCATCCGCGACAGCGACCCCAACCGCCTGTCCTACATCTACTTGTTGTCCATGGACGGCAAGGTGGTCGCCCACTTCGTCGCCAAGGGCAAGGTGTCGTCCGCCGACTCCCAGCTCCTGCCTGACTACGAGTACCGCGACCTGTGCGGCACGTCGTCCTGCTGGAACGTCGTGAACGCCGCAGGTGACGACGCCACCTACGGGAACCGGGAGCCGGGGATCTTCTTCTTCACCCCTGAAGGAATGTTGGTGACCTACACGGGCGACTACCTCCAGTTCGACCGCCCCATGAAGATCAACACCCCGATCTCCCTCGTCGCCGAGATCAAGTAGCCCATCCGGTGGGGTGCGAACCGCACGGCTCGCGCCCCACTCTCCCCTCCCCACCGAGGAGCTCTCCCCGATGTACGAGACCCGCGCCTACGACAACGAGGCCGGCGACCCGGTCGTGGTTATCGTGGCCACCGGCACCCACGACGTGGCCAGACTAGTCAACCTGCTCCAGGGCGGCAGCCCGCCCAGCGAGCAGCGCGACCTGGCCGACCAGATCACCCGCCAGGTACGCCGCCGTGGCGGCGGCCGCGACGCCCTCCGGCTGCTCGCCGAGCACGGCGGCCCCGACCTGCTCACCGCCGTGGGCGACTCCCCCCTCTTGTTCGACGTCGCCGCCGACGTGCCCGCTATCCCTGAGACCGGCCCCGCCTCCGCCGTCGAACTGGCCAAGTCGTACGCCGCCCGGTGCGGCTACGCCATGCGATACGCGCACGAGACCTTCCCCAAGTCCGGTCACCCTGACCGTTCGGCCGCGCTGCGCCGCGCCCGCGACCACTTCAACATCGCCCAGTACATGTACGGCGTCGTCTACCTCCTGCGCGAGCTCATCACGCACGCCCCCGGCCAGGCGGACGAGATCGCCGCTCGGCTGTGGGACGACTGGATCGACGGCGGCGGCAGCGAGCGGCTCTCCGACTGGCTCGGCGCGTGGAGCATCGACATCGACAAGTCCATCACCCAGGCGATCGACGACGCCCGCGCCGCCAACTCCAACCTACTCAACGCAGACGAGATCGCCATCCGGCAGGAGCTCGCCGCGCAGGACGCTAAGTGGGGCGTCCAGAATCACCCGGTCTTCGACCACCGCGACATCGACGTGGTCGTCCGCAACGAGTACGCGTTCCGTGCCACCCGCTGGCAGCAGATCAACGCCGAGCGCGCCGCGCACAGCGCCGACCGCAGCAGGTGCCGGGATGCCTCCGTCCCGCACGCGCACACCGCGTGGGACGGCATCCTCCTCGAAGAGGTTTACGAGGCGCTTGCCGAGCCCGACCCCGACAAGATGGCCGCCGAACTGCTCCAGGTGGCCGCCGTTGCCGTGCAGTGGCGGCGCGCCCTCCTCCGCAGCCCAGCCCTCAGCTCTGCGATCACCGCTGGGAAAGACGCGTGATGGCCGGCACCTGCACCCGCCACCCGGACGCGCCGCGCATCGGCGACATGTGCGGGCTGTGCACCATCTACCCCGAGACCGTGCCCGCCCAGCCTCGCTACGCGGACCGCAAGTGGGCGCCGTCCGCCAACCTCGCCGAGCCCTTGTCCTGGCGCAGGCCGTACCGTGTCGAGGTCGTCGAGGACCTGTTCGTGCCGGAGCTGTCAGACGCGTGGATTGCTGCGGTGTGGATGGCGATGTTCGGGGTCGGCGGCGACATCCGCGGTGACCTCTACAACCGCTTGAACAGGCCCGTACAGACGTTCCTGGTTCGCACTGACCACCCCGGCCGGATGCGCGATTGGACGAACGCCTGGGCCAACCAGCAGCGCCGCGTCGCCATGGTCAAGGCCGCCATTCAGCAGGGCTGGTGCGACCAGGAGGACCTGGACCAGGCGCCGTGGATGGCCGACCACCTGGCCAGCGTGTGGCTCGGTGTCACCGTCACCGGCCAGTACACGGCCGAGGAGCGCATCCCCGACCTGCTGGAGGCCCGCGCCGCCGGCCGATTCCTGCTGTGCTCCCCGCTGCTCGAACCACTCGACCTGCACCCATACCTGGCCGGCACCCTCCCCGTCACCCACCCGCACCACGACGCCCCAGACGGCGCGGTCGTGCACGGCATGGAGCGCCACGGCGACCAGTGGATCCGCCGCAACCTGATCGGCTGGGTCATCGCCGCCGGCGAGACGGGCCCGCGCGCCAAACCCACCCACCCGACGTGGCTCACCGACCTGGCCGCCGCCTGCGACGAGCATCAGGTGCCGTTCATGTTCACCGGCTGGGGAGCGTGGGCACCCGCCCCGTGGAAAGTGTCGATCGACGTCGAACCGGCCGAGACTCTGGAGCAGCGCAAGCGGCAGGCCGAGCAGTTCGGTACCACACACTCGATGAGCAGCGAAGCACACCGGTACGGGCACGAGATGTACCAGCCGCCGCACAAGACGTGGTCCCTCGAACGCTCCGATGCGGAGGAGTGGCCGGGCAGGCAGGCGCCGATGCGGTTCCACCGCTCCCGCGCCGCCGCTGGATGGCTGCTCAACGGCCGCGCCCGGGACGACATCCCCGCTGGCTGCCGGTAACCCCCGATCCCGCCCGGGGCGGCGCAGTGCGCAAGGCCCGCCGCCCCGGGCGCTCCAACTCCTGGAGGACACCATGTCGCTGCTCGACGCCATGAACGACCGCCTCGACCGCTTGGACGGGGCCACGAAGAAGAAGCTGATCCAGACAGTGAAGGAGAAGGACCTTCGCGATAAGCACATCGTGCCGCTCGCCAAGATCCTCGGGTACCTCGTTTACTGGACCCACAACAGCGAGCACTCCCCGGCAGGCTTCCCGGACCTGTTCCTAGTCCACCCCGTCACCGGAGCTGTCATCATCCGCGAACTGAAGAGGCGGCGCAGCAATGCGAAGCAGTACCGGCCGACCGAAGCCCAGCAGGAGTGGCTTACCGGGTTAGGCGTGGCTGGGCTCGACGCCAAGGTGTGGACGAACGACGACTGGTTCTCAGGCCTGATCCGCGAAGAGCTCCTCCGCGGTGCCGGCCGCGCAGCATGATCGGGGTCAACGTCACACCGTTTTGCCGTTGACGCCCTGGGACACATCACAGAACTCAAGGTAATCTTTGAACAGCGGGTAGCAACGACCCGCGTGCCCACCAGCCGACACCTGAAGGAGGGCACCCCCGACAACCGCGAGGATATGGCGATGAGCACCGACCCCACCTCCACCCTGACTCTGGACGAACTGCGGGCCATGCCGGCAGGACCGGACCGCATCCGCGCGGCCGCCGGCCTCGCCGCGGCCGCGAACGCCGACGCGAAGGATGCCCGCGAACTCCTCGGGAAGGCCGTTTGGACGCTCCACTACCGGCACAAGGCCAAGGGGTGGAGCAAGCAGAAGGCGTCCAAGGGCACCGGCGTCGGTGCGACCTCCCTGTTCCCGACCGGCACCCCCGTTGCGCCGAGCGAAGAGGACATCCTCGAGCAGCTCCCCGGCTGGGACGCGGGCACCGCGCTCACCGAGAGGGACCAGGCCGCGGCCGACCTGAAGAGGCACCGAGCGCTCGCCGAGGGCGCCCGGGAGATCCGACGACAGGACATTGCCGCCCTTTACGAAGGTCGTCTCGACGGCAAGCAGTGGGAGATCGCCGAGATCGGCGCCGAGTACAAGCTCGACCTGACCATGGTGTCGGGCGACATCAAGGCGCAGGGTGTCACCCTGCGCCCGTCGCAGCGGCGCAAGGTGGCCAGCGAAAGCAGCGAGCAGCCGACCGAGCTGGGCCCGATCGCCAGGATGCTCGGCATATCCCGCCTGTACCTCCAGGCGAGGATCCGCTACTGGAGCAAGCCGGAGCAGGCGAAGAAGTCGGGCGCGTTCCCCGCGGACGCGGACGCTGGCGACGGCAAGTACTGGCCAGACAAGGTAAAGGTGTGGTTCGACAGCCTCCCCGCGATGGCGGCCGCGCCCACCGGGCTCAGCCTCCACCGCGCCGCCGCACAGGTGGGTGAGCCGTACCCGACCGTCAAGGGTGCGATCATGCGCGCCGCCGACGCCGGCACCCTTCCGCCCGACATCGTCTATGGCAGCGGCGCCGTCAACGAGCAGTTGTTCGTAGCGTGGTGGCGGAAACGGAAGGAGAGCCTGTCCGCCGGCACCACCCTCACCGACGCCGCGGGCAAGGTCGGTGTGAACGAGAAGACGTTCCGGACGGCGGTGCACGAGGCTGAGGCGGCGGGCGAACTCCCGAAGGGGGCGAAGGTCAGCGACCGCCGCTACGACGAGGATGCTCTGCTCGCGTGGTGGCAGGAGAAGACCTCCCCGGAGGCGGTGGCGAGCGCGGGAACCACCATGAAGGACCTCGCGGAGACCGCCGGGCTGAAGGTGGACCAGGTGCGCTACCAGGTGCGGAAGGCCGAGGAGGCGGGCAGCCTGCCCGAAGGGGTGCGGCTGGAGAGCGGCCGCTTCAACAAGAAGGCGGGCTTGGCCTGGCTGAAGTCCCTCGGGCTGTAAGTCGCGCTACTACTCGCGGGATACGGCGGCGATGCCGTTCGGGTTGGTAGCGCGGACGCTAGTGGCGATGCCAGTGAATGTGTTGCAAGCGATGCCACTTTGAATACACGCCTACTGATCGGACGCGAACGCTACGCTGAGACTCGGGTCCTATCGCAGGATCCAGTGCGTAGGTGCCCCCGCCGTAGCTTCGCCGGCGTTGACGGGGGTCACCGTTCGAGCGGGCTCAGGTGGCCGTTGGGCTACCTGAGCCTGTTGACCAGCCAGTCAACGAGGATGAGCCCGGCCCGCATCGCGAGCTGTGCCCATTCCAACCGCTTGGACTGGTCTTTCTTCTGCCGCCTGCGCATGTTGTCCCTTTCCGGTTGATGGAGTGCCGGGTTCGGCGCCATCGGAGCAGCCGACCCCCCGATTGACTGCTGCCAGGACCGCGTGCGCTGCGGACATGCAAGAGCTTAAACCTGTGACCATGCGGCTGGGGGGCACATGCGCTTTATAGAAACCGCCCCCGCAGTTGGCTGCGTTGGAGGGGTGCGGAGGGGCGCGGACGGGCGCGGAATCTCGCGGCTTGGCTCAGGGGTTTCCACAGACCAACCGCCAGTGTGACATGCGCCACAGTTGGATAGTCGGTGGCGCGCGCGTCGCTCGGGCTGAGACGCTAATCGCGCTGCTCCGGCACCGTGTCCGTCGTGGAGTACGCGGCGATGTTCCAGCGGGCGGAGACATGCCCGCTCTGCACGCGGGTCATCCTGCTTTACGCGCGTGACGACCAGGAGGCGGCCGCAGCGCTGGCTCTGCACCTCCGGTACGGGTGCGACGGATGACGGCGCTGGCCGTCCCCCTTCCCCACAACCTTCCCCGCGGCGATTCCCGCATCGCGTCCAGGATGCTGTCGGACCTGATGGCACTGCCGCCAGCGGTGCGGCGCCGCACTCTCGGCATGCTCGCCCGGCCCGACCTGGTCCAGGTCCTGGCCGTGGCCGGGCGGGAGCTCGGCACCCCGTACGGGGTGTGGCTCGGGGACCCGGTCGGCTTCGTCGAGCAGGTCCTCGGGGAGGCGCTCTGGAGCAAGCAGCGGGCCATCCTCCAGGCGATCACGACGCACAAAAACGTGGCTGTACCTGCGGGCTTTGGCCTGGGCAAGACGCACATCTGCGCGCGGGCAGTCGCCTACTGGGCGTGCGTCTACCCGGTCGGCACCGCATTGTCGATCACCACGGCGACCCGCATGCGGCAGGTGCACCGGCAGATGTGGCCGCACATCCGGCACGCGGTCGCGCACGGCGCGCTCCCGGGCTCGTGCGACCAGGTGCAGTGGAAGATGACCGACGCCAAGGGCGTGGACGTCGTGGTCTCGTACGGGTTCACCGCGACCGAGCACGACGAATCCGGCATGCAGGGCATCCACGAGTCCAATTTGCTGCTCATCGTGGATGAGGCGGGCGGTATCGGCCCCGTCATCGGCCGCTCCACCCGTAACCTGCTGACCGGCAGCAACGCCCGGATGATCGCCATCGGCAACCCGCCCACCGATACCGAACGGTCGTGGTTCGAAAAGCTCTGCAACGACGGCTACAGCGACCGCTATCCGCAGACGACCACCATCAAGCTCGCCGCGACCGACTCGCCGGCCGTGACCGGCGAGCGCACCGCAGACAAGGTGTGCGCCTGCCTGGCCGGCGACCCGGGCCACATGGTGTCCTCCCACCTGGTCAACGCCGAGTGGATCGAGGAGGCGATCCGCGATCACGGCGAGAAGTCGCCGTACGTGATCGCCAAGGTGCACGCGCGCTTCCCGAAGGGCGCGAAGGACCAGATCATCCCGAGCGATTGGGTGGACGCGGCCGCCGAGCAGGAGGAGCCGGAAGGGCCCGGCTGGGCCCGCCTGTGCGACCTGGGGCTGCCGGACGAGACCGACGAGTGGATGGTGCGGCTCGGCGGCTGGGTGCGGCTCGGCTGCGACATTGCGGCCGATGGAGGGGATGAGTTCGTCATCTCGCGTCTGGTGGAGGACCTGGCGACGATCGAACACACCAGCTCCGGAGCGGACAACAGCGACGCGGTCACCGTGGCGAACCGGATCCTGGAGGAGATCCAGCGCGCCGAACTGCTGCGCCGTCGTCTCGGCACCAGGGCCAAGGTACGCGTAAAGATCGACACGATCGGCGTCGGGTGGGGTGTCGTCGGGCTCCTTCAGCGGTGGGGCAAGGAGAAGAAGCACCAAGCGGAGATCGTGCCCGTCAACGTGGCCGAGGGGACGGACCGGCCGGCGGAATCGGAGGTGCTGCGGCCGTACCGGAAGCGGGACGAGCTGTGGATCGCCGGCCGGACACTGCTCCGGCCGAACGCCGAAGGGGTGACGCGGCTACGGCTGCGCGTCAGCAGCCGCACGCGGGGGCAGCTCAGCGCACCGAAGAAGTTCGACAACTCGGCGGGGTTCACGTACGTGGAGTCGAAGAAGGACATGCTCAAGCGCGGCGTGAGCAGTCCCGACCAGGCCGAGGCTGTGCTGCTGGCTCCGTACGAGCCGGCGGTGAAGCAGGCGAAGAAGCGCGGCCGCCTCATCTCCGGTTGACGGAGCGTGACAGCCGAATGTGGACGATAGGGACTCTTGGGAACTTGGATCGGTTCACATGGTTTACGGATCGTTACAAAGATTCTGTCCGGAACGGCGGAAAATAAGGCGATCCGAAAGATCATCTGACCATTTACGTGACCTGCCACCGATAGCTAAGGTCTCTCCGCTGGCTACTGCCACATGTGCCACCAGTATCACATCAGTAACCGGGGGATCGACCTGTCGGAACCTATACCCGCCGACAGGCTGTTAGGGCATCCCCAGAAAGCCAAGGGGGTTGATAGATCGCATGACCACCGAAGTCTCCGAGACAACCCAGGACGAGACAACCAGTTCAACCAGTGACGGCACTCATGAGTTCGTCGCCGGGGTCACTGTGCCAGTCTCCTCGGAGCAGGCTCGCCGCATAGAGACGAGCCGCCGCAGCCTCATGATCTCTGAGAAGACGTGGACCGTCGCCCAAGACGTCTACTGCGACCACTGCAAGCTGCGGTGGGCCGACGCCATCACCGTGCCGTGCCCCGGACCGCACACTGAACACCTCCTGGGCGGCAACGGGCCTGCCGTCCGGGCCAAGCGGAAGCGCCCCGCACCGGGGTCCACCGCTGCCGAGGTCGCCATGCGACAGCGCTCCAGCCTCGGAGACATGTACGGCTAAACAGGCCGTCTAGCTGGAGCCGTACACAAACCACAGCCTCCTCCTAGCCTGCCCGGCGACCATCGTCGTCCCGGGCAGGCAGGAGAACAGGTTGAACGCTCAAGACCCGCATCCGCGCGAGGAGCGTCTGCGCCGCGACCTGATCGCCCTGCTCCTCATCGTCGCCGGCATCGCCGGGACGCTGGCCGTCGCCTGGAGCGTCCACCCGCTGCTGTTCTGGGCCGGTCTGTCCGCCGCCGCGCTCACCGGCGGCGTACTGCTCGGCAGTGGGAAGTAGGAGGCGCCGTGGCCTTCCTTCCCGCGTTGCGCGGCGCCCTCGGGCTGGAACGGAAGTCGGCTCCGCTGGAGACGAAATCCTTCGAGCTCGACGCCCACACCTCCTGGTCGGGCATGCTCGCCCGGCTGCGCGACCCGCGCCGCTCCTGGCCCGTCGAACGCGCCGTGCTGGAGGGGATGGAGCGCGTCGTCTGGGTGTTCAAGAGCGTGAACGCCATCGCCGGACACGCCAGCCGGTTGCCGATCGAGCGGGTGCTCATCAAGGACGACGGCGAGCGCGAGGTTATCGCGGACGACCCCCTCGCCCGGCTGCTCAACGCGGGCGTCGCCAACCAGTTGGAGAAGGGCCCGCAGCTACGGAAGCGACTGTCCGGCCAGGTGCTGCTGTCCCCGGCCGGGACGTTCGTCGAGATGACCACCAGCCGGCGCGGCCACCCGATCGGTGCGGACCTGCTGCCGCCCGGCCGTACCCGCCCGGTGCCCGGGTTCGGCGGCAACCTCTTGTCGCACTTCGAGACGATCAGCCCGGACGGTCGGCGCCGCGGGATCGACCCTGAGAAAGTCATCTGGTTCAGAGATCCCCACCCCTTGGACCCGTTCCGCGGCATCACGCCCATGGAGGCCGCTGGGCTCAGCGTGGACTTGGACTTCCTCGCCCGCCTCTACAACGCCACATTCCTGCGCAACGACGGCCGGCCGGGCGGCGTGATCGGCATTGACGGCGAAGTCGATGACGACGAGATGGAGCGTATTCAGGGGATCTTCGGCAAGGGCGCGCACGAGGCCGGCAAGCTGACCGTGCTCCAGGGCGACCTGTCGTTCATCGACTTGGCCGCCAAGCCTCGCGACATGGCCTACGCCGACCTGGCCCGCATCTCCAAGGAGGAGATCCTCGCCGCGTTCGGCGTCCCGGAGAGCATCCTCGGGAACGCGTCCGGCCGGACCTTCGACAACGCGGCCCAGGAAGAACACCAGTTCTGGACGCACACGATGCTGCCCCACCTGTCGCTGCTGGCGACCGGGTGGGACACCGACCACGAAGACGGCGCGGTCTACGAGTTCAACACCGACTCCGTTGAGGTGCTCCAGCGGGCGAAGACGCAGCGGCGAGAGGAGGCGCGCGAGGAGGTCGCGGCCGGGCTGATCTCGCTGGACGAGTACCGGGCCATCGCCGGGTACGACCCCGTGGACCTGCCGCACACCAGGGCGCTGTACGTAGCGCAGGGCAAGACGCCGATCCCGACTCGTCAGGCGGATGCGGTCGCGCTCGGCATCGCCCCGCCGGAGGACCCGGCGGCCGCGGTGGACGACGCGGCCGCGGAGGGCGAGCTCGGCGGGCAGCCGCCGGCCGGAGACGCTGTCCCCGCAGCGGGAGACGACGACGGCGCCGAGGAGAACGCGCTGTCGCGCCTGCGGAACCTGTTCAGCGAGACCAGCGACGACGAGGAGAGCGCCGAGACGGACGAGGCAGGCCCCGATGCTGGCGAGAACGCGGCCGCCGAGGACGAGCCCGAAGACGATGTCGCCCAGGAGGAGGAGCGCCCGCGTGGGCGGCAGACCAAGGGCTCCCCGGGGGCCGGCCCTGCCACCGAGCTGGTGGAGACGCTGTACCAGCTCGGCGGGCGGTTCGTTGGCCGGACGGTGGCCAGGCTGGAGTCACCGAAGCACCGCAAGGGCACCCGTCACTTCGTCGCCGAGTACAAGGTGGACACCCGCGTCGGCGCGAACGCGTTGGACGTGGCGCGCATCATGCCAGCGGAGGCGTGGCAGGCCGAGGCCGAGCAGGTGGTCCTGCCAGCGCTCGCGGCGGCCGCGGTCACGGGCGGGGGCGGCATGGATGCGCACGACACCGCGATGACGGCCGCCGTGGCGGTCGGTGAGGAGTTCGGCCGGGTGGTGGAGACCATTCGCGGCGCGGTGGAGGAACTGGACCAGGCGGGCGCGCCGATGGAGGAGATCGTCCAGGCGGTGCGCGAGGTGGACCTGACGGATTGGGCGGCCGCCATTACCGCCGAATTGCCGATATAGACACCATTAAAGAAGACTGCTAATGTTGTGGATGTTCGACCGGCGGCGAGCGGCGTTGCTGGTGGAGCCCGGAAGGAACCCCATGCACAACGGCAAGATCGCCGACGTCATCCCCATCACGTCCGCCGACGTCGCACGCCAGGACTTCGGCACCTTCACCGCCCAGGACGGCAGCACCATCCAGGTCGTGCACAAGGCCGACAAGGTGAAGTTCAGGGTGCAGAGCAGGGTCATGGTCGGCGGCAACCTGGTGGACGTCGTTCTCTACCTCGACTACGACGCCGAGACCGCCCTCGCGTTCCAGATCGCAACCGGTCTGGCAGCTATCGGCGCCAAGAGCCACGAGACGTTCATCGACGAGCCTGAGGGCGTGTGATGAACGAGAAGCGCCTCACCTGGAGCGGCAACGACCGAGACGGCTGGACCGGCTACTTCTGGTCGTCTCACCTCTCCTGGCAGTTCCAGATCGTCCCCATCGTGGGTGGCGCGGCCTACCGGCTCGACAATCCCCTCCCGAACCCGGGCTACCGGGCCGACCGGGAGCCGTACTTCAAGACCTCGGACGAGGCGAAGGAGCGCGCCGACCGGCTGCTGAGGGAGTTCGAGATCCCCGCCGCGATCCTGGTCAACCGGAGCTACCGGCACCAGTACGCAGACAGCGCCACGGAGTACACCTTCGCCAACATGCTTTTCACCCACGCCTGTGACGGGCCCTGCGACCCCCGCCAGGACGGTCACCACTACGAGCCCGAGTCCATCACCATGCGGCTCGTCGGCAGCGACACGTGGATCATCACCCGGCCCGGCGGACGGCACGCCAACCACTCGCAGGAGTGGACCCTCCCCGACTCCCTTCCCGGCGCCGCGTTCCGGTTCACCGAGGACGAGGCGTTCGGCATGGTCCAGTGCCTCGACGAGAACCGGGACTGAGCCTTCCCCTTCATCCGTCTCGCCCCGGCATCGGGGCGAGACGTTAGCTCACCTCTTCAGGTTCCGTGTGCCGTCCGAGCGGCGGGCGGCACACGGAACCCACCGGAAGGAACACCATGGCCAGCAACATCACACTGCGTGGCGTAGCCGATGAGAAGCGGGCAATCCGTATGCAGGCCAGACGGGTGATGAGCCGCTACGCGTACCGCGACCCTGACCCGGCAATGGAGGCCGACCGGCGCACGTCGATGAACGACGCGCGCACCGCGCTGTGCCTGGCGCTGGGCATCGCCGAGAAGGACATTGACCCGGCCAGCGGGCACGACTACTCGGCGGAGGCGTACGAGAGGGTGCGCGACTCCTGGCGGTATCACGCCAGCCATCACGGGCTCTCACGCTTCTACGACGGCCCCGCCTACCGGCAAGTGATCGACGACTGGCGGGCCCGGCGACCTGACCTCGTGGCCGATGACTGGGTTGGCCCGCTGGAGGGTTGGGCGCGGGATTAGTCAGCGCCAAGCGCTCAGGCGCCGCACCGGACCAGCCTCACCCCCCTCCACCCCCGGAACTAGCCGGGGTCCCCTCTTCGGTCTCGCCCGCATCAGGGCGAGACGTTAGCTCACCTCTTCAGGTTCCGTGTGCCGTCCGAGCGGCGGGCGGCCACGGAACCCACCGGAAGGAACACCCCAGCATGACCAGCACCACGGGCGTCTTCGTGTTCGTCGTCCACCTCGACTGGGGCTCACTCAGCGACGCTGAGCCCGTCATCATGGTGGCCCCCGACGAGTCGAACGCGTACCTGCGCACCACCCGCTTCATCGTCCGCAACGCCCGGCCGTGGCTCGACGAGGACGTCCAGGAGGCGTACGACGGCTTCCTGTCCGACTACCCGTACGACCCCGACGCCGCCACCCCCGAGCAGGCTAAGGCGTGGGTGAGCGCCTACACGGACTCCGACCTGTACCCGCTGATCACGGTCGAAGAGGTCCAGGTCCTGCCGTGAAGGTGATCCTCTCGTACGGGCTCGGCGTGGACAGCACCGCGATCCTGGTGCGCTGGCTCACCGCGCTCATCTCCAGGACCTTCAACCTGAAGGATCTGATCGTCGTCATCGCACAAACCGGCGACGAGCACTTAGAGACTGGCTACCTGGTCGAAAAGTACGTCTTCCCGCTGCTGCGCAAGCACGGCATCCGCACCATCCAGGTCGCGCGCGCCAGCAACAGTCAGCGGGACGGCATCGTCATCTTGGACGACACCACCGCGCCCACCATCTGCTACATCCAGGGCGCCTACCGGCTGTCGGACGAGATGGTCGAGGTCGCGACGGTCCCCCAGACCGGCGGCATCCGCAAATGCAGCCTGAAGGCCAAGGGGTGGCCGCTGGACGTGCTGATCGCCCAGCTCACCGGCGGCGAAGAGTTCGTCCACGTGGTCGGATTCGAGACCGACGAGCTCACCCGCATGATGCGCGACATGCCGCTCGGGCTGCCCGGCCGGATCCCGTACTACCCGCTGATCGAGTGGGGATGGGACCGCGCCGAGTGCGAGCGGTACCTGTGGGAGCAGTTCATGGTCAAGTGGCCCAAGAGCGCATGCGTCTTCTGCCCGTACGCGCTGGCCAGCGTCGCCGGGCTCGCCCGGACCCTCCCTCGGTACGTCGCCTCCCCGTACGAGGCGTTCAAGGCGCTCACGATGGAGTACCTCGCCGTCGCCGCCAACCCCCGCCAGGGGCTGATCGGCGGGCGACAGCTCTACGACGCGCTGCTCGACGTCGAGGGCGGGCCCGCCCTGCTGGCCGACTTCCAGGAGCACCTGAACTGTATGCCGTGGGCCATCTACGACGTGCGGCGCGCGTTCCGCGCCAAGTCCGACGACATGATGAAGGCCGCCAACGCCGCCCGCTCCATGACCATGGTGGCCCACGGCGACAGGTGGGACATGGTCGATCTGCTCGACTACATGGCCAACCACCACGCCCCACGAGCTTGGCGGTACGACACCGGCCGCCACCACCGGGTGTGGATCCACGAACGCAACCTGTACTACCCGTGCCCCGAGCAGGCGTTCGTCACCGCCCCGGCGCTCGCCACCGACAAGACCAATAAGACCTTCGCCGAGGCATGGGAGGCGGCACTGAAGGGACCCTCCCAACTCTCCGTCGTCTGACCCCACCAGCAGCTTCCCGCCCGAGCGGCGGGCGGGAAGCCCCACCGGAAGGAACCCCGCATGGCCGACGTACCCGCCAAGGTCTGGTTCGCCTCCATCACCTGGAGCGATGGACGGCGCTTCCAGTACTGCACCGACACGCCCGGCCTGGCCTACAAGCGGGCAGCCGAGACGCTACGCGACCTGATCACCGACGCGACCGCCGTCTACATCCCGCACCGCTACACCGACTTCCTCGAAGACAACCCGTACGACCCGGCCACCGCGACCGACGAGCAGGCTCAGGAATGGGTGGACCTGTTCGACGAGCAGCTCATGCCGGACGAACAGCTCGAGGCCGAGGTGCAGGAGTTCGACGTCCAGCGCACCGCCTAACCCCCACCGGTGGCGGCCCGCCCGAGCGGCGGGCTGGCCGCCACCTTCCACCGGAAGGAAACCCCACCATGGCGAAGAAGCCCCCCACCACCCCCGTTCCAGCCAACCCACCCCGCCACGAACCCACCTGGTACGACAGGACCGGCCGCTTGAGCGTGCCGTGCGCTGAAGGCCGCTGCGGCGGCTGTCAGCACCCCACCTGCTCGTGTGAACACCACCGCACCGGCCGCCGCTGACCTTCTGACGCTCAACCACTCCCGGGGCGGCGACGCTTTCCGGCGCCGCCCCGGCCCTCTCGCACGCCCGAAAGCGCCATCATGCTCATCTGCGACGACACACGGGACCTGCACTTCTATCTCGGCACCCACCGCGCCAGTTGGCTCACCACCGCGCCGATAGACGTGAGCCTGTTCATCTCCCACCGGGTACTCCGCACCTACAAGAGGCTGCCCGCGCCGCCCTACTGGCCGTTCTGGCGGCCAGGGATCCCCCGCCGTCACGTCGCCATCGACTCCGGCGCGTTCACCGAACTGTCCATGTTCCACGAGTTCGTCACCACGCCCGAGGAGTACCTTGCCGCGCTGGCCCGCTACGACGAGGCCATGGAGCTCGATTGGTGCGCTCCTCAGGATTGGATGTGCGAGCCGTGGATGCTCGCCAAGACCGGGCTCACCGTGGCCGAGCATCAGCGCCGTACTGTTGCGAACTTCCTCCGGCTGGTCGCGCTGTGGCCCGAGTTCAGCGATGCCGATTGCCCGGTGATGCCGGTGCTTCAGGGCTGGAGCGTGGACGACTACCTCGCCTGCGTCTCGTTGTACGAGGAGCACGGCGTCCGCCTGGCCGAGGACTACGAGATCGTCGGCGTCGGCTCCGTCTGCCGCCGCCAGGCCACCGCAGAGATCGGCGACATCTTTCGCACCCTGGCAGAGTTGGATCTCCCCTTGCACGGGTTCGGCGTCAAGCTCGCCGGCCTGCGCCGGTACGGCCGCTACCTGGTGACAGCCGACAGCATGGCGTGGTCGTACGCCGGGCGCCGCACCCCCACCCAATGCGGATCCACCCGCCACAAGAGCGAGGCGAACTGCCAGGTGTTCGCCCTCAACTGGCGCGCCCGCGTCGAGGCGGTCGCCGCCGAGGCCAAGCGCGAGATCGGCCAGCCCGACCAACTCGACCTGTTCCCCACCCCCGCCCGCGCCGCCCAGCAGCGCGCCACCAGGCCCATCAAGCAGGTCGCAGCCGCCTGCCCCGGCCGAGACGACCAGCTCGACCTGTTCGCGGCCGCGTGACCGCGCTGACGTGATCAGCGGACCGGGACACTAGCCCGTCCCGCCGTGTTCCCTGCCCAGCACACCAGCACGGGGCAGAGCAGGGGGCACGGTGACCAACCAGCGGACGTGGACCATCGGCGGAGTCACGTACACCGCCGACTTGGAGGCCAAGGCCCGACGCCTGCGCAACGCATTCGACCCCGAACAGCCACGCGACCGGAAAGGCCGCTGGATCGAGACCGGCGCGTCCGTCTCCATTTGGGGTGGCGGCACCGGAACCGTCGCCCGCAACCTGGGCGGCGGCCGCCTGGAGGTGCACACCGCGGACGGACGCAAGCTCGCAATCCACCGCAACTACTTGACGGTCACGGCCGCGCCGGGCGGGAAGAAGCCGTCCGGTAACCCCGCGGACCGGCCCCGGCCGCAGCGCGCCGCCAAGCCCTCCAAGGATGTGCAGGAGTTCACGCCGTCCGGGCAGGACACCCGCGTCCCCGTCTCTGAGCTTCGGCCCGGCCAGCTCGCGTACGTGCACGGCTGGGACCAGTTCGGCGACAGCACCAGCAACCTTGGCCGCATCTCCGGCGTCTCGCCGGCGGGCCCGCCGGAGGACGCCGACACCAAGCCCGGTTCGGGCTGGTCCGTCTCCTTCGTGGACAACGTCAACCGGCATTGGACGATGTTCACAACCGACGACGCCGTGGCCCGCGTCGTACCGGACGAGGACTTCGCCCGCCTGGTCGAGGCCGAACGGTTGAACGAGCAGGAGCAGGCCGACCGGATCGCGCGCGAGATCCGCGACAAGGTCAACGCGATCGACGAGGCAGAAGCCTCTGCCCAGCCGGAAGCGCCCTCGCCGGCCGAGGGCGGCGAGGAGCGGCCCGAACTGCGCGCCCGCCAGTGGATCAGCACGCAGGCGTTCAACGACCCGGTCCGCGTCGAGCAGATCCAGGACACCCTCACCGGCGTCGAGGTCGAGGTCGTCACGATCCGCGGCGACCGGCGCACCCTGGCGGAGGAGGAGCTCGGCGACTGGCAGCCTGCCGACGAGCCGCCGAACCACCGCGCGGACGGTGCCCCCGTCTCCCCGCAGACCCGCCCTCAAGAGGGCCTGTTCGCGGACATGGGCACCGACAAGGACGGCAACCGCGACATCTTCATGGCGGCGGACGACGAGGACGACCAGCCCGCGCCCGCCGCAGCACAGCCCGACGAACTCGCGCCCGGCGACGCACCAGATGAGCCGGAGACCGACGAGCTCACGCCCAGGGCCGGCGTCTTCGACGACGCAGCCAGCGAGCAGATCACCGCCGCGGCGGCCGCGTACCAGGAGGCGCTCGCTGGTGACGACGAGATGGCCATGCTGCGCGCCTGGTCGGAGTTCCGCGACCTGGTGGACGAGCGCGGCCGCACCGGCGGGGTGAACAGTCCGCAGTACGAGGAAGGGGATCGGCTCACCCGCGTGGGCGTGAGTCTGCGCGACGACTGGGACGAGGCGCACCGCGAGGTCATCCGGGAGAACCGGCGCCGGGTGGACCGGATTCTGAAGGCGCGCGACCGGGCCGAGAAGCGAGCCGACGAGGGCGACCTTGACGGCGGGCTGGCCATCATCGACGAGATCGCCACCGAGTACCCAGACGGCGAGAACTGGGACCGGGTCCGCGCCCTGGTGCGCGACAAGTGGGTAGACCCGTCCCCGCTGCCCTCCATTGACGACGGCACCCCGCCGTCCCCTGAGGGGATGAGCGACGCCCGGCGGGCGGTGCTCGTCAACGCGATCGAGCGCATGGCCACGGGCTACCGGTGGACGGGCGACCCCGGCCGGTACATCGCCGAAGCGCACGGCGAGCACCGGTACAAGGGCGAGGCGGGGCAGTCGGAGAAGGACTGGATCGACGCCTACATTGCCGCACACCCCGAGGTCCTGACGTTCACGGATAAGGAGATCGTGCGGCGCACCCGCCAGCAGGAGCGGGAGCGGGAGAACCGGAAGAAGGAAGCGACCGCCCGGTCCGGCCAGGCCAAGCAGGCGTTCGACGCAGGCGACTTCGACCAGGCGCTGAAGCTGATCGACCAGGCTGAGGAGCTCGACCCCACCCAGGAGCGGTGGGACAACATCCGCCGCATCATCCGTGAGGGCCAGGCCGAGGCCGGGCAGCCCACCGCGGCCCAGGACGGTACCGCAGAGCCGACGCCGGACCCTACCGCGGAGCCAGAGAGCGACCAGGACGCTGAAGCATCTGCCCCCGCCTTGTCCGCGCCGGAGACTCAGCCGGACGAGGCCCAGGACGACAGCCCCGCCAGGGAGGGCGACGAAAGCGAGCTGGGCGCCCGGCATCGGCAGCGGCGCCAGGAGTCCGAGCAGCGCGCCGTGGCCCGCGACCAGGCCGCGCAGGAGCGCGCCGAGGGTGACCATGCCGTACGGGAGCGCGCCGCCAGCCGCCAGCAGATGACCGCGCTGGCCAGGCAGGCACGCGAGGCGTACAACGCCGGCGACGTCGAGGAGACGTCTCGACTGCTCGACGAGGCCGAGCAACTCGCCCCGGGCAACCCGCGACTCGGCATGATCCGCCGCGTCATCCGTGAGGCGCAGCCAGCGGAGGAGCCTCCCAGGAAGACCACGCCGGAAGGGCAGGCGTACGCCGACGAGATTCGCGTCGGGGACACGCTCTCGGAGGCGCACTGGCGCATGACCGGCCCTAGCGCAGGCGCGCTCCGCCAGGGCGCAAGCTCGTACGCGAACCCAGCGGGCCCGGCCCGGCTAGGCGAGCCCGAGCGGGACAGCCGCCGTGTCACCGACATCCAGGAGGAGGCGGGCGGTCGCCTCACGTTCGTCTTTGACGACGGCGCCCGGATCAGCCGCCGCCGCGATGCGCTGGTCACCCGCGGCACTCCGGCCGAAACCCACGGCGGCGAGGACATCCCCCAGGCGAACGCACAGACCGGTGACCGGATCCGGTTCGACACCGCCGGGCCGACGCTGCCCGCCGCCCTGGACCGGGAGGCGCTCGGCATCGCCCGGTTCGAGAAGGTCACCGTGGCGGGCAGGATATCTCGCCGCCAGCCCGGCATGCCCTCGGTGGCGCTGGACGACGTCACCATCACCCGGGCGGATGGCACCACCGTCCCGGCGCCGTCCGGGACGCGGTTCTCGATCCCGCGCCGTGTGGTGCGGCTCGACGACAGCGAGCCCGCCCCGGCACCGGAGCAGGTACCCGGCGCGGGACTGCGCGAGGGTGACCGCATCTCGAGCCCGACCGGCGATGTGGCCGTGGAGCGGGTGGAGCAGTTCGACGACGGGCTCGTGTCGGCGCTTGTGCGCGGCGACGACGACCGGCGGGAGCGGCACCTCATCGCCGCTGACCGCGCCGTCCGGCTCGCGCCCACGCAGGACGGCGACCAGGTGGACGAGGACGAAGCGTCCGGCCTGGCCTTGGGCGAGTGGGTGCTCATCGATGACGTCCCCGTCCAAGTGGCGTCAGTACCGGAGATGGACGGCGGGCGCGCCCGGTTCGACGTACGCGACCAGGATGGCCGCCTGTCGGAGATGGAGCTCGACGAGCGGCTCCTGCTGACCCGGATCACGGGAACACCGACCCGCGAGCCGGAAGCCCCGGCCGTCCCGCCAGCGGAGCCGGAGCGCGTCACCGCCGTGGATCTGCCGGACGGCATCCCGACCGGCAGGGTGCGGCTCCGCACCGACCAGCGGCGCCGGCTGCTGGACCTCAACCTGGACGCCACCAGTTCGGGCGCTTCCCCAGAAGTGGCGCAGGCTGTGGCCAGGCTGCGCGCCCGCCGCGAACTGTCCGCCGAGCAGATGCAGGCCCTGGCCGCGCACCTGCGCACGATGGCCGCTGACGAGAACACGCCTGCGCCGCGCCAGCGTGCGCTCGCCCGTACCGCCGGATGGGTCGAGGCCGCCAACGCGAGGCTGGAAGGGTTCCCGCCGCCGCCGCACGACCCCGGCCGCCCAGGGCCGGAACGGGCGTACGCCCGCAACTTGGGCATGGGCGACGTGATCGCCCTCCCGGGCGAGGACGGTACGGTCCGGTTCGGCACCGTGACGGCTACCCGCCCCGTGAAGGGGTTCGGGCTGCACCAGGTGCACGTCCGGCACGAGGACGGCAGCGTGGAGCAGCGGGTCCTGCCGGACGGCGTGGACCTGTGGCTGATGCCCGACCTGCCAGCGGATCAGCCCCTCCGCCCGGCCGACTTCACGCGCGAGCACGTCACCGCCGACCGGATCGACGTCGGCGACACCATTCGCTGGGACGGCACCGATTTCGCTGACCCCGTCGTGGGCCAGGTGCTGTCCGTGAAGCGGCGCGGCGGCGAGTTCGCCGAGACTCGTCTGTACGAGATGACCGTGCTGGACGGCGACGACGAGCAGCGTACGATCACCGTCGCTGACCGGGGTTGGCCCTCGGTGGAGCGGCTCGACCGCGGGCCCGCCACGACCGGGCAGCCGTACGACTCGGTGATGGCGCCGGAGAACGCCGAGTACGTGGGCTGGCGCGACCTGCGCGTTGGCGACCGCGCCCAGGTGATGATGGCGACCGGCACCATCACCGGCATCACCCGCCATCCGGCGGCCGACGACGTGCCCGAGGGCGTCACGGTCCAGATCATGGCCGACTCGGGCGAGCACCGCTCCGTGTCGGTGTTCGACGACCCGGACGCCCCGGACGACTACATCGACCCTTCGGTGATGCGGCTCATCCCCGCCGACGACAACGCGGCCGCCCGCATCGCCGCCGTACGGCGCGAGCGGGAACAGATCAGCCGCGAACGCGAGTTCACCGCATTCCTCGCCGACCTGGAGACGACCCGCTCCCGGTGGGCGGCAACCGACGTCGCCGAAGCGCTACGCGAGCTCCCGGCCGGAGCAGGGCGTGAGGAGGCGCTCGCCGCCGCTCTGGACCGGCTCGACCGCATCGACGCCACGACCGACAGCACCGCGGCGACGCTCGCGTTCCGGCTCGGCGCCCGGGACGACGCCCAGACCGCCGCCATGGCGTCGGCCACCAGTGCCGTCACCGGCGCCGTCAAGGCCCGCGCCACGGGCCGCATCCGCGCCGCACTCGAAGGGGCGGACCCGCTCGGCAGCGAGACGTGGCCGCGCGCTCTGGCCCGAGTCGCGGCCGCGTACCGAGACCATCCGCCCGCCCCCGGCGTGCTGCCCGCCGGCATGTCGCTCGCGCGGCTGCGTGACCGCATCAAGGGCGCGCCCGAGCAGCCCACGCCGCGCATGCCCGACATGCCACCGGACGCCGACCTGCCCGGCCGTCTGGCCGCGTACCGGGCCCAACTCCCCGACGACCTGACCAACCTGGGCCAGCAGCCCGTCATGCGGACGCTGTTCGAGCCGACCACTCTGGAGGACCTCGAAGCCGGGCGTGTCCCCGCCGTACGGCAGGACATGCTGTGGGCGCCCGACATCGCGGACGACGACGGCCCCGGCCCGGAGGCGATGCGGCAGCTTGCCGTGCTGCGTACAGCGGGCGCTGACCTCGACGTGAGGTTCCGGCAGCACCTTGCCGGGCGGGCCGACGCGCTTGGCGCGGAGCTCGACGCCGTCACGCGGGAGCGCGGGCAGGCGTGGAAGGCGGCCGATGACCTGGACGCGGAGATCGCCCGTGTACGGAGCGACGGCGGCATCCCGGACGAGGGTCTGCTGGGGCAGCGGGACGATGCGGCCGCGCGCTGGGAGGCGGCCGCGGTGCGCGAGCAGGAGCTCCGGCGCATGCTCGCCGAAGCTCGCCGCGAGGCGCTCGCCGCCACCCTGGCCGAGGTGCGGCAGGTGGGCGGCGACGGGCTTGACTACATCGACCGGAACCGGCGTGTCCTGACTGCACGGGCGGGGTCGAACGCTGGGGCGCTCCGCTACGTGGAGGAGGTCCTCCCGTCCGACTGGCTCGCCGCGGCGCGCGAGTCCGGGCCCGTCGAGGTGGTGACCGGGCCTGGCCAGCACGTGCACGTCCGCGCGGACGGCTCCACCCGGATCAGCCTGCCCACTGACGACCACACGCAGATCGCGCCGGCGATCCGAGAGGGGCAGCCCGGCCGCGTCCCGGTGCCGTCCGCGCAGCCCGGCGGGGTGGCCAAGGCCACGGTGGCGGCGCACGAGCTGGGCCACCACCTGGAGGCGACCGTGCCCGGCCTGCGCGCGGCGGGCCAGGCGATGCTGTGGGACCGCACCAGCCACGGCGACGTCGGCGACCGCGTCAGGCCTGAACCGATCTCCGGTGAGGACCGCGGCCGCCCGTTCGAGATCTACCCGGGCGACTTCCCCGACGCGCGCACCGGCCGTGTCAACGGCGACGGCACCCAGGAAGTGTTCGCCAACGTGCTGGAGTCGCTGGCGGGGCACGGCGACTACGCCGACGACGATCTGCGGCACTGGGGTCTCGGCGTGCTCGCCCTCCTGGCCACCGACGCGACCGGCCCGCAGGGCGGCACCCGTCGCGAGGAGAGGGCGGAGCGGCGCGACCCGCTCGACGGCATCAACCTGCTGGCGCTGACGGACGAGCAGTTGCGGGCGCTGCTGGCGCGGATCGACGACCCGCGGGCAGTCGCTCGCCTGCGCGGGCTGCTCGACGAGCGCGAGCAGCATCGTACCGGCGGCGGCGAGATCGACCTGACCGACGTGTCGGACGCCGAACTGGAGTCGATGCTGCTGGCCGGCTGGGACGGCTACGGCGACGATCCGGCGAAGACGGCGTTGCAGGACCGGGTGATCGCCGAGACCGAAGCGCGTGAGGCCGAACGCGGCCGCCGCGGCGACGAGCTCGGCGACCTCGCCGCGTCCGAACTGCTGTCCATGGACACCGACGACCTCGCCACGCTGTACGGCCGCAACCTGGGCCGGTACGGGCTCGACCCGGCGGTCACGTCGCTGCTCGACCAGATCAGCGCCGAACTGGAGGAGCGCGACCGGCGCCGCGACATCGGCTCCGACCCGTACGCGGGGCTCGACCTGGCGGGGATGAGCGAGGAGCAGCTCGCCGAGTTGATCGAGCGGCACCAGCCGCTCTATCACTCCGACCCGTGGTCCGGGGCGCTGGTGCGGCGGGTCATCGCCGAGCTCGACGACCGTGACCGGCAGCAGGGCGCGGAGGACGATCGCACTCCGGAGGAGACCCGGATGGACGAGCTCATCGGCCAGGGGTGGAACCCGCGCGAAGCGTACGCCGAGGTGTACGGCTTGTCGGAGGAAGAGATGGACCGTCAGGAGCGGATAGCGATCATCGACGCTGAGCGTGGCGCTGGGGAGCGGCGGGAGCAGGTGGTGCGCCGCATGTACAAGCAGTGGGTGTACGAACAGGCCCTTGATGCGGAGAAGGCGACGAACGGCTACATGCTGTCGCCGCTCGGCCGGAAGGCCGGCGTGAACCCGGAGCGGTTGTGGGGTGGCAACGCCGATCACGCGTACGCGTACGCGTCGGAGGAGCTCAAGCGGTGGTGGGCAGATCAGCCGAACGGCGGCAGGATGACCTACGACGAGTGGCGCGCCCAGTGGCTCGGAGACTCCCGCGACCGCAGGCAGGCACAGGAACGACGGCAGACCGCGGGCAACGGAAAGGACTTCGGCTGATGAGCACCGGCCAGGGGCGGACGCCCACCGATGAGGAGCTGGTCGCTGCGCGCCGCTCCGCCAGGCGCGCGGCGTGGCTCGGCGCTCCGCCCGGCGTGTGCCAGTACGACCCGCGCAACCCGGACGAGCGGACGCTGGCCACCGTGTGGGTCGCCACCTACGTTGACGCACTCCCCAACGACGACGCGGCCGCCGGCGGCCAGGAAGAGGCCTAAGTGGATCGCATCGTGGAGGGGTACCTCGTCGGCGTCTACTACGCGGTCACCGTGGCCGAGACCGCGCCAGGCGGAGACGACACGATCGGCGTCGTCTCTGGCGCGGCCGCGGCGCGCCGGCTGCTGGAGTTCCACAACGGGAAGCCGTTGCCGCACTCCGGCAACGTGCTCGACGTGGCCAACCCGGACATGGTCGTGGCGGCGCTCCAGGAACTGACGCACGTCATCCACGTCCGGCCGGCCGAGGCGGAGTGATCGGAGCCAGACGCTAGCCACGGTCGCCCGGCAGGGTGCTGGATGTGCGGGGGTTGGGGTGGCGGTTCGGGCTCGCCATAGGGATCACGCTGGGACTGATTGTGGGGTCGGTCCTGCTGTGGATCTGCGCGCCTGAACCGCCACCCGCGGACATCTATCTCGACGGCCCGCCGCTTCAGACCGCAAGCGTGAGGGGACGCCGTGACGATGTACCGGGCCAACGGCACACAGATCAACAAGACTCAGGCGACAGCGCTCGTCACCGCCGTGCCGGTGACCGACCCGCTGGTGAAGGTTGCCGAGCACATCTATGAGGGTGTGCGGCCGGACGGGACCGACTTCCCGCCCCGCCGCCGCCGGCTCGTGTTCCGCAAGGACCAGATCATCCGCACGTCCGAGCTGAACGCCTGCTTCCCGGCTCCGACAATCAAGTCGATCAGCCCGGCCACGGGCGCGGCCGCCGGCAACACGCTCGTCACCATCAAGTGCACGAACGCGACCCCGGGCACCACGGTCACATTCGGCGGCACCGCCGCGACCAGCGTCGTGGTGGAGGACGAGAGCACCATCACCTGCCGGACCCCGGCCAAGACAGCGGGCGCGGCCGACGTCGTGGTCACGAACGACTCTGCTGGAGTCACCGCCACTGGCGGCTTCACCTACGCCTGACCCATCCGAAAAGGAGAGCCACCCCCCGTGGCCGTGTACCAGTGGAGCCGGTTCGGCGTGCAGTACAAGGCCGTGCTGGATGTGAAGGCGTACGACCCCGACCAGCCGCGCGGCTGGCACGGGCGGTGGATCCAGGTCGGCAGCGTGGTCCGGCTCCACGGCGGAGGCCAGGCCACCGTCGTTGGCAACAGCGGCGACTGGTATCAGGTACGCCATACCAGCGGACATGTGACGACCATCCACAGCAGGCAGATCGCCGCGGTGGTGAGCACGCCGGCCCCGGCTCGCGCCGCGCGTACGCGGGCGGGCAAGGTGCAGCCGGGCCAGACGGCGACGGCGGCGGACCTGGCCGTCCTGGATGAGCGGCTGTGGGCCGACCTTGACCCGGCCGGGCGGCTCAAGCTCACCGAACTGGAAGCCAAGGACCATAACCTGTTCATGCGGAACCGGGCTATGGCCAAGCGGCAGATCATGCAGGACCTGACGCGCCGCATCGAGCACGTGGACGATGAGTACGTGCTGGAGGAGCCGGTGCGGGCAGCGCTGGCCCGGATCCGGTCGGGCGAGTCCGTCATGGTCCGCTCCCCCACGCGGGCGGTGGCGTTGCACGCGCAGCCGGACAGCCCGGACCTGCCGAACGACCTGGCCGACTGGACGTACCAGGAGGTGCTTCCGGAGGAGTTCGAGCAGGCGCGGCAGTCGATGGCCATGAGCGACTTCGAGGTCATCGACGCCGACCGCTACCGGGCCCTGCACCGGGAGAGCATGGTGGCCGCCATGATCAACGCGTGGGCGTTCGACGCCGTGTCGCCCCGGTCGCTGGCCATCCAGGTTGTGGCCCGCGAGCAGTTCGGTCTGGAGCGGACCACGATGGACGGCGTGAAGCCCCACCGGCTGGAGATGGCCGGCGAGATCCTGGACAAGCAGCGGCCATTTGTGGAGGCGTTCGTGCACGGCCAGTACGACGCCACCCAGGAGTGGCTACGGGAGGCGGGCGTCACCCACCTGCATGTGCTGCGCGGCATGGTGTGGGACGCCACAGACACCGAGGAAGGCGTGCCCGCGTGGGCCGACCGAGACCGTGGACCGGACGCGTACGAGGCCGATGTGCCGCTGCGGCCGCTGTCGTCGTTCACGCTGTCGCCGTTTACGGCGCAGGAGTTCGTCGGCCAGGAAGGCGACACTTTCGAGTGGATTCACGAGCACGGCGTCGTCATCGACGGCACCGTCCCGGCTGCGCGCGTCTTCGCGCTGCCTCGTACGGGGATCGGCTGCCTGAACGAGTGGGAGGCGGTACTGCTGGGCGGCACCGACCGGTGGCGTGTGGTCGGCCGTGTCGGCAAGTATCGCTTCTATCTTCAGCACCTGATCGCGACGGCGGGGAGCCGTTATGAGCAGTTCGTCGCCACCGAGTTCGCCCGTAGCATGGGGATGATGGAGATGATCCCCGATTCATGGACGACGGGACAGAAGGCCCTTCCGGTCGAGGAGGCTGCGGTGGCGCGCAAGCAGGCTTGGGACGTGTGGAACGGCGGCCGGATCGCCACCGACCTGGACACTTGCGTGAAGGCGTCCGGCATGAGCCGGGAGGAGACAGCGCGTGACCTTCTCGCTCGGCAGCATCTGGTGGATGTTCCGGCCGACCTGCTGGAGGAGTGCCGGCGTGTTGTCGCCACCCAGAATGCAACGCCAGCATAGACGCCACTAAAGAACGTGCGGTAATCTTTGAAGGTTGACAGGTTGGCGGTCGTCTACGCCCGCTGCACACCCGGAAAGGAGACCGTAGCCATGCCCGCACCTACCATGACCGTCGTGGAAGAAGACAGGACCCGGCGCCCGCAGCGGCCACACCCCAACGTCGTCGCCCGCGAGCAGGCATACAGTCGGCTCCGTGACGAGTGGATGGCAGCCCACCCGGGCGCCGAGGACGACGCCATGCTCAACGACCCCGACTTCGTCCGGGCCATGAACGTGATCGACGGCCGCGACCCCAACCACGGGCTCGACGAAGCCTGACGTTAACCCGACCCACCGAAGATCATCCCGGCGTGGGTCGGGAAGCGGGCGGCGACTGGCAGCCGCGAGGATGGCACGGGCGATGGATCGAGATCGGCGACCGCGTCCAGCTAGTCGGCTTCGGCCGGACAGGGACCGTAAGCGGCGCCAGCCGACGCCGCGGCGTCGGCGTGCAATGGGACGACGGCGGTACCACGACCGTCGCACCTCACCGGTTGAAGGTGATCGAGTCCACCCCGTACACGCCCCCGCGGCACGTCCCCGAGGCCGACTCGACCGCCACCCCGGATGGGGCCGCCGCCTACTTCTCCCGCCCCGGGCACCCCGGCGACGCGTGGGTCCGCTACGACGAGAGCGGCGACCTGGACGGCTGGATCCGCTACAACCGCGACGACCCGTCCACCATCAGCCGCTACCGGGAGGTCTTCAACGATCCCGCATGGCGGCGCGACGTGGACGCGATGGGGCTACGCGAGGCCCCTCCGCCCGGCACGACGTCCCCGGCCAGGCCGTCCCTCGCTGACCTGATCCCCGCGTCCAGAGACGACGTTCACAACCGGGGAGGGGAGATCACCGAGGCGTTCCGGCGGGAGCTCCAGCACCATAACTACGCTGGCTTCGGCGTCGTCATCGACCTGGCCGACTCGTCCTACTCCGAAGAGTTCGGCGGCACCGTCACCCTGGACGCCAAGGTCGTCAAAAACGGCCGGAAAGCCGGGCAGACCACACGAATTTTCCACCGCGATCTCGACGGCAGCCTGTGGGTGTCGCACGACTACCTCAAGATGGAAGACGAATACCAGGGGCAGGGCTTCGCCAGCGCCTGGAACGGCCACCTCGAGGGGTGGTACCGCGAATCCGGGCTGGAACGGATCGAGATCCAGCCCGGCCTGTCCGCTGGCGGCTACGTGTGGGCCATGAACGGCTACGTGTGGTTCGACGGCTACGAGGCGGGCCCCTTCATGCTGCCCGCTGAGGGCAGCGAGCACCGCAAGAAGCCCGTCCCGCGCCTCATGGGCGAGATCGACGCCCTGGAGAGGCTGTTGGCGGTCAACCGGGACGGCTCCGCACCCGCCGGGTACGGGCTGACCGACGATGAGATGGAGCAGGAGCAGGCCGAGCTCGAGGCCGCCCGCGCCATCCTGGAGCGGCTGCGCCTCCCCTTCCATGACCCGGCCTACCCGTCGCCGCGTGACATCGCCCTGATCGGGTGGAAGCCAGGCCGTGATCGCAAGAACGATCCGTGGCTCGGCCACCGCGTCATGGCAGGTAGCAACTGGCGGGGCGTGAAGTGGCTGACCTGATCGTGGCCGGACGCTAACGGCCCTGCGCGGCCACTCTGCACGGCAGTCGATCAGGGGGTGGCTGCGGTGCCAACGCTGGAGCTCGAACGGAAGGCGGCCGGGGGGCTTGCCGCCGGCATCGTCAACGCGCAGGACGAGGGCATCGTAGAAGCCCTGGTCAGCGTCACAGGTGTCGTCGATAACGTCGGCGACCTGATCTTGCCCGGGGCATACACCGAGACGCTCGCGCAGCGCACGCCGAAGGGCTTTTTCTCGCACGACGACAAGGTATGGGTGGCCCGTACCGAGCAGGTGGAGGAACTGCTGCCGGGCGATCCGCGGCTGGCCGCCATGGCTGCCGAGGCGAAGATCGCATGGCCGCGCGAGGCGGGCGCCCTGTACGTCAAGGCCCGCTTCAACCTGGAGACCAAGGACGGGCGCGAGGCCTTCAGCAACGTCAAGTTCTTCGGCCAGGAGCAGGAATGGTCCATCGGCTACCGGGTCCCGAAGGGCGGCGCGACCCGCGACGCCAAGGGCATCCGCAGGATTAAGAAGCTCGACTTGTTCGAGTACTCGCCGGTCGCGTTCGGGGCCAACTCGCAGACGTTCACCCTGTCGGTCAAGTCGGCGCTGGCCGACGACGACCTGCCCGGCCGGATCGCTGACTGCCTGCGCGAC
Source organism: Nonomuraea sp. NPDC026600 (assembly GCF_040638335.1). Taxonomy (NCBI): domain Bacteria; kingdom Bacillati; phylum Actinomycetota; class Actinomycetes; order Streptosporangiales; family Streptosporangiaceae; genus Nonomuraea; species Nonomuraea sp. NPDC026600. Next base: position 69,657 of record NZ_JBEZYD010000026.1, read on the forward strand.
GGGGCGCCGCTTGAGGTCAAGCGGGATCTGATCCGGGAGGCGCGCGAGAGCGGGCAACTCGACCTGGTGCCGATGGGGTGGCAACTCGGCATGGACGCTGCGGTCGCGCTGGAGGACCTGGCGGCCGCCAGCGGGCGGGAGGTGAAGGCCGACCGCGCAGACGCCGGGACGGGCGTCATGGTGGCGTTCGTGCTGCCCGGCGAGGTAGCTGAGCAGCTCGCCGTCCCGGACGGCGTGCCCGCCGGCGACCTGCACGTCACGCTCGCCTATCTCGGTAAGGAGCTCGACGAGGCGGGGCTCGCCTCGGTGGCTGACGTCGTCAGCGAGGTGGCCGCCGGGGCGGCGCCGCTGTCCGGCGTGGTCGGCGGGATCGGCGCGTTTCCTGCGGGTGAGGACGGCGTGCCGGTGTACGTGCCGGTGGACGTGCCCGGCCTGGAGGTGCTGCGGCAGCAGCTCGTGGAGCGGCTGGCCGAGGCCGGGATCGCGCTGGCAACAACCCACGGCTACACGCCGCACGTCACCCTCACCTACCTGCCGGACGGCGAGGTGACGATGCCGGAGCCGATGCCCGCCCACGAGGTGGCGTTCGGCGAGGTGGCGGTGGTGCGCGGCGGCAAGGTGACGCCGTTCCCGCTCGGCAGTGCCGATGCCGCCGCCGAGGAGCCGGATGGGGACGACGGCGGGGACGGCTGGGACGACCTCCTCGACGTCGGCGACCCCGAGGAGGGCGAGGAGACGAAGGATGCTCAGCTCGACGTGGCCCGTGCGATGGGGTTGCCCGTGCCCGTCAGCTTGGAGGAGGTGCGCGAGCAGATCCGCCAGGCCGTGGCCAGGTGGGCGCGCGAGGCTGGATTCCCTGGATGGGTGAACCTGGTGGCGACGTTCTCCGACGTCGCGTTCGTGTGCGTCCACGACGACACCGAGATCGAGCAGACGCTCCAGGTGCCGTACGAGGTCACTCCCGCCGGCCGGGTGACGATCGGCGAGCCCCTGCCCGCTGAGGTGACCATGTCGGGCGTTCCGGACGAGGGCGCGCTCCTCGCGGTACTGGAGGAGACGGCGGCCGCCGTCAAGCACATCGGGGGCGGGGAGACGAAGGCGGGCAGGGTGCTGTCCTCAGCGACCGCGAAGGACTTGCGCCAGGCGGTCGCGTCGCTGCTCGCCGTGTTCCGGCGGGCGGGGATCGACATCTCTGACCCGACCGAGCCTGACGAGCGGCACATCGACGAGGAGGAGGTACTGCCGGACGAGCCGACCGTCCGGCCGGACTCGACCGCCCCGTCCGCGCTTCCCACGGAGATGAAGGCCCTCTCCCCCGAGATGCTGGCCGAAGCCGCCGAGATCAGCGCTGCGGCGCTACTGATGGCGGTGGAGGAGTGAGGCTGTGGCGGCGCGGCCGCGCATCCGGCTGCGCCCACTGCGAGCGCCTGGAGCGGGTGCTGGCCGACACCCGGCAGGCCCAGGGCGAGGCGGAGCAGGCCGAGCAGCAGACGCGCGTGGAGAAGGACAGGGCGTGGGAGCACGTGGATCGGCTCACGCGCCGGCTGGCCGCGATCGACGGCGACCGGCTGCGCGGCGAGCGCGACGATCTGCGCCTGGAGAACGCCACCTTGCGGGCTCGGCTTGCGCTGGGCGACCGGTCGGAGCTCGCGCGTGCGCGGGAGACCATCGCCCGCCTGGAGGCCCGCCTGGAGGCGGTCGAGCGCGGCGTCGTCACCCTCTGACCTTCCCTGCGTGATCGGGCGCTGACGCAAACCCCGTGTGCCCGCTTTCCTCGCCTTTGATCGTCTGACGTCCCGGTGCTGACCGGGCGGCGCGACCGCGAAGTCAATCCGTGTCAGCATCAAGGGGGAGCCGTGACCACGGCTAAAAGCGACATCAACAAGCGCATCAAGGAACTGACCTCCGCTCTGGAGACAAAGTCCGCCCGGCTCAACGACATCTCCAACACGATCACCGACGAGACCGGCAAGGGCCACTTGGTCCTCTCGACTGAGGCGCACGCCGACTACACCAAGACGCTCGGCGAGGCGCGCGAGATCAAGGCCCTGATTCAGGAGCAGAAGGAGCACCTGGGCATCGAGCGGTTCCTCGACGAGCCAAACGAGCCCAGCCACGCGGCCCGCGACGCCGTGGCGTCCGCGCACGGCAAGCAGCACAAGAGCCTGTCCGAGGCGTTCCTGGGGAGCGACGCCTACTCCGAGATGAAGTCCGGCGCCTTCCGGCAGCTTGGCCAGGTGGCCGAGTTCGAGCAGGGTTTGTACGACTTCGAGCGCAAGGACATCTTCAGCCTGAGCGCTGGCACGCACACCACGCCCGCCTTCGGCACCGCGGAGAACGTGGGCCTCGCCGAGCGGCAGCGCCGCCCTGGCCGGGTGCGCGACCTGTTCCCGTCCGAGCAGACCCAGAGCAACATTTTGTACGGGATCCGGCAGGTCGGGTTTACCAACAACGCCAAGCGCGTGCCCGAGCGGGAGCAGCCGAACGGCGGCCCGGCGCTCGGCAACGACACCGACGTGTTCGGTAAGGCGCCGAAGTCCAAGCTGTCGTTCATCCCGTACACCGCGCCGATCGTCGAGCTCGCCCACACGGTCCACATCCACAAGAACACGCTCGCCGACGAGTCCCGCATCCGGGGCATCATCGACCGCGACCTCGTGGACGGGCTCAAGCTGCGTGAGGACGAAGAGATCCTCTACGGCACCGGTGCTGGCGACGCGATCACCGGCCTGTTCAACATCCCCGGCGCCCAGGAGTACACCGGCCTGGCCGCGGACGCGAAGTTCAAGTCGCTCCAGCTCCGCCGCTCCGCCACGATGGCGATTTTGGCCTTCTTTGAGCCCAACGGCGTGGTCCTGCATCCCTTCGACTGGGAGCAGATCGAAACTGAGCGTGACGATCAGGGCCAGTACCTGATCGCCGTGTCGGTCGCGGTCGGCGGCGAGAAGCGCGTGTGGCGGATGCGGGTCGTGGACACCGCCGCGATCAACCAGGGCACGTTCCTGACCTGCTCCTTTGGCTACGGTGCGAAACTTTTTGACAGGGAGTCCGTGTCCGTCCAGGCATCCACGGAGACGGGCGAGGCGTTCGAGCGCGGCTATGTCGTGCTGCGCGGCTCCGAGCGGATCGGCCTGGCGGTGGACAGGCCCGAGTCGCTGGTGCTCGGCGAGTTCGCCACCACCCCGTGACCTAGGCGAGGTGATCGGGAGGGGACGCTAACGGTCCTCTCCCGGCACTCTCCCCCGCATGACTCCGACCTCGCGTGATCTGCACGTCTACCGCGCCAGAGTGCCCAACACGGCCCGGTGCAAGACCAACGTCGGGAATGCCCGTGCCAGCGCGTAAGCACATCGACGTAGGCGAGCTCGTCAAGGCGTACGAGGCGGGTGCATCCATCCGCGCCCTGGCCAGAGACTACGAGGCGTCGCACACCGCCATTCAGCGCAGACTGAAGGGTCGTGTGGTCATGCGCCCGGTTGGCGGCAGGGCCGGCGGCAACCTCATTCCCCAGCAGGTGCGGGACAAGATCGCCGCCGCTTACGCCGAAGACGCGCCGATGGCGGACATCATGGCCGAGTTCGACGTGTGCGATGAGACGGTGCGCCGTTTCGCGGATGAGGCCGGGATACCGCGGCGGCCGGTCGGCGGGCAGCAGCGTCTCGACCCTGACCAGATCGTGGAGCTGAGCAGCCAAGGGTGGCCGCCCGATGCGATCGCGGTCCTCCTGGACGCGAGCCCTTCCCGCGTGCGGGCGATCCTGCGCGAGCTCCGAGAGGAGCCGGCCGAGGTGTCGGAGGCAGACGCTAACACCGCAGGTGAATGACACTGCCCGGCATGGCATCACCCTCCAGCACGACACGCACCCGCATCACTGACGACATGGTGGACTCGGCGGCCAACCTCTACAAGCAGGGGTGGACGCTACGGAAGATCGCGGCCGAGCAGCGCTGCTCCTTCCAGCGGCTATCCACGCTCCTGCGCCAGCGTGCAGACGTGCAGATGCGGACACCGGCCCATCCGCGGGCGCTGCGGCTGCCTCCGGACAAGCAGGCGGAGATCCGGGCTGCGATCGAGCAGAAGATGAACCAGTCCGAGATCGCCCGGCTGACAAAGGTGACGCCATCGACAGTGGCGCGGTTGGCCGACCGGGAGAACCTCACCCTGTTCAGGGGGAAGCGTCCGAGGTGGGACGTGGATCTGGCCCGGCAGAGGCGGGCCGACAACGTGACCTACCGGAAGATCGCGGACGAGGTCGGCGTGGGCATCATGACCGTGTGGCGCAGGCTGAACCCGGCGTCCTCGAGGACGCCGGGCTAGAACAGGACGTAGCCCTGCGCGTCGAGGTCGATCTCGATGCTCAGGATCTCCGGGTCCTTGGCGTGCGCGGCCGCCAGCCACTCCTGGTGCAGCCGGCGCGTGTTCTCGTGTGCGACGAGCAGGCCGGCGCCGTGGTTGAGCCCGCCGCACACGCACTTGCATTCGGCCTCGTGCGCGTCGTAGCAGCGGGCATCGCAGCGTTGCGTCCGGCCGCCGGGGCGGATCACGGCGAGGAGCGTGGACACCTCAGACGGTCACATCCCACACGTCGATCACGTTGACCGCCTCCGGCAGTTCATCGACCGGGGTCACCAGCACCCACACGTCTGGACGCTCGGGAACGTATCCCCGGTCGGTCAACCACTGCTGCACGTCGTCGGGCAGATCGGTGTAGGAGACGGGAGAGTCCGCGTCGGAGAGGTCGATGCCGTTGGCGTGCTGCTGTTCACCCTCGACGATCGTCAGCGTGAACGTACGGCCTGAGGGCGCCGGACTGAGGAACTCCTCCATGTCGAGCGCGGTCTCCTCCGGCCCGATCGGCTCATAGCCGAGCTGCTCGCGCACCGCGCGCCGCCCAAGCCACCCCAGATACCAGCGGCCCAGGAGCCGGCCGATCAGACCGTTCTCGTCCTCGGTGAACACCGTGGTGCCGCCCGAGCCGCGGATGGCGAACGTGGTCGCGCAGAACGGGCTCATCCGGATCTCGCCGTAGCCATCGGCTGCCACCTCAAGGATGCCGCGGATCCACCACGCCCGCTGACTCCACACGCCGCCGGCAGACCAGGCGACCACCTCGATCAGGTCTTCCTCCGGCTTGGGTCTGATCCACACGCTGGTGTTGCCGTCGCGCCTGGCCAGCAGAGACCGGACGCCCGCATCCAGCCGATTCGCGACGCCACCGGCGCGCTCGGCGAGCAGTTCGACGACCGCGGCCGGGTCGATATCCCATCGCTCGGGCTCCATGCGTGGCCAGAGACTCGACAGATCGACGGTGCCGCCGTCTGCGACGTCGTGCAGGCTCGGCCACTCCTCCCGCTGGCGGGCTGCCTCGACGGCGTGCTGTTCGGCGAGCTCGTCTTCGGTGACAGGCAAGGGCTGGGGGGTGTTGTTGTCGTGCATCGTGTCCTCTTCGGGTTGGAGGTTCCTCTCACTAGGTACAGATGGACGAACGAGGTTGAGCACGTGGGCGGGGGCGGTCATGCGAGTTCCTCCGTGGGTGTGGCGCCGATCAGGTCGGCTTTGAAGGTGGGCAGATCGTCGGGCTTGAGGAGGACCTGGCGAGCTTTGGAGCCCTCGCTGGGGCCGACCACGTTGCGGGCTTCGAGCAGGTCCATGAGACGTCCGGCTTTGGCGAAGCCGACGCGGAGCTTGCGCTGGAGCATCGAGGTGGAGCCAAACTGCGTCGTGATGACGAGCTCGGCGGCCTTGACGAGCAGGTCCAGGTCGTCGCCGATCTCCGCGTCGATGTCGCGTCGGGCGGGCGCGGCGGCGACGTCTTCGCGGTAGTCGGCGCGGGCCTGCCTTTTGCAGTGGGCGACGATCTCGGCGATCTCCTTCTCCGACACGTACGCGTTCTGGACGCGGATGGGCTTGCTGGTGCCCATCGGCAGGAGCAGCGCGTCACCCTGGCCGATCAGCTTGTCGGCGCCAGGCTGGTCGAGGATGACGCGCGAGTCGGTGAGGGAGGAGACGGCGAACGCGAGCCGCGAGGGCACGTTGGCCTTGATCAGGCCGGTGACGACGTCCACAGAGGGGCGTTGGGTGGCGATGACGAGGTGGATGCCGGCGGCGCGGGCAAGTTGGGTGATGCGGACGATCGAGTCCTCGACGTCCTTGGGCGCCACCATCATGAGGTCGGCGAGCTCGTCCACGATGACGAGCAGGTACGGCAGGGTGGTGCGCGGCTCTTCCCCCGGCCGGGGCTTGACGGTGCCGGCGCGGACGGCGGCGTTGTAGTCGTCTACGTGCCGGAAGCTGGTCTCCGCCAGGGTGCCGTACCGGCGGTCCATCTCCCCGACGACCCATTCGAGGGCCTCAGCGGCCTTCTTCGGGCTGGTGATGATGGGGGTGATCAGGTGCGGGATGCCCTCGTACACGCTGAGCTCGACCCGCTTGGGGTCCACCAGCACCATGCGCACCTCGTCGGGGGTGGCGCGCATGAGGATGCTGGTGATCAGCCCGTTGACGCACACCGACTTGCCGGCGCCAGTCGCGCCTGCGATGAGCAGGTGCGGCATCTTGGCCAGGTTCACGACGATGGTCCGGCCCTCGACGTCCTTGCCCAGGCCGACGATCATCGGGTGGCGGTCGGCGCGGGCCACTTGGGAGCGCAGCACGTCGCCGAGCGCGACCAGGTCCTTATCGGTGTTCGGGATCTCGACGCCGATGGCGGCCTTACCGGGGATCGGGGACAGAATCCGCACATCAGCAGACTTGACGGCGTAGGCGATGTTCTTCGTGAGGGCGGTGACCTTCTCCACCTTCACCGCGGGGCCGAGCTCGATCTCGTAGCGGGTGACGGTCGGCCCTCGGGTGAAGCCGATCACCTGCGCGTCGATGCCGAACTGGTCCAGCACACTGGTCAGGGCGTTGACCACGACGGTGTTGGCCTTGGTCTGCGGTCTGGGCGTCCGGCCGGTCTGGAGTAGGGCGAGGTCGGGCAGGGCATAGGGGCCGGGGTCGTGGACTGCGACGGGGAGCAGTTCGGCGGGATCCTCCTGCTCGGGGGTGTCATCGGTCGGCGATGTCGGCGCGGCTGCGGGTGTGGTGGTCGGTGCGACGGGCGCGGCGGTGGCGGGCTGCGGCTTGGTCTCCGGCGTGGCGGGCGCGGGCGTGACAGGAGTGGGCGCGGGTGTGGCGAGGGTGGGCGCCGCGGGCGACTTCTCCGCCGCCTTGACCGGGGCGGGCTGCTCGGTGGTGTCGTCGTCCGTCTCGGCGCGGGCGCGGCGGCGCTCGGCGACGCGATCGAGCACGTCGCGGACAGCGTCCCGGGTGTGCTGGGGGACGCGGTGGAGCGGGACGCCGGTGATGAGCAGCAGCCCGAACACGGCCAGGATCAGCAGCAGCGGGACGACCACGACGACAGGCAGCACGAGCGCGGGCAGCGCGGACAGCAGCCAGCCGACCATGCCGCCGGCGGCCGAGACAGCGTCCCAGCTTCCGCCGTCCCCGAACGGGGCGGGCAAGCCTTGGGTGACGTGGACGATGCCGAGCAGCGCGGCCGCGAGCAGGCACCAGCCGGCGACCGTCCGGCCGGGTGAGGTCTTGGAGCGCAGCAGTCGCCAGGCGACCGCCACGGCGAGGAGCGGCAGCAGCCACGCGCCCACGCCGATCACGGCGCGGATGACGACGTCCACGGCGGTGGCGATGCGGCCGTCCGCGAACCGCCACACGATGGCGGCCAGGATGAGGGCGGCGGCGATGATGGCCAGCGCTATGCCGTCGCGCTGTTGCGCCTTGTCGAGGTTCTTGGCGCCGCGCGCGGCCGCGCCGAGGGTCTTCGCGGTGAGCTTCCAGCCCTTCTTCGGCAGCGTGACGATGAGGGTATTGAGGGCCCAGCCGAGCGGGTCCTTGGACGCTGAGGAGCGGCGTGCCAGCGTGGGCCGCGCCTTGGTCCTGGCGGTGGTCTTGGTGGCGGTCCGTGTGCGGGTGGTGCTGGCCCGGGTGCGTGGTTTGGCGGGCACGAGGTCCTCCGGTGGGGTGAGGAGCGGGGGCCCGCGCCCTGGGCGCGGGCGCGGGCAGGGGCGGGGGCTAAGCCACGGAGCGCAGGTGACGGATCGGCTTCTCGGCGACCGCGCCGAGCGGGCCGGGGTCGAGGTGGTGCTGCGCGCGGGTGACGGCCACGTAGTTAAGCCGCTTCTCCTCCGCGCCGAGTTCCTTGCCGTCCTCCGGGATGCGGGCGTCGGACCCGATCTGGACGGTGTGCCACTGACCGCCCTTGGCGCAGTGGATGGTCGAGATCTCGATGTCGAAGTTGGTGACGTCCCTGTACTTCTCGGCGACTTCGAGCAGTTCGTCCGCGCCGTGCTCGTTGATCAGCTTGACGAAGGTGCCGAGGTCGCCGCCGTCCGCTTCCTCGTCGGCGTAGTCCTGAACCTGGCCCCAGGACTCGAACCCGATCAGTTCGGGGTGCTCGGCGGGGCGGCCTTCCTGGAGCGCCTTCGCGGCCTTCGCCATCTCCTTGATGGGCTTGAAGCCCTTGACCAGCATGGGGATCTGGCCAGCCTTGTGGGCGTGCATGACGTGGACCATCGCTTCGGCGTTGGTGCGGGTGAGGATGACGTCGGCGTCGCTGGCCGCGATGGTGCCGAGGGTGGAGTTGATGGCGGGGTTGCCCTTGAGCCGGAGCGGTGTGCCGACCATGGCGAGCCAGATGTTGGCCAGGTCGGCGATCTCCTGCCCGAACCGGAAGCTTTGGGAGAGGGTGCGGCGGGCGTCGGCCTTGATCTGGCCGAGTGCGTTGATCGCACCGTTCCACTCGTTGATCTGCTGGGCCGAGTCGCCGAGGGCGATGATCTGGGAGCCGGACGCCTGCTGGAGGTCCACGTAGATGGACCGCATTACCGGGGACACGTCCTGGGCCTCGTCGAGGATGACGACGCCGTAGCCGAGGCTGGGGTTGGCCATGCGCAGGCGGGCGAGCTGGAACGTCTTGAGGTAGACGTCGCCGGTCCACGTGATCTCACCGTGTGGCGAGCGGATGTCCTCCCGGTAGGCGTCGATGTAGGGGCGGATCACGGTGCGGTAGCGCGCCAGCATGCTGCCGTCGAGGCCGTGCGGGGTGGGGATGTGCTCGTCCTGCACGCCGAGGGTGTCGCTCTTGCAGTAGCGGATGATCGCTTCCTTGGCGATGGTGCCGATCTGCGCGGGAGAGAACTTGCGGTCGCCGACAATGAGCGGCCGGGTGATGCCGAGGATCTTGGCGATGCGCCATCCCGGCTGGCGGGGGCCGCCGAGCCGGTGACGGTGCGTCTGGGGAACGGCGCGCCAGGCGGCCGAGTGGACGGTGGCGCACGTGACGTTGGCGGGCATGGTGCCCTGGGCGTCCTCGATCACCGACTTGTTGAACGCGGTGTAGAGGATGCGCTGACCTGCGAGGGCCTTGGCAAGCTCGCGGGCGGTGGCGCTCTTGCCGCAGCCTGCGCCCGCTTCGACGACGAGGTGCTTGCGGGCACGGCCATCTTCGACGATGTCGTGCTGCTCGTCGGTCATGTGCTGCACGTGGGGTGATCCTTCCGGTGGACACCGGTTTACGCCGCTCGCAACCCGGTGTAACACTCAAACATTAGCAGCATTCTCTAATGTCGTCTATTACGGTTTCGGAAGGCATGTGGAACGGGCGCGGACGGTAGGACGGGCCCCCGCCTACCGTCCACCTCCGATCTGGGCCGCTGGTCCAGAGACATCCGTTGACTCTGGAGGCGGCCATGCCACCCCGAACCCGAAAGCAGGCTGTAGCCGACCCCCCTGCCGAGGAGACCCCTACGGTTTCCCCGGCACTGGAGCCCGCCGACCCGGCGCCGCTCACCCCGCCCGAGGAGCCCGCTGAGGCGGACACCGAAGACGATGAGCCGACTACTGACGCTGCACCGCTGACTCCACCTGCCAAGCGCGTGAAGGAGCCCGAGGTCAAGCAGGACCCGATGACTCCCCCTCCGCCGCCGGCGGCCCTGGGCCAGGAGGGGACGCTGGATCTGCGCTGGACCAACGGTGAGCAGGTGACGGACGCGGACGACCTGTTCGAGGATCCGGGCGCCCGCTACACGCACATGCTCGTGAAGCGGCGGGTGCTGGAACGGCATTACTACGACGGCGCCAACACGCCGACCAACCGCCTGCTGTACGCGGTGGGCGCGCGGGTGCCGCGATCGGAGGCGGACCGTATCCGCCAGAAGCTGTCATCCTCCTGATCGCGTGATCGGGGGGACTCGGCGGCGTACTGGTGGAGTGTGGGCACCCAAATGGTGGGGACCCGGCGCCCACACTCCTCCAGTGCGCCGCCGAGCCATATCTACAGGAGGAGCTTGGGGTGAGCGCTGACGAGCTGCTGGTCGTCTCCCCGGAGAAGGTGGCGGTGCGGGCCGGGCTGAAGCTCCCGCTGACCGAGGCGCAGCGCGAGACCGTCGCCGAGGCAATCAGCGACGCGTTCGGGGACGTCGCCGCCTACCTAGGCAAGCCGCCCCTTCCGGTGACGCTCGTTCAGCGCGGCACGCGCGGGGACGGGCGGGGCGGCTGGCAGCTCGCCTACGATCCGGCGATCGAGGTGCTGTTCGCCGTGGCGGAGACGGGCGTGGACGACGAGCTCACCGGCCTCTACACCATCACATACCGGGCCGGCCTGGATCCGGTCGCGAACCCGGTGTACGGCAAGGCGCTCGCCAGGTTCGTGGCGGCGGCCGCGGCCGCGCACCCGATGGTGCGGCGCGCAGTCCAGACCGACGCCCCAGATACGCGGCTGATCAAGCAGGCGAACGTCGAGGGTCAGGGTGTCACCTTCGAGGACGCGAGCGGCGGCGCGGCAGGGTCGGGCGCGGCAGGCGCGCCCCCCAGCCTGGACAGCCTGAAGCGTTGGCGGCGCCGCGGCGTCAACCAACAGCCGGGCATCGCCCCGCATCCGCTGGAGATCACGTGGCGGTGGCCATGGCCGTAATACTCGCGACGACGCGCCTAGCGGTGCGACGCGCGATCGTCACCGTGGATGCGCACGGCACACGCTCGGCGTCCGACTGGGCGCCGGCAGGGCTGGCGCGGCCGGGGCGGCTCGTGGAGGAGCCGGCCGAGGATGGCGAGCGCGACGGGCCAGGCGTGTGGGTACTGGGGGTAGACCCGGAGGAGTGGCCTCTACGGGCCCGCGATCTCGTCGTAGAGGCGTCCACGGGCCGGGAGTGGGTAGTGATCACGGCGGAGCGTCGTGCACACGCTGTGGACGCTTCTGTGGACTGGCTGCGGGTGGAGAGCACGCTCCGTCAGACGTGACCGGCTACCGGCGGCGGGCCATGACGAGCGACCCCGCCAGGCTGAGAAAGTGCGAGCCCGGAGTGTCGTTGGTGCCGAACTCTGCTTCCCCGATCCGGGGGAAGACGACCTCCACCATGGCGGACACCTTTGAGCCGCGGACCGTCGCCGGGAGCGCACGGGTCGCCGCGGCGATTACGCCGGGCACGATCACACTCTGACACTCGCAGTGGATTCGCTGGTGGAGCGGCAACGATGGATCACGCGGCCTGTCGGCCAGGTCCACGGCGGCGAGCGTCACCCATCTGCCCGGACCCGTGCCTGACCTGCGCCGGTCGTCGCCTCCCTTGCGAACGTACTCCATCTTCGGGAGCTGGTACGGGACGCTCGCCGGGATGATCTGGCCGTCAGCGTGCCGGTGTGAGGGGCGAGCGTCAGCGCCGTTGGTGGTCTGCCACCGCTTCGCGTCCGGCGCCCGGTCCTTCGCCTCTTCTGCCACCGCTTCGGTGATCCGCTCGACCTTGTCCCGGATGACGCCGGCCGCCAGCCGTTTCGCCAGCCCCGGATAGATACGTGCCTTCGTGCGAGCCATGGCCGAAGCGTGCCGGTTCCGCGCCCGTTGCGTCCCCGACCGTCGCCCGGATCTCGCATCCCAGGACGTTCCATCCAGCCGGGATTCGGGCGCGCTTTGTGTCGGGGGAAGTGCATACGCTCGTAAGCATGACTACCGCCAAGCAGTTGCCCGGCTGGGCGTCGCCCACCTGGGAGAGGCTCCTGAAGATCCGAGGGCTGCTTTACATGGGCAGCTTCAGCCCTTCGGAGCAGGAGATGCGTGATGACCTCGACCGCGCTCTCCGCAAGGTCTCCCCGGGGAAGCCCCTCAACACGGCCGCTGTGCATCGCATCTCCAACGAGGTGCTGAAGATCTTGCTCAGGTACTCCGATGACCGGCCCATCTGCTTGCCTGCCTACGAGGCCGTATACACCAAGGACGGGAAGCTCATCCCTGTTGCGGAGGCGGCGACCGCTGCCCCGAGTAAGTACACGCACCAGCAGAAGGTCATGATGATCCGGCTCCACATCTTCGTCGTGGTCCTGATCGCCCTGTACGGGATCATCAGCGATCACGAGGACCAGGCCGACAAGATCAGCCTTTACACGGGTGGCGGAGCCGTGCCTATTGCCTGGTGGTGCGCGCAGGTAGTCGCCAAGCAGTACGACAAGCGCTACGGCGACAACGCCGAAGACTGATCAGCCGCCAGAGCCGTGCGTCGGCGCGGGCCCGAAGGACATACGCCGGATGAGGTGCCACTGGTAGATGCCGTTGTCGCGGTTGATGTCGATCAATGAGACCCGGGTCAGAACGGCAGGAAGCACGGTCGCGTGCTTGGCGAGGATGTCCCGGATCGGCGCCAGTGGCAGTCCGCTGGTGTGGGAGTAGGCGAGGCTCACGTGCGGGACGAAGCCGTCTTCCGCTTCTGGCACTCGGTCAGCACCCCACACATCTGCGATGCCCTCGCGTACGGCTCGACGTACCGCATCCACCGCTTCCGCGGGGCGGACGGGAAGGTTGACGCCTTCGGGATCCACGACGGGAGGCCCCAGGGTGACGGGCACGGGGCCGATGCCGCCGACACGCTCGCTCACTGCGGCGGCGATGGCGTTCAGGGTATCTTCGCTCACCTCGTCGGTGAAGCCGACCCCTTGCAGGGTCATGTGGAGCCATTCCAGCGGGATAGGGCCGAGCGCTCCTGTAGTCGCGAGCTGGGACTGGAGCTGTTCCGCGAACTCATGGATGGCTGGCTGGTCCTCCACGAGGATGTGCCAGGTGTAGCAGGAGCGGCCGATGTGCCAGCCTGGCCGCCACCACCAGTGGTCACGCGTCTCGGTCTCTTCCGCTTCCAAGCGCCCGCCTTTCCACTTTCGCGGTCGTCGCCGCCCGGAAGGCGCCGATCGCGTCACTGATCCTTCTGCCATCCGTGCTGTCGCGCAAGGCCGGACGCATCCTGGCGCTGATTTCGGTGAGTTGCAACAGAAGAGGAGCCGGCCGCGCGTCGTCGGGGGTACCCAGTACCGGCGACAGCTCATCGCCGGCGGCGTCGAGCTCATTGAGGTCAATGTGAGCGCGAACGACGTGCAGTTGAGTCATGCGCTCGGTACCGAGGTTCCGATCCGGCTCTGGCCGGGATTGGGAGAGCGCCACGGCGCGTTTGGCCATCTCCAGCGCCAGCGCGGGATTGTCGAGCACGAGGCAGGCGTCTGCCCAGTAGCTCAGAGCCCTTTCCGCAGGGCAGCTCAACACTCCCCCCGGGCACTGGCGTTCTTGCACGACGGGAATGTCCCGCGCCTGCGCCAGCTTCTCCCGTGCCTCGTCAAGTCTTCCCGCCCGCGCGTAGTCGAGCGCCAGAGTGCTCGCCAGCATCACCTCGGTTTGCCCGCCTGCCCGCGTAGCAAAATAGAGGCCGCGCTCCGCCTGGCGAATCGCCGCTTCCAGATCCTTCGCCCAGTAGGCCGCCACTTGCCGCGTCTTGCATACCCAGGCGCGCAGGGCATCGTTCCCGGCTTCCTGCGCGAAATACCATGCCGCGTGCGTGTGGGCCGCGGTCGCATCGACCCGTCCCATGTCGGTGCTGGCCCAGCCGAGCATGGTCATGGCCCATCCGGCGATCCCGTACAGCTCTGTTCTGTAGCGGAGGGGCTGTTGTCCCTCGAGCAGGCCGAGTGATTCGTCTCGGATGCGCCGCACATCGGCGAGAAGCTTGCCCATCGGGGTCTTCAGGTAGTTGTGCGCTGTCTGCTGTAGTTCGGCGTTCAGCCGGGCGATGGTGTCGTCCCCGACGTTGCTGCGCTCAGCCTGGTTCAAGATCTTCGATGATTCTCGCGCGTAGAGAGACAGTTGCTGGGAGGGATCGAGGATACGACGGTCCCTTAGGTCGGTCAGATTAGGACGAGATACCTCAGGCGTGCCCGGATATGACCCATCTACGACAGCGGTGTGCTCTTTTGTCCTGTAATTGTCATCAAGCGATCGATAGTCGATACAAGTGATCTCTTCCCTTTCACTGCTTCTATAGAACGCATATTCGGCATTCGTGAGCAGGCTCTGGGCGCGCGTCTGGTAAATGCGGGCCAGGACATGCAACGCGGCGACGCTGGGGCGACGACCTCGGTTAGGCCAGTTCTCGAACTGGTAGATCCGCGACTTGACCATGGTGGCATCACCAGCGTCGAGCTCATTCCAACGGTCAGCCACGTCCTGAAGGCTAAGGTCATGGGCCCATCGAAAAGCTTCGCGCGGCGATATTTCGGGATGGTCCGTTTCCCAGACCGCCGCGATGTGTTCCCATGTCAGCCCACGCATCCGTAGCTGGTGCGTGCGAAGAGTCCGCTGCCGCTTCGACGTAGTAGCCATGGCTCATCCTTTGCAAGGGAACGCCTCGATCTTAAATGTAGCGCTCGCCGACAGACTGGCGAAGAGTTAACTTTTCGGCCCCCCTGGCGACATCGTCGCAGGTCACCGCCTTAGCGAAGTGTTAACTATTTTGGCTCTCTCCACGCTTCGCAACTGAGCGTTTACTGACTTTAGTTCTTACCGCATACGACGGGAGCGGTGTTGTCCGTACTCCTGATCGCTCCCCATATCCAGCCGAGGCCCCCAATGATGACCGACGCTCCCTCCTCGCCGCCGCCCGGCAGCAACTTCAACACGCGCGAAGCCGCCCGCCCGCACGTACGCCGTGTTCCGAGTCCTGGAGCACCAAAGACGAGACCACGGGTGCAGGTCCAAGTCGCTTCGCAAGGCTGAGATGCGCCTCGCTGACGCGGGCCGGGTTGAGGCGCCCGGCCCGTGCCCTTGACCTGTTTACTGAAAGGAGTTGAAGACGAGCATGCTGGCCACCGAGTTTGACCCCGACGCCACCAACGCGGCAAAAGCACATGCCGAGGACCTTCAGAGGTGCAGCGGCGGGTGGTGGCTGGTGCTGTACGGCCCGCACAGCCGCCGCTTCTTCGCCTTCTACACGGGCCGATCCGCGAGAGTGAAGATGCCTATCGAGGCTCGGACACCGGCCGAGCTCTGGCCGATGATGACTGCCGCCGACGACGCCTGGTGGAGGTCGCGGCTCGTTCCGCTTCGCGCGCAGCCCGATGCTCGGGACGGGCCGGCCGACTGATGAATACGAGGCGTGGGGTATGCGTCGGCGGATCCAGATCTGCGCGCACAATCTATGTCTTTGACGGGCCCAGTAAAGGAGAAGTCTTCCCGGAGCAGCGCCACGACACGGGCCGGGATCAAGACCTCGTCCTGGCTCGTGTCGACCGTCTCGTCTCGCAGCCCAGGATGTCCGCGGGGCTGCGAGATCAACCTCGGCCACCCACACCTGCACAGCGCGAGCCTGCCCTCTAACAGCGCCGCGCGGCGGACGGAGAGTGGGGAAGGCGGGCGGCATCTTCCCCGTTCGCTGTCCGCCTTCCTTGTCTCACCAGGGCCCCACGCTCTGCGTTCCACTACCGCAAAGGTCGCAGCCTTGAACGCCATCGTGCTCGCCTTCCTCAACTACAGCACGGTCGAGCCCCCGGCCGATGGCGACGAGGCCGGAGCCGACATCGCCCGGGCGGACCCGCACGACCGCGACCACGACCACGACGGCGGCCGCCAGGGCCACCGCCCCAACCACGAATGATCACCAGAAGGGTTCGCCCCTCATGGACTCGACCCCACCCGCTACCGGTGGCGCACGCGGCAGGACAGCAGGAATCCTTGCCGATGACCTGTTCTTCGCCATGTGGGACACCACGCACTCGGGTCTGCCCCACCTGCACCCGTCACGGGCGGCTCTGGGCCTCGCTGGCGCGCTGATCGGCGAGCTGGTGCTGCACAACCGGCTCACCGTGGCGGGCGAGCATCTGCGCGTCGTCGATCCGCGGCGAGTCCACGAGGCGGTGGCCGATGGCGCGCTCGCCTCCATCATGGCTTCGCCGCGGCACACCGCCGTCCGCACGTGGCTCGAATATCTGGCGAAAGACGCTGTCAAGAATGTGACCGGGCGGCTGATCGCCGCCCGACTCCTGACGCGCGAGCAGCCGACTCTTTTCCGCCGTCAGCAGAGATTTCGCTACACCCAGTTCACGAAAGCCATGTGGCCGTCGACCCGGCTGAAGCTGGACCTGGACGAGCGCAAACCGATGACCGTGCAGGACATGCTCCTGGCCGCGCTGGTGGACGCATGTGACCTGATGCGCGTGGTGATCGAGGATCCCGCCGATCGGCCCGCCGCCAAGGCGTATCTGGCCGCTCTGCTGAAAGAGCGGATGCCGCAGCCGCTGAAGGACCTGACCGGCAGCGTCCGCGCCGCGGTCGGCGATTCCGTTCTGACCTACCGCTGACTTCAAGAGAGGACCTGATGCGCACCACCCCCTCCAACAGCCACTCCAGCAGGCATGATCCGGTCGCCGGCGCGTTAGCCGCCGACCGGCTGTCCGCACGCGCGGTCGTCTGCTTCACCATGGCAGCAGCCGCGCCGCTCACCGTGGTGGCCGGTTTGGTGCCGACCGCTTACGCCGTCACGGGGAGCCTTGCCTTGCCGGCCGCATTCCTGATCATGGGCGTCGTCCTGGCGCTGTTCTCCACCGGATATGTGGCGATGGCCCGGCACATGGCCAGCGCCGGCGCCCTCTACACCTACATCAGTCGCGGCCTTGGCAGACCGGCGGGCGTGGCCGCCGCCTGGGTCGCATTGATCGCCTACAACTGCCTGCAGACCGGGTTGTACGGCGCGTTCGGTGCGGCGCTCGCGCCGATGCTGAACCGCTGGGTCGGTATCTCCCCGCCGTGGTGGCTGCTCGCCCTGGCCGCCTGGACGGTAGTGGCAGTCCTGGGGGTGATGCACGTCGACGTCAACTCCGGCGTGCTGGCCTTCCTGCTGTGGGCGGAGATCACGGCGATCCTCGTCCTGGACCTCACCGATCTGCTCCACCCCGCCACCGACATGGCGCTGGAGACGCTGTCTCCCGCTGCCGCGCTGACCAGTCCCGGGCTGGCACCCAGCCTCGCGATCGCCGCCGTGGGGTTCGTCGGTTTCGAGTCCGCGGCGACCTTTTCGGAGGAGAGCCGCGAGCCGGGCCGCACGGTGCCTCGGGCCACGTACGCGACCGTGGCGATCATCGCCGGGGTGTTTGCCTTGTCGGCGTGGGCGATGGTGGTGGTCGCCGGAGCCGGCAACATCGTGGAGACGGCGCGCCAACACGGCGCGGAGACGATCTTCGTGCTGGCCGGGGCGCACTGGGGAAGCGTCGTGGTCGACATCGCGCAGGCGCTGTTCGTGACCGGTCTGCTGGCCGCGATGATCTCTTTCCACAACACCACCGCCCGGTATGCGTTCGCGCTCGGCCGCGAGCGGCTGCTGCCCGCGGCCTTCGGCCGGACCCGGCCGCGCAGCGGGGCGCCCCTGGTCGGCTCCATCGCGCAGAGCGTGCTCGGCCTGGCCGTGATCGTCACCTACGCCATCGCGGGCTTGGACCCGCTGGTGGACTTGTTCTATTTCGTCGGCACCGCCGGCGGATTCGGCGTGCTGCTGCTGATCTTCGTCACGTCCATCGCCGTCATCTTCTACGCCGCCCGCCACGCCCACGGGCAGGCTCTCCGGCAGCGCCTCATCACGCTGACACCCGCCGCGATGGCCACAGGCGCCCTAGCCACCATCGTGTCGCTGATCTCGACCAACTTCGCAACCCTGCTCGGCGTCCCGCAAGATCACTGGCTCGTCCACTTCGTGCCCCAGCTATATGTGAACGTCGCCGCGCTCGGCGTCCTGTACGGGCTCGTCCTGCGCTCTGTCCTGCCCGATATGTACGCCCGGATCGGGATGGGCGCCAAGGCCGCCCTCCCTAGCACCCCCCTCAACTAGAAGCAGGAGATCGCCCGCCATGCCCCCGATCATCCGCCAGGCCCGCATCACCGACATCGAGCCGACTGCACGCCTGATCGCCGCCGCCTTCAACAACCTGGATGCGGCGCGCTGGCTGGTGCCGGACGCGGGCCGCCGCCCCACAGTTCTGGCCGCCAACTTCCGGATCCTCGTGGAGCACGCCCTCTTATTTGGCCTGGTCGACATCATCGACGACGGCCCCATCAGCGATGACAGCGATGTGCGGCTCCACGTCGCCAACACCGGCCCGGCCGCCGTCGCGGTCTGGTTCGACCGCACCGAGCCGCTGCCGGAACCGGGTTACTACGATCTCCGCCTGGAAGCAGCCACCGGCAATGACGTGGACCACTTCAAATTCTTGGACAAGCTGTTCGCGGAGCATCATCCAGCCGAGCCGCCCCACGATCACCTGGCGCTCCTCGCGGTCGATCCGCCCTACCAGGGCTGTGGGCTGGGCACGGCGCTGCTGAACCACCATCACACGCAGCGGCCTGACACCCCCGCCTATCTGGAGGCCAGCAGCCCGCGCAGTCGCGACCTGTACATGCGGTTCGGCTACCAGGTGCTGAAGACGATCAGCCTGCCGAATGGGACCAAGTTCTGGCTCATGTGGCGCGCTGCGAACTCCGCGAACTAGCTCGCCCGGCCTGGCCCGAACGCGAGCGTTTCCGACCAGGCCGGGGCTGCGAACCCCCTCGACCCCCGCCCGGGCATGGCCCTGGCCGGGGCGCCAGCGTCGTGGGACGGCGCGAACCCTCCGCCGTCCCATGACACATCCCCACAACCGGCCGCGCGAAGGACACACGATGGACTGGCTACCTGTCTCCCCTGAGGGCTACCACGGCTGGGTCCCCCCGACCGGCGCGCCCCGATGGCGATGGTTGGACAAGCTACTACAGCGCCTCAGCCAGGACTCCACAGCAGCGGCAGAGCCGACCATCTCGCCGCTGCCACCGGCTAGCAGGGGCGACCCGCTACTCGCCATGAACCTGCATGAACGCGGTCGCGGCCGCTGTACGGCGCGCAGGCACTGATCCACCCAGACAGGGTGATCAGCCTGCGACACGGCCCATGGGTTCAGCCATCGGCCGATATCAGGCTGGCCGCGCCCCGAACCACCTTGACCCTCCTTTTCTCCCCTCACGCGCAGAAGGCATGAACTCGTCCATGACCAACAAGCGGGCCTATGAACTGTGGCCGCATCAGCACGAAGCGGTCGACGCCACGGTGGCCGCGCTCACCAGCGCGGAACGCGCCACTACCGTCATGGCCTGTGGCACTGGTAAGACCCGCATGGGAGCCGCCGCCGCCGGCACGCTCTTGGAACGCACCGGCGGGAGCCGGGTTCTGATCGTGGCGCCGTTTTTGGAATTGCTCACCCAGACCATCCGTGAATGGCGCGCGGTCCTCGGCGACACCGCGCTGGGCCAGGTCATTGCCGTCTGCTCCGACCAGAAGGTGCTGGACGAGCATCAGGGCGACCTGCAAGAGCAGCGAGCCGCCGTCACCTCCGACGCCGCCGCCCTGGTGGAGCTTGCCGCCGCCCACGGCCGGGTCACCGTGGCCAGCACGTACCACAGCCTGCCGGTGATCGCCGCCGCGCACGAGCTCGGCCTGCCGATGTTGGACCTGGTCATCTGCGATGAGGCGCACCGCAGCGTCGGCCGCGTGGACAAGACGTGGGCCATCGTCCACAGCAACGCGCACGTCCTCGCCGACCGGCGCCTGTACCTGACCGCCACCCCGAGGGTGTTTCAGGGCGGCGGCGACGACGTCGTCAGCATGGACGATGCGAAAATTTTCGGCGAGACCGCATATCGCCTTTCGTTCTCCGCCGCATCCAAGCTGGGCCTGCTGGCCAACTACCAGGTCGTAGCGCCGGTCGTGACGTGTGAGCAGATTCGTACCGCTGCCCGCGCGCCGCAGCCTGCGGAGTTCTACCAAAGCGGCGGGAAGTCGGCGCTGTCGGCCTCCATGCTCGCCACCCAAATCGCCGTCCTGCGCGCCGCCCGCCAGTACGGCATCCGCCGCATGATCACCTTCCACAACCGCGTGAGTGGTGCCGAATGGTTCGCCACCACCTTGCGGCACGCCGCCACCCTTCTGGACCCTGACGAACGTCCAAGCAAGCTGTGGACCGGGCACGTGCACGGCGGCCAACCTCTCGCCCAGCGCCGCACGATTCTGGACCGGTTACGCTCCGACGACGACGGCCTGGTCGTCATCGCCAATTCGCGCGTGCTCGGCGAGGGTATTGACGTGCCTGCGGTCGACTCCGTCGCCTTCATCGACGGGCGCACCTCTGCTATCGACACCATCCAGGCCATCGGCCGGGCACTACGGCGCGGCAACCAGCCCGGCCCCAAGACCGCCTCCATCATCGTCCCGGTCATCCTCGAACCCGGCGAGGACCCCGAAACCGCACTCGCCACCTCGGCTTACGCCGGGGTGTGGCAGGTCGTGGGTGCCCTGGCCGCCCACGACGAGGAACTTGCCAGCCACCTCAGCACGCTGCGCCGCCAACTCGGCAACGATTCCCTCCTCGCCGGCGCGAAGGTCTCTCCTGACCGGCCGCTACTCGAGTGGCTCCGCGTCACCGGCGTGCCCGTACCGGACGGCTTCGCCGCCGCCATCACCGTCCAGGCCATCCGCGCCAGCACCCACTCCTGGGAGGAGTACTACGGCGCCGCCGAAGCGTACTACGCCCAAGCCGGCGACCTGCTGGTGCCGGACGGCTGGCAGACACCCTCCGGTCTGCCGCTCGACAACTGGCTCCACCACCTGCGCACCTACAAGAAGAACAACACCCTCTCGCCACGATGGATCGCCCTAATGGACGCTATCGGCATGGCCTGGGACCTGCGCGAACACCACCGGCGGCGCCTCATCTCCGAACTCTGCAAGTACCGCGAGGCGCGCGGTGACCTGCTTGTTCCCAAGCAGTACGTCACCGATGACGATCCTCCCTACCCGCTCGGCTCCATCGTCGGCAACACCCGTGTCCGCTACAACGCAGGATCCCTTGATCCCGGCTTCGCCGCTGAGTTGACCGCCCACGGCATGGTCTGGCATGTCCCGAATTCGGAGTGGGAGCAGTTCCTCGCCGATCTGGACGACTACCAGAAACAGAACGGTGACCTGGACGTCCCGCAGGAGTACGTCACTCCCGGGCCCAACGGCCGGCCGCTGGGCCGGAAGGTCGCCGGCCTGCGGAGGCGCCGCCAGGAGGGCCGCGTGCCCGGCGAAGACATCAAGCAGCTCGACAGCCGCGGCTTCATCTGGGACGCCCTTGAGTACCGCTGGAACCGCTACCTGCAAGCGCTGTACGTCTACAAGCGCACGCACGAAGGAAGCGTCGATGTACCGCAGAAGTACGTCACCCCGTCCCCCGAGAAGCTCACCCTCGGCCGATGGCTATCTCAAGAGAGGGCCCGCTACCGCAGGGGCGAAATGTTGCCTCACCGCGCCAAGGCGCTCCGAGCAGCCGGCGTCAAATTGCCTCCCGAGCGAGCCCAGTGAAGAGTCCTGACCTCGGCACTCAATCGAGCGCGTGGGTGCGGTTGAACGACTCAGGTCCCGGCCAGCAGGTAGTGACTGCTGTGGCGCTGGCCCCAGGACCACATGCAGCGAGTCGACTCGGTCGTTATGCGTCCAGACGGGTCGTGATCCTCGCTTGAAGGTCACCCAATGCCGATGTGCCCGCGTAGGGTGCGGTTTCGTCGAGTAGTTCTCGAAGTCGGTCCTGGACGCGTGTCGAGTCCACGAAGGCCATCAGCTCCAGCGCGGAGTTGGTGGCGGCGACGGCGCCGTCCGGGTCATCGGCGGCGAGGTGCGCCCGAGCCAGACCGATCAAGTCGAAGGTTTTGCTGCGGATACGGCCGTCAGCTCGCAGGGTGATCGCTTGTTCGATCATGTTGATGGAGCGGGTCGCGTGGGTCGGCTGGCCTTGGCGGGCGGCAATTTGGTAGCACACGCCGAGAGTGGCGTAGTACTCGCTGGCGTCAAAGAAGCCCACCCATGGCGGGTCATCCGCAGGAGTGCTGTGCGCGAAGGCGTCTTCAGCCAGGCCCGCCGCCCGGTCGAAGTCGGGTCGTCCTATGACGGCGTAGGAGCGGGCTTCGAGACTATGCAGGATGGCCCGAACCGTCGGCGTGGCAGAGTTGCGGGCCCCATACAGGGCCAGGTGGACGAGTTCGAGAGCGTCCTGGGGCCGGTCCTGGTGGCCGGCTTGACGGGCCATGCAGTTGAGCAGATGCGCGCCAAGGTTGGCGTCACCTGCCTCCTTGGCAGCGCGCAGGCCCAGCAGGAAGTAGTGCTGGGCAGCGGCGTGCATACCACAATCGTGGCTCATCCAACCGGCGACGCTGGCCAGCTCACCAACGGCGGCATACAGCTTACGGCCGACCTTTTCGGTATAGGTGGCGTCCTTCAGCAGGGACGCCGCCCAGGTGAGTTGTCCGATCACCGCTTCGCGGGCCAGGCCGCCGCCGTGGAGGTTGTCCAGCTCGCGCAGGCCCGCGGTGACGGCGTGGATCTGCGTGACCTCACGAAGCCCGATGCGGCTGTGGCTGTGGCCGGAGGGGATGTCGAGGGGGTCGGGGGTGGCTGTCGTCCAGGGCTGGATGGCTCGCAGCAGGTCGTCGCCGGTGAGGACGGCAGCGCTGTGGTTGATAACGTCGCGGCGGCCGAGCATGAGGTCGCTCCTGGTGCAGTTGATGATCTCGGTGACCGTGTGTGTCGATACCCAGGGGGTACCCGGCCACGCGGTCACCGGCGCGGCGGGGTCGAGGCCGATGTGGGCGAGAGTGAGTTGCTGGCCGACGTGGCGGCGTAGAACTTCCAGCAAAAGCTCGGGGACCGGGTCGCGGGGTCGTTCACCGTGCCGCCAGGCGCGTACGCGCCGAGCATCGGGATGCACGTTCTTGTCATCCGCTAATTCCTGGAGCTCTCGGGCTAGCTGGCAGTTGTTCAGGCCTGCCTGCTGTTGCCAGTAGATGAGGCTGTGGTTGCGGGCGGGGCCGTCGTCACCGGTATGGGCCACGAGCTACCTCCTGGCGTAGGGCGACCCCTGCCCGGAGCGTAACCGTGTTCTTCGCGGATGTCGTTGCCCGGCAAGGATTCGCCTACTTTCCGCCTACCCCACAGCCGGTACGCGCCCCCTCGCGGCGGTCTTGGCACCGCCTTGGGGTCGGCGGCGAAGATGGCCGATTCGCCGTCTTCACCGCCTATGCCCTCCGGGGGTTCTGTGAGCGATGACAGCTCACACGGCGATCCCCGAGGAGACGACCTTGGACGAACTCGATGTTCTGGTGATCGCACCCCACCCTGATGACGAAGTGCTGGGGTGCGGTGGCAGCATCATCAACCACCTGGCGGCGGGCCGCCGCACCGGCGTGGCCTACCTGACCTCCGGTGAGCACGCGAGCCCCACCATGTCGGCGGACAGGCTCGGACCGCTGCGTGAAGACGAAGCCCGCGCGGCCACCGACGTCCTGGGCATGCCCGCGGACAACGTGGAGTTTCTACGCATCGGTGACGGAAGCATCTCGCCGGCCGATCTGGCTCAGATGGGCACGGTGATGGAGTTGCTGCGGCGCAGGCGTCCGCGGCTGCTGTACCTGCCGCACCCGCGCGAACCCTACGACCATCGGGCGGCGTTCGAGCTGTGCTGGCGGGCCGCCGGCATGGCGGGCAGCGGCAACTACCCGCAGCACGGGGTGAGGCCGCACTGGGTGGAGACGATCCTCGGCTACGAGGTGTGGACACCGATCAGTCACCCGGAGTACGGCGAAGACATCACGCCCGTGCTCGACCAGCGCACTGCGGCGCTGGCTCAGTACGGCTCGCAGAGCGCGGCCGCCAAGGGAGATGGCCAGGCCGACTACATCGGCCAGGCCGCCCGGTTTCTTCCCGGGTATCGGGGCGCGATGAGTGTGGGCGGCTACCGGGAAGCCTTTCAGGTGTTGCGGCTGGGCCGGGTGATCGTATGAGCGGGCGCCGGCTCCTGGCCGGGGTGTGCTGGGCGGGCGCGGTGGCGATGGCGGCTCGCGGGACGGCCGGGTCGTGGAACACCGCCCGGTCACTGGCCTGGTTGCAAGACGGGCAGAGGCGGCCGGTCGGGGGTGGGGTGCCGCTTCACGTGGTGGTGATCTTGCCGATGTTGCGTGAGCAGCGGATCATCGCTGAGGCGTTGCGCTATTTCGCAAAGCTCGCCGAGGCGTGTCCGGCAGCGGTGTCGCTGGCGGTGGTGACCACCGCCCGTGAGCACGCCGAACGCGGCCGGTTCCCCGAGGTGCGCAGCACGAACGAGCTCGCCGCCGACCTGGTGGCTGAGCTGCGCGCCGCCGGGGTCGCGGCGCGGCACTACGACTACCCCGATCCCGGCGGGACGATGGCCCACCAGGTCAACTACGCCGCCCACGGCGAGATCCACCACCTGGCCGCGGCCGGTGTGCCGCAGGAGCAGGTGTGGGTGGCGCTCTACAACGCCGATTCCCGCCCGCACCCGGACACCATCGCCGCTCTCGCCGCCCGGGTGAGCGGTGATGAGCAGGTACGGGTGGTGCAGCAGTCGGCGATCTTCACGGCCAACGTGCCGCAGCTCCTGGCCCAGGGGAGGCTGGTGGCCGCCGGAGCGGGCCTGCTGCAAACCCGCTGGACGTTGGCCCGGGAGATTCCCCGGCTCCGCCGCCAGGCCCGCCACGCGCGCCATGGGAGCCGGTGGCCGCATCTGGCGCACTGCGTCGGCCATGGCCTGTTCATCCGCGCTGATGAGTTCACCGCCCGTGGTGGCTTGCCGGTGCAGACGATGAACGAGGACCTGGCGTTCGGCTACCTCGCCTGCGCGGCCGGCACGCCGATCGAGGCGCTGCCGCTGCTGGAGCTGGCCGAAACTCCCGCCTCGGTGCCCGCCCTGGTCCGGCAGGGACGGCAGTGGTTTTGGTCCTACCCCGAATACCCGGCCTTCGCGGGGCTGGCCGCACGCCAAGGGCTCGGCACGCGGTGGCGGCGGGCTGGCCTGACGGTGCAGGGGCTGGCCCGGGGAGGGCTGTGGCTGAGCCAGTCGCCCGCCGTGGCCGCCGCGCTGGCGTTGCCGCTGCTCGATCGCCGCCGCGGTGCGGTCGCGGCGAGCGCCGCCGCGCTGATCCTTTACGCCGCGGTCCCGCTGGCGCTGATGGCCGCCCATCCCGCTACCCGGACCCATGTGCCCTGGAGCGCGCAAGCGCTGGTGGGGATGCTCGGTGCCGCCGTTACCTCGAGCGCGGGCCCGTGGTGGTGCTGCGTCAGCGCCGCCGACCGGGCCGTGCGTGGCACGACGTACCGGCACGACAAGACGGAGCGCTGACATGACGACCCACGTCGACAGCGGCCTGGACGAAGCGCTCGCCGCTCTTGCCGCCGGCCCGGACTTCACCCGCGCACTGCGCCACCCCGACCTGGACGGGTCGGTCAGCGCGGTGATCGCCACCTACAACCGGTGCCCGCACGACCCAGCCACCCGGCTGGCGGACAACCCGCTGGCCTGGGCGTTGGACAGTCTGCTCGCCCAGCACGGCACCGCCCTGGGCGAGGTCGTCGTGGTCGATGACGGCTCCACCGACCACACCCCCGCAGTGCTGCGCTCCTACCAGCACAAAGCCGCCCAGGTGCCGGTGCGTGTCGTACGGCTCAGCGTGCGGCGCGGCGTGACGGCCGCCCGCAACGCCGGCCTGGATGCCGCCCGGGGTCGGTGGGTGCTGTTCAGCGACGACGACTGTGTGTCTGCCCCCGACCAGGTGGCCGGTGCCGCGCACGTGATGGGGCGGCTTCAGCGCCAGGACCCGGCCGTCGCCGCGGTGATGTTGCCGTTCTACTATCGCGACCTTCGGCCCCGCCACGTGGTCGCGGCCGGTGAGCTCGGCCGCCTGGAGCTGGGGCAGGCGCGGCTGTGGGCGGGCTTTCACGCCTGGCCGGATGCTTACCTGCCGGATCCGCCGTTGCTGGCCGGCGGTCCTGTGGTGGCGCCGCTGCCGGTGCAGGTGATCGCCGGGACGGCTCTCATGGACGCTGGCGCGCTCGCGGCCATCGGCGGATGCGCCGACGTCTCCGCCTGGCGCAGCGCCTACCCGGAGCACCTGTACCTGTCGGCTGATCTGACCGACGCCGGCTACACCCTCTACCACTGCCCGGACCCGCGGTTAGGTGCGGCGCACCTGAAGTTCGGCGCCGCCGGCAGGTTCACTCCGCCTGGCCGGACCGGGGACGAGAGGTTGCCCGGGGTGGGGCGCACCCTGGCGGAGCTGATCGACCTGGCCCGTCAACCGGCCGACGACACCGGTAATCGGGTGCCGGACGAGCGGTTCCACCCGGAGATGGTGGGAAGCTTCTTCGCTTTTTGGGCGTGGCGTAGCCCGCAGGCGGGCCACCGGTGGGCGGTTCGGGTGTGGCAGGAGTTCGTCATCGACGGCCAGGTCTACTCCCAGACGGTCACGACGGTGCCGCCCCGACCGGCCCGGCGCAAGGCATGGCGGGAAGGGCTGGCGCGCGGCGCCCGCTTCCTCACCGACACCCCGGCCCGGGGACTGCCGGACGGTCAGGTGCAGCAACTCCTCAACGAGGTGTGCGCGACGGTCGGCCAGCCGCCCATCACCGACTGGTGAAAGTCTGCTCCACCAACTCCAGGTTGGCGCTCCACCACTCCAGCATGGCGCTGGCGGAGACGAACAGGTGATCGCAGGAGGTGTCGTGCCGCTCGTAATGCCAGTTCAACTGCCACAGGTCACACACCCGCTCCCACCACAGGCGGCGCACCGCGTGCAGGACCTGCTCATCACCCACCGAGACGACCCCGCGATAGGCGGCGACGAACGCCGCCGCCCGCAGCACATCGACCACACCGGTGGTGGCGTCGCTGAAAATCAGCGTGACCGAACGGGCCAGCTCGTAGGCGTAGGCGCGCCGCCGTCCCATACGGTCCCAGTCCAGCACCGCCACCACCTGCCCGTCACGCCACAGCAAGTTCAGCGCGTGGAAGTCGCCGTGAACGTACCCGCCCGGCTCCAGGTCGGCGCTGTCATCAGGGCGCAGGTGACCCACGTTTTCCAGCAGCTCACGCCGGGCGTCGAGCTGGGTGCGGGTGAACTGGTCGAAGTCGTCCAGGTGGGGGCGCTCGCCGATCAACGCCTGGTAGCGGTCGAGTCCGGCTTTGGCCTTGGACCCGTCCGGCACCCGGTGCTGGATCGCACCCACCCCTTCGGGCAGCGCTTGGGCCAGGCCCGCGTGGATGCGGCCGAGCAGTTCGCCGACCTGGCGGCACTGCGCCAGGCTCCACCGGGTTCCGGGAAGGTGCTCGCCGTCCACCCAGGCGACGGCGGCGAACACCGCCTCACCCAGGTGCAGCAGTGTCTGCCCGTCGGCCGTGGCCAGCGGGGCGGGAACCGGCAGCCCGGCCGCGGCCAGCACCGCCGTGGCGCGGTGCTGGAAGAGGGCTTGGTCGGCGCTGACGTCCAGAACTTGCTTGACCGCGACGCTGACGTCGCCGACGTCGACGCGCCAGTTGCGGTTCATCAGCCCTTCGGCGATCGCCGTGATGCCGGTGGGAGCACCAAGCCCAAAGGATTCACACACCGTAGTCAGTACCCGCAGGTCAGGGGATGTGCTGACCGTAGACAAGCTGTTCACCACGGTTCCCTCCGGTCACGTCTCGGCTCACGCGGACCACAACGTATCAGCCGCATCACTACACGCGAGGGAGATAAGTCAATGCATGATGACGATCATCGAACGCCTCAGCGGGGCCGCGTTGTCGTGGGGTTGGAGGGCCCCTGTTTCGCCGGCAAGACCACCCTGGCCGGGGCGCTCGCCGACCGATTCGGCGCCACGATTGCACCGGAGTACGCCGACGTGACCGCCCTCCCGCCGTTTCCGCCGGCCGATGAGGCGAGCGTCACGGCAGCGCTGGAGCACTTTCTGATGGTCGAGCACAGCCGGGCCGACCGGGCTGCCGGAGCCGTGGTGGTGTGCGACCGCAGCCCTCTGACCTTGATCGCGTTCGAGCACGCGATGGCGGCTCTGGCCGTCCCCCGCGACCCCATCCACGCCATCGCCCTATTCACCCAGGCGGCCGAGCGCGGCGGCATCCTCGTCCCGGACGGCTACGTCCACCTGACCATCACCCCCGAGCAGGTAGCGGCGCGACAGCAGTGGCGCGGCCCGGTGGCCGCCCACCTGGCCCATCCCGGAGTGCAGGCCCTCATGCGGGAGGCTTATGAGTTTTACCTGCGACAGGTGCCGCCACAGCGGTGCCTATTCCTGGACGGCGGCCAGCCCCTGGCCGAGGTGGTGCAGGCAACGTCGGCCTTCCTGGACGGGCTGGCCGTCACCACCGCCCCGCCGCCCCCGTCGTGGCGGTGCCTGCTGCCGCTCGTCACCACGACCACCGGCGGGCAGCAATGACCACCCCGCCCGCCACCGTGCCCGCCACCGTGCCCGCCGCCTGCGAGGAAGCCGCCCTGCGACAGCGGCTACACCGGTTGTGCCCCGGCGTCATCGGCGAGGAGCCAGCCATCCGGACCGAGACGAGCCTGCTGCTACCCGGCCGTCTCGGCGCCCGCCCGGTGATCGCCAAGCAGCCGACCGACCGGCGGCCGTTCTGGGTCCAGCGGTGCCTCCACGAGATCGCCGTCTACCGGGCCCTGGAGGCGGCCGGGCCCCCGCCGGTTCCTCTCCCCGAGCTGGTCGCCGCCGACCCCGAAACACCGATCGTGGTCGTGACCCGGCTGCCCGGCGATGCGCTCGGCCCGGACAGGTACCCGGCCACCCCACCACCGCCCGAGCGGGTCGACCTGCTGCTCGCCTGCCTAGCGCGGATGCACGCCTGGCGGCCGACCGGCGGCATCTTCCCCGTCGACGACGACTACCCCGCCCAGTACGCCCGTCTGGGTCCGCTGTTCACCCCCGATGATCTGGCGTGCGTGGCCCGCCTGCACCACCAGGTCACGCACCGACTGACCCTACGGATCGCCCACGGCGACGCCCACCTGGGCAACGCCCTGCTCCACGATGACGCCGTGGCGCTCATCGACCTGGAGTTCACCGCCTGGCGGCCTCCCGGCTTCGACCAGGCCAAGCTGTGGGTACTGCTCGGCGACCACCCCCAGGCGCAGGCCCGCCTGCGAGACGTTATCCCCGCCGACCCGTGGCATCAGGCGGCGTTCTGGCTCGCCGCAGCGTTGATCTGCGGCCGGGAACTCCGCTCCCACCAGCGGATGGCCGCCCGCCAGCAGCGCCTGGCCCGCCTCGCCGCCGACCTGCACGTCAGCCTGCACGCCCTCCACCGATCCGACCTCGCGTGAGGAGAGCCATTGTGATGGACCTGCCCGCCGAACCCGTCAGCGACTTCTACGGCTACGACCGCGGTGCTCCCGTCGACCGCCTCTACATCGACGCTTTTCTCGCCCGCCACGCCAACCGAATCCATGGCCACGTCGCCGAAATCAAGGACAACACCTACGCTCGCCGTTTCGCCGCCGGACACCTGAGCGGCGTCACCGTCATCGACATCGACCCCAATAACCCCGAGGCCACCCTCATCGCCGATCTGTGCCAGCCGCTCAGCCTGCCCGCTGGCACCTTCGACTGCATCATCTGCACCCAGACGCTTCAGTTCCTGACCGAACCGGCAACCGCGCTGGACAACATGCGCAACGCCCTGCGGCCCGGCGGAACTCTGCTGCTCGCCGCACCCGCCCTCAGCCGCATCTCCTGCGGCGCCCCCGACAGCGACCTGTGGCGCGTCACCCCGTCCGGGTTGAAACACCTGCTCACCCACTGGCCGGGCCCAGTGACCGTCACCGGCCACGGCAACCTCGCCACCTGCCTGGCGTTCCTTACCGGCTACGCCGCCGGTGAGCTGCCATCCGAAAAGCTCACCGCCCCCGACGACCCGCGCTTCCCCCTGCTGTCCTGCGCCGCCGCGACCCTGTTCACCCACTGATCTGCGGGAAGGTCCCCATGCTCATCCCCCATGACGCGGTCGTCTTCGACTGCGACGGCACCCTCGTAGATACCGAAACGTCCTGGAACCGCGCCTACCATCACTTGTTCGACCACTACGGCGTCCCCCTCGACCCGTCCGCCCGCACCCGGCTGGTCGGCCTGCAACTGAGCGAGCTCGGCCACGCCCTGGCTGACCTTCTTGGCCACCCCGCCCCGCCCGACCAACTCGGCCGCACCATCTACGCCCTGGTATGCGACAACGTCGGTACCGGCGTGAACGCCCGGCCTGGCGCGGTCGAACTCGTCACCGCCTTGCACGGCACCCGGCCGCTGGCCATCGCCACCAACACCCCGGTCGAAATCGTCACCGGCTACCTGGAACGCATCGGCATCCGGGCGGCGTTCGACGCGGTCGTGGACTGCGTCACCGCAGGTGCGCCCAAACCATCGCCGGCCCCCTACCTGCACGCCTGCATGATGCTCGGCGTGGAGGCGGCCCGGTCCATCGCCATCGAAGACTCCGCCACCGGTACAACCGCGGCACGGGCTGCCAGCATGTTCATCATCGGCGTGCCCTCCCACCGCGACCTGACTCTCGATGCCGACCTGCGCGCCCCCAGCTTGCACGACCCGGCGGTATGGGAGGCACTCGGCGCCACCGACAGCGTGTTCTCCCAGACGCGGGACCGCTTCTGCGCGTAGACATCACCTCATGCACCCTCACCTGATTCTCATCCGGCACGGCCACGCCCACTCCAACGCGGCCGGCGTCGCCGGCGGCCTGAACGGCTGTGCCGGATTGACCGACCTTGGCACCTGGCAGGCCCGTCAGCTCGCCGCGCACCTGGCCCGGCAGACCAGCTTCGGCCAAGCACCACCCGCCATATATGCCAGCCCGAGCCGGCGTGCCCGGCAGACCGCCGATATCGTCGGCGCCGCCCTCAACGTCGACGTCACCGAAGTACCCGACCTACGCGACCCGGACTACGGCGACGGCGACGGCCGCCCCTGGGAAGAGATTCTCGACCAATTCCCTGGCGACCCCTCGACCCGGTTGGACGAACCGCTCCTGCCGGGAGCCGAACCGTGGCCGGCGTATCTGCAACGCACCTGGACGGCCCTCGACGCGATCATCGACACCGCGCTGCCCGCCGTGGTTGTCGGTCACGCGGAAACCGTCAAAGCGGCGTTCCACCGTTTCCTTGGGGGCCCACCGAACCAGCGCATGCCGATCAAAGTCATGGTGGACAACACCGCTGTCACTCGCTGGCAGCTCATTCCCCCACGGGTAGAAGGCGGCCTGCCCCGGTGGATGCTGCTCACGCATAACGACACCACCCACCTCGCCGAGCGGGCGCCGTTACCGGGATCAAACGGCGCTGGCGCCTCAGCGTGGATGTCCAAGAGAAGGCCGCACTGACCGAGATCGCGCAGGGCTGCCCCAACACCGAGCTGCCCGGCGCAGACCGCCTCTGACCGAGACGGTAAGCGATCAGTTGCCCAACCTCATGCCGCCCGTGTGGCGTACGCCGCCGCCGACACTGTGGGGGAGCCAGCCGCCTGTGTCGCCAGCCGGGACCCAGCCGCCGCCGTGATTGCTGTGTCTGATCATGGCTGCGAGCATGCCAGTTCCGAACCAGGCCCGACAATGCCCCCGCATGGGGGCCGATCGCACACGCGCGTGGGCGTGTGGAGATCCTCCGCAGGAGGCGGCCCATCGATCGTCATAACCTTCCCCCGGCGAAGGTCGGGGTTGAGGAACAGCGGAACCGCAGTCAAGATCGACTCATGGCCGGTCTCCCGTATCTCGGCTGGACCCGGCTAGGCTCCAGATGATCATCTCGTGACAGTGCGGGACCGACAGCCCCGAAAGGATCGGGTACATGGTTTCTGATCGCGACAGGGAAAAGTATGAGCGGGCCTTCGACACCTTCGACTCTGACCGCGACGGTCGCATAACTTGGTCGGACGTCCAGGTTCTCATCGACCGCTTCGAGGGGGGTCCTGGCATCCAGTCCTTTTACCAGATGTACTGGCAAGAGCTGGTGGGTCTCTCGGGCGGGGACGAGGATGGCCTGTGGAGGGATGCCTTCATCGAGGCCCAGAGCCAGCTTGAATTCAGCCCAAGCCAGGAAGACACAATCCAGAGCGCCGCTGACTCGATCTTCCAGTCCATAGCCAACGACGGCGGCGATGAGATCGCCAAAGACGAGTTCGTCAACCTCCTCCGCAGAGTCTGGGGGACCGACGACCTGCACGCGGCGGATGCTTTCCGCCAACTCGGCCCCGACAGGGACGGCCGCGTTTCGCGGCAAGAGTTCGTCCAGGCAGCGCAGAAGCACTTCTTCACCACCCACCACAACGTCGGTGTGAGTGCTGCCTTCTTCAGCGAGCTCTAAAGAGGGCGGTCACCCCGGCAAGCCTCTCCTCATCATCCGTCCGCGGTAGCCGGATCGCGCAGGGAGATGAACGGAGAAATGTGCCTGCTATTCGGGCTGGTGGTCGAGGTGGACCAGGTCGGGCGGCAGCTGGGTGGTCTCGGCGCGGGAGCTGGCGGAGAACGTCACGCCGACCGATGCCGAGCTGGGCCGGGCGCGTGGGCGGGCCGGGGCGCCCCGGCCCGCCAGGGCAATCGTGCGGGTTTACATCAGTGCAGCGTGGCCTGCCCGGCATGGCTTGTAGCGCCGCCGGAGTTGTCCAGCACGTGGGCTCTGTAGGTGAAGGCCTGTCCGAACCTCAAGCCCCTGTCCTCGTAGTCGTAGATCATGATGCTGCCCGTGAAGGTTCCCTCAGGGCCGCAAGATGTTTCGATCCTGCCTCCCCAGTGTTCCCCCGTGATGAGGACGTGGATCCACGCGTCGGGCTGGCAGGTGCCGCGCCAGTGCATGGTGATGTCTTTGGGAGAGGGCGTCGGCCCGGCTCCGACGAAGGAGAAGGTGTCCTCCGCGGCGGCGCGGACGGGGGTGGCGGCTTGGGCGGGTGCCGATGTGCCGGCGACCGCGCCGATCGCTAGGGCGGCCACCGCCGTGGCTGCCAGGCGTGCGAGGTACTTCATCGTGATCTCCTTATCTGCTCGGCTGAGGCGAGCTGGTCGGGGTCGTGCTCGGCTTGCGGCGAGGCCGGCCTGCGTCCCGGCGTGTGGTCGGCGGCAACGTTATTGGCGGTCCCCTGGGATGTACGGGGCGGCCTGGGCGTGGTCCTGCCGGAGACCGGGGCGCGGCCCCGGGTGATGCCGGATCGGCTGCCGGAGGGCCGGCGGTCAGGTGGATCGGGGTTGCAGGGATCAGCGGTCTGGGCTGGGAAGCGGCTGGTCGGGGCAGGTGCGGGCGATGGCGGCCAGGGCGTCCTTTTCGACGGGGTCCACTGACAGGTGCCAGCGGAGTTTGACCGCGGTCCATTCGGCCGCATACCGGCAGCGGGCCGGCTCGTGCGGGGGCAGCCACTGGGCGGGGTCCTTGTCGGCCTTTTGCCGGTTGCTGCGGGCGGTGACCGCGACCAGGTGCCACGGCTCGTCCAGGTCGTTGGCGTAGGCCTGGCGCTGGGCGGCGTCCCAGGCGTGGGCGCCCGAATCCCACGCCTCGGCCAGCGGCACCAGGTGGTCGACGTCCAGCTTGGACGCCGCATCGACGAGTTGGTCGTCGTAGTAGGAGTTCCAGGTTCCGCCGGTCAGCGCGCAGCCGGGGCCGATGTCCGGCGGGGTGGTCGCCTCGTCGATCAGGACTTCCGCGCGGGTGTCGCAGCCGTCGCGGTCGACGTCGATCCAGTGTTTGAACGAGGTGCGTTTGTAGCCGGTGCGGTCCTCCACGTCCACCGGCAGGCCCTGCACCGCCTCCTGCAGCAGTGGCCCTTCGACGGCCGCGGCGGGTGACGTCCGTGCCGCGGCGGTGGCCGGGGCGTTTCCGCTGGCAAGGGTGGCGGCTAGGAGTGCCGCGACGGCCGTCAGGGTGCGCCGCACGGGGAACAACGCAGGCATGGTTCTCCAACCCGAAACACTCATTACTCACAGTGGTGAATTGCAACTCTAAGTAATCAATGCGGGTGGGCGCGTGTCACTACCGGCGCGGTGACAGCTATCTACCGCTCCCCGTGAAGGGCCGCTCGATTCGCCAGCACGGTTGGCGGGAGCGCTGACGTCAGGCGCCTACACCACGCGGCGTGTTTCTGGCGTACTCCGTTTTCAAAGGGGTCACAGGGTCACCTCCCACACCTCAGCGATCCCGCCCTCCCGGTTGACCTCAATCCGGCCGGTGGGCCGGGCGCAGCCCAAGTCCACGCCCGACACCTTGCCGGTCTCCACGCCCAGGATCGTGCTGCGCACGCGAGGGAGCACCAGATCGTCCGCGCACGGCCGCGGCCGCCACACGCCTTCCTCTTTGCCGATCCAGCCGGGCGGGAGACCAAGCCCGGGGCGAAGCACGATCTGTCGGATCGCGCCGGGGATGGCGCGGACGGTCACGCCGAGCACGAGGACCAGGCCGGCTCCCATGTCCGCGGGCAGCGGCCACTGTCCATCGGGTAGGTCGCCGCGGGTGAGGTGGATGAGGACGTGTTGCTCGCCGAGTTGCTCGGCCACGTGGCGCCTGGCGAGCTTCTCCGCGTGCTGGCGTATCGGCTCGTCGTCGGCCGTGTTGGGGATGAGGTACCGGGCAATCCGGTCGGGCCGTGTCCCTGTCGGAACGGCGTGCTCGACGAGCTCCTTGTACGTGGCGTGCTGGCCGGGGTTGCCGTGTTGCTCGGCGATGACGGGCGCCTTCTCCGGCTCGACCATGATGCGGACGCCGTACACGGTGGCCACGTACGCGCCAGGGCTGGCTTCGGCGAGAATCTTGGGCAGGCGGGCGGCCAGGAGCGGCCGGTCGGCGTACTCCTCCGCCATCCGCTCGATGTGCACGATGAGCGCTCGCGCCTTCTCTACGCTGTAGACCTGCTCGGCGGTCTCGCCCAGCCCGTCCGCGATGTAGGCCTTGTATGCAGCCGTGCGCCGCTGGAGGATTTCCTGCACCACGGGGTGGTCCGGGAAGCCCAGGTGCATGCTGCTGGCGATGATGTCGGCGATCTCGTCAGCGGGGTACCCGCTATCGAGGAGGTCGCGGAGCTGCTCCCGCGTGACCCTCCCCTTGGCGACCGCTGTGCCGCCAGGGTCGCGCCGGGGCAGGCGGGAGTCGTTCAGGCGTGTAGGCGTGCCGCCGCGCAGGTGCGGGGCGGGCTGGCCTTCCCCTTCGTGGGTGGCGCGGGTGACATTCACGCACGGCTGGCTCACCCCATGGAGGACCTTGCGGATCTCTCCGGCGTCCGGCCGCTGAAGGAAGCGTGGCGTCTCCACGACGCGCAGGTTCAGCACACAGATGCCGGCCAGCCGCTCGGCGTCGGTGGCTTCGATCACCTGGTCGGCGCGCAGCCCGAGGTCGCGGCGGACGGTCTCGGTCTCGGCGTTGTCGTAGGCGCAGATGACGGTCAGCATGTCGTGCGTGGCCATGAGGTCTCCAGGCTGGTGAGGGTGGGGTACAGCGCCGGGGGGACGTGCCGGCGGGGACGTGCGCGGAGGGCGCGCAGGTGAGTGGCGATGGTGAGCTGGGCGTCGAGGACGCCGACGTTCCGCAAGAACGGGGCCAGGCCGGTCGGGTTCCAGCCGGCGAGGTCGTCGAGCTCATCGCGCGAGAGGAAGACTCGCTGCACGTTCCGTTCGACATCGGCCAAGAGGGTGCGCTCTACGTATCGGCTGGCGCTGAAGTCCTCAGTGGCCTCGTCGTGCACCGTGTGCGTGGGTCTGGCGCCCTGCCGGGCCGGGGTCGGGGCGCTACTCGACATCTGCGGCCGCCTCCGGCTCGGCGTCGGTGGGGGTGTCGCGTTCGCTGCTGTCGATCTGCGTGCCGTCCCACAAGCGGGCGTGGAACATGACCTTCATGGGGCCGGTCGTGTGGAGCTTCCCGGCTTCCAGGCCGGCCGTGCGAACGTCCATGTCGGCGCGCGCAGCCCAGGACACCCACGACTCGGCGACCATGACGCGTAGGTGCGACGGCAGAAGGGGCGGATCGTCGGTATCGTGCTGCCAGTGGTCGGCGAGCTGCTCCAACCAGCGGCGCACTCCGGGCTTGGGGTCAGGGAACGGGCCGCACACAGTGCGGGCCGCGGCCTCCAGCCCGGGGATGAGCTCCTCGCGGGGCCCGTTCGGGAGCGGCCGCTCATGCTGGCTGCCGTCGATCCAGTCGGCGTAGTTCATGGCGGAGACCTTGTTCCGCGCCCTGGCGGCTTCGAGCTGGTCGAGCAGCTCGTGGTGGGTGGCCACCATGCGCAGCAGCAGGCCGGGCCCGTCCTGCATGAAGGTGCTCACGGCGGCGTTGTCGATGACGTTGCCGGAAGGCTCGGCGAGGATGGCGTGGACCATCCGCTCCGTCTTGGCGAGGTCATGGCGGGCGGCGGCGATCGGATCTACGGCCATGGTCACTATTCAGTCCATTCGGGGTTAAAGCCGGGTAGGTCGCGGTGGGCGCGGAGAAGGCCTCGGATGGTGGGGCATGGGTAGCCCATGTGCGGGGCTTCGGCCGGGTTGCCGGTGTCGCAGTAGGCGCAGGTCGCATACGGGACGAGAAGGCGCTGATCGCCGTCGTATCGGTAGATGCGTTCCTCGTGTACGGCGTGCTGGTCGAGTAGCCCGAGGTGGTAGTCGGCGATGGCGAGCTCGTGCCGCGGATGATGGCGGGCGGCGTGCTCGGCGTCCGGCCGGGACATGGCGCCGGTCGGTCCGCCCCACGTGACGACGTGGTCGATGCTGCTGCCGGGGTGGCGGCGTACGAGGTTCACGAACTGGTGACTGCTGGGCTGGAGGTGCCAGACGGCGGGGGCGCCGCCGGCGCGTTCGGCCAGGACCTGGGCGGCGGTGAGGGCGTTGCGGAGCCAGCCCACCATGTCGTGCGCCTGCTGCACATCGAAGCTGGGCGTGGTGGTGGCGGGGTCGCGGACGTCGAGCTCGGGCGTGGTCATCGGCGCCGTCCCGTCCGGTGGCGGGCCCGCTGCTGATAGAGCGTCTTGGCTCGCCGCTGCCCGGGATGCGGTCGCCTGTAGAAGAAGCGGTGAGCCCACCACGAGCAGCGGATCATCCGGATCGGGATCGTGAACTCGAGGCGGCCGGGCGATGCCCACGTCTCCAGCCGCTCCGCCGACGTCACGAGGTCCGGCGCGAAGGACAAGCCGTCAACGTCGAGGAGACCAATGTCCTGCCAGCCGTTCGCGTCGGTCGGGCTGGCGCCGGAGGGGCCAAGCTTGAAGGCCCGTACGGACCCATGGAAGACGCCGCTCATCGGGCCCACCAGAGGCCAAGGTGCGGGTGGAGGCAGTCGAGGAGCTTACGGAAGCTCCCCAGGACGGCTGGCGTGCCGGTGAGCTTGAGCAGGTGGAGCCGAAACAGCTTGCCGTTGTCGTGCTGAACGGTGACGTGGATGCCGCGGGCCTTGGCAGCGAGGAGGATGCGGCGGAAGGTGCGCCGGGATTTCGGGGAGTACTGGCGGGTGATCACATGCCAGGGGATCGTGCGGGGCGGCGGGGGCGCCGGGGGCCACTGCATGTGGAGCCGGTCGGGGGCGCGGGTTTTCTTGAGGGGGAACAGGCCGGGCATGAGAAACGGTCCTCTCCGTAGTGGGGAGAGGACCGTATGAGGGCGTTCGGGTTAGCGTCTGCGTCCGATTTGGCCGGGGCAGGAGGCGCCAGTGTGTCGATGCCCGTACCGCCCTAGGCATGCCGTGCAGAAGATCCTGTCTACGGGGACGGTGGTGCTCGTCTCAATGGTCAACTTCTTGTCGGCGATGGCGGCGGGAGCCTGCTCAGCGGTGATGGGGACGCGAATGGCTGCTACCCACTGGTGCGCTGTACCGGTCATTGGACGGTCTTCCTCTCTTGAGTGGAGAGGGGACCATATGGCGGGCTTGCGGTTAGTGTCTGCCTCCAATCAACCTGGCCCGAATTACACCCAAATCAAACCTTTTGTACGATTCGGTTATGCGGCTGTGGGTGGGCATTGACGGGATAGAGGTCGAGGGCAAGATCCTCCAGGACCGACAGGTCCTCACGGTCTTCCGCCGGTACGGCAAGCGGCGCTATCTGCTGGGCGACTGCCGGTCCGTGGCTCAGGTCCGTGAACACGTCGGCGATCTCGCCGCCCTCGTGGAAGTCGTGCAGCTTCGCCGCAGATAGGGCGAGCGAATCATCTGGTGTCACGCCTGCTGAGCGCGTCTGCCCGCATACGGCGCCGTATCTCGGCCGCGAAGATACGCCGCGCCCGTAGCTCATGGCGGAGGTCGCCGCAGAACGGGTCGCGCACGAGCCGGAACGTCAGCCAGAAGTCCCGGGCCCAGAGGCGAGCCTGGGCAAGGCGTTCGGTTCGATGTTCCACGCTGCGCCTCCTCTCTCCGGGTACACGGGGGCGAGAGTCTCGACCGTGAGGGTGGCGGTGCGGCCGTCGTCGGCTATTTCGGCTTCGACCAGCGTGCCTAGCAGGGTGCCCTGCGCACCGAGGATGACGGGGATCTGCTTACCGATCTGGCTGTCGAACGCGCCAGGGGCGAACACGTCGCCGGGGTCGGCGTGCTTCTCGATCTGCCAGCGGGCGGAGCTGCTGCTCACGCTGGGGTTCCTTGTGCGGCTGCGGTGATGACGTCCTGGAGGGCCTGCACATACCGGTACTCCACTTCAAGGGTCCGATACGGCCACTCCCGGGTGGACGCGTCGCCGAGGTAGGCATAGCTGAGCCCGTGGACGTGGACGCGGCCCTCGCGCACTTCCACCCGGT
This sequence comes from Nonomuraea sp. NPDC026600, assembly GCF_040638335.1. NCBI lineage: Bacteria > Bacillati > Actinomycetota > Actinomycetes > Streptosporangiales > Streptosporangiaceae > Nonomuraea > Nonomuraea sp. NPDC026600. The sequence goes on from NZ_JBEZYD010000026.1 coordinate 108,612, forward strand.
GCTCGGGCAGAGCGCTGCCCTCCTGGTTCTCCTGGAGCGCGGCCGCGTAGCCGTGGAAATCGCGCACCTGGTCGAACGCGGCGACGAGGGCCGGCACCTGGCCGGCGGGGATGCTCCACCCGCGTTCCGGCGTGACGGCGAGGTAGTCGGAGTGGCAGCCGAGGTAGAACGACTCGCCGCGCACTTCGACGGTGAACGGTCCCATCTCCGGGGTGGGGTCGAGGCAGCCGCCCATCATTGTGGCCTTTCGTCGTTGGCTGGCGGGGTGGCGCGGTTCGGCAAGCGTAGCCGGTTGACCGCGGCGCGGCGGGTCTCTTCCGGCCGGCGGTCGTAGCGGGCGGTGGTGGCTGGGGAGGAGTGGCCGACGAGGGCCTGCGCGGTAGCCAGGTCCACGCCGGCGTCGAGGAGTTCGCCGATGAAGGTGCGGCGGAAGTCGTGCGCCCGGAACGGCTTCTTACCCATCGTCTCCGGGTCGAGGTGCTTAGCCTGGCTGACGCGCTTCATCAGCATCTTGCGCAGGGCCTGCCCGGTCATGCGGGCGGGCCGGTCGTTGGCGTCCGTACGAAGCCGTCCGCCCTTCCAGATGGAGGGGAAGAGAGCGCCGGGGGTGCGGCCGCGCACGCTGAGCCATTCTTCGACGAGGGCGGCGGTGTCGTCGGGCACGTACGCCATGCGCTCCTTAGAGCGCTTGCCGAGCACGCGGATGCTGTTAGTTTCGCGGTCCCAGTCGGCCAGGTCGCGAGAGACGAGCTCCTCGCGCCGTACCCCGGACGTGTAGAGGACAGCGAACATGGCACGGTCCCGCATGTCGGCGGGCTTGTCGGGGTCGTCGCACACCGCGAGCAGCAGCGCCAGTGCGGCGGCCGGGATATGGCGGCCGGCCGGGAGGGTGGAGGCGTCTTCCTGTTCGAGGTCGATGGCGCGCTGGTAGTCCTCAGCTGATAAGAGTTCGAGCCGCCACGCTTCCTTCAGCACGCGGCGCAGGGCGACGAGGTGCTTGTTGATGTAGGCGGCGGACCACCCCTGCTTGAGCACCTCCGCCCGGAGACGGCTGGTGTGCTCGTAACGGAGGACGTGCCAGGGGAAGTTCTCCCCGGACACGGTGCGGTCGTCGAGCGGCTGGCCGCGGAGGATGCGGGCGAGCCGGTCCAGGCAGCCGCCCATGGCCGTCTTCGACCCTGCTGACCGCAGGTTGTCCAGATAGGTGCGGTACGGGTTCCGGATCGGGTCCACCCGGACCACGTCGCCGGCGACGAGCTCGCCGCCGGCGGGGACGAGTCGGGCGGGGACGGCGCGGGCGGGCAGCCGGTCGATGGTCGTCAATTCGGTTCCTCTTCTTCTCCGGCCGGGAGCGCCGCGGCGTGCGCTTCCCAACCTGCTGTCCATGCGTCGGCGTACAGTCGGTCGATCAGCTCTATCGGGTCTACGGGGCTGCCGTCAGGGTCGCCGAAGCCGAGCACGTCGTTCGCCCACTCGTCCGGCGCTTCCGGCGGCACCCCTTCGTCCAGGGCCGGGCCGATGCGTAGCCCGCGTTCCTGGAGCCGGTACGCGAAGTCGGGCGAGGACAGGGCCGCGTACATCTGGTCGGCGAACGCGTGGAACAAGGCGTCCGCGACCAGGTCGTACGGGGAAGCGGTGTCGTCGTGGGAGGCGCGGGCGGCCAGGCGGCGGCGCAGCCCGTAGTAGACGTCACGCGCCTCCTGGTGCCGCTCGCGGGCGGCCTTCTCCTCCGGGGTGCGCGGCTCGATCCCAGGCAGCAGCGGCCGGGTCACAGCCGCACCTCGTCCGCCGCGAAGCCGTACGGCGCGAGCAGATCGGGCAGCGCGTCCCTGCCGGCCAGTACCTTGCGCTTCCGGCCTTCCATCGGGCCGACCACGCCGAGCTCCTCCATCCGATCGAGGAGCTTCCCCGCAGTGGCGAACCCGATACGCATCCGCCGCTGGAACTGAGCGGCCGTCTGCCCTTCGACGACGAGCACGATCCCTTGCGCCAGGAGCCGCAGCTCCGCCTCCGCGGCCTCGTCGAAGTCAGGGGAGGCGCGGCGGGCCGTCATCGCCCGCCAGTCCTCCGGCAGCTTCGCGGCCAGGGCCTGCGGCATCGGCGTGACGAGGGCGCGCAGCGAGCCCGGCAGGTACTGCGACAGCCACCACAACCGCCAGTGCTTCCGCTCCAGCACGTCCATCTGCCGGACCAGCTCGCGGCGCAGGTCTCCCGACCGCTGCTCGTGCGCCTTCTCCGCCTGCTCGGCGCGCTGCTCGGCCGCGGCCGCCCGACGCTCAGCCTCCACAATCCGCGGTCTGGCGAGCTGCTCGGCCCGCTCCTCGATGCGCTGTTCGAGGGCATCGAGGCTGCGGAACAGGGTGTCGGCGAGGCGGTTGAGCTGGTGTTCGAGGAAGGGCTCAACGTTGCCGTCTGGCATGTCCTGGCCGTCCTGCGGCCACTCGTCGGGGTGATCGTTCGCCTCCTGCCAGCCGAGGACCTCGCTCTCGCTGGGGCCGTCGTCGCGCACATCGTCCATGAGGTCGCTCACCTGGTCTGCTCCTTCAGCTCATGCTCGGTGATGGGCTCGACGTGAGACAGCGCCACACAACTCGACTCCCCCTCCATCCACACCACGGCGGTGTGCCCGCCCAGCAACTGCGCCGGCGTCCGGGTACGGCTCCGCCTGCCCTCCCCCTCCCGCCAGCCAGTCCAGTACCGGACGGGCTGGCCCACCGGGTAGGCGGCGTTCCACTCCTCCACCAGCTCGGCGGCAACCTTCGCCCGCGCACGGCGCCAGGTTCGAGAGCACCGCCCCAAGCAGCGCGCCCACACTGCCGCCCAGCCACCACAGCGTCCAAATCAACCGGTTCGCCCGACACCACGGTGTCCTCCACATCGGTGCTCGCGCGTGCGCGCGCGTTGGCCTCCCGAAACTCCCGGGGCGGGGTCTGGCCTTTGGTCAAAGGGGTGTCGGGGATGGTGGTCATGAGGGCCTCCGTGGGGTCATGGCGGCGATATGGACGCCGTAGGCGAGTACGCAGGCTCCTCGGACGACGGTGTCGTTCTTGCGGGCCATGAGGGGGCGGATGAGTACTCCGCAGGTGCAGGTGATGGTGCCGGTGTCGCGGTCCATGGCTTCTGGCATGTGGAGGCGGGTGGTGCCGTCTGGGGTGGCGGTGGGTGCGTGGCGGGGGCACAGGTTGGTGCCGCCGAGGTGTCCTCTCTGGAGCATGCGCCAGCCTGGCTCTAGTTCGCCGGTCTCGTACATGGCGATGGCGTCGTACGTGTTGGGGCATCGTGTGGCTACGCAGCGGCGGATGCCGGGTGGGGCGATGGTGAGCTTGGTGAAGGTGGCGGTGAGGAAGGTGGTGCGGTAGCGGAGCGGGTTGGAGCCGTCTGCGCGGAGGGCCTGGCCGGTGAGTGGGACGGAGCCGTGGAGTTCGCGGGCTACTGTCTCGCTGAGGATCATGGCGAGGGGGCGGGTGCGCACGGAGGAGGCGCCGGCGGGGATGTAGACGAGGCGGCCGGGCTGGAGCTCTTGGAGCGTGGGTGTGGTCGTGGTGTTCATCGCGGCTGCTGTGCTTCCTGGTCGGCCTTGCGGAACAGGGCGGCGCACGCCGGACGGCGGCATCTCCAGCTCTCCGGGATCTCGTGGGCGGGGTTCTCGGTCAGGCCGCCGAGCATGATGCGGCGCGGGTCGCAGGCTGCGCTGATTTCGGCTATGCCGCCAGCGACGGCGTACTCGTGGGAGACGACGGCGACGTGCCACTGCTTGACGGTGTGCGCGTCGCGGTGGTTCAGGTAGCGCGCGTCTCGGTATCCGGCGACGAGGCGGCCGCCGAGGAGGAGGGGCGCGCCGTGCTCGCTGTCGGGGAGGATGTCGTAGCGGTCGCCGGTCCATTCGATGCTGGCGGGGCGGGTGGTCATTCGTCTTCCTCCCACGTGTGTCCGTAGTGCACGTTCTCGTGGGGTTGTCCGGTGTGTCCGGCTGGGAGGGAGCAGGGGACTTCGCTGGGGTAGGGCGGGCGGGGGAGTCCCATCCTTCGCAGGCGGGGCCGCCTTGGCGGGCGGCTTCCTCCATCTCGTCCATGCGGCGCTGCTCCTCCTCCCTTGCTTGGGCGGCGGCGCGCTTCCTGGCGTGGGCGCGTTTCGCGGTGGCGGAGCGGCGTTCGCGGGTGGCGGCGCGCTTGGCGACCTGTTCGGGGAACGCCTCGAACGCCTCGTGCTCCTGGCGCTGCTGCTCGAAGAATGCTTCGACGGAGCGGACGATGTCGGCCCATACCTGGTCGGGGTGGCGGGCGCCGTTCACCAGACGCCTTTCTCGTCGCGCTTCGCGAGCTCCCAGCCGCCTTCGAGCTGCTCCATCATCCATTCGCGGTACTCGCGGTCGCCGTATGTCTTGCGCTGCTCGGGGGTCATGGCGTCCCACTCGGTGATGGGGATGCCGGTGTCGTGGGTGTCCGACACCTTGGACCCGTGTTTCTCGGTGCTGACGTCGAATTCGAGCTTGACCGTGTCGGTGTCGGTGGCTAGGTGGGGCATGGAGCAGCGGACGCTTCTGCATTCCAGGTTGGGGCCGTGGGCGGCGATGCGGCTACGGAGGGCGCAGTCGTCGCAATGGCCTGGGTTAATCGCGTTCTGGGGGCAGTGGTGCTCGTTGTACGGCGTGGTGGCGATCGTGTGGACGCGGCCGGTGTGCCGTCTGTCGGTGGTGACGCGGACCTTGGAGGGGCAGCCGCAGGGGTATCGCCAGATGATGACGCCGTATCGGGGGGTGGCGAGCTGGTGGGCGTGGTCGGCGATGAGGTTGCGGTGGGTGGGGTCGAGCACGGTGGCGTGGGTGTCGCCGAGGTCGGTGACGGCATGGATCGCTCGGCGGGGGATGCCGAGGACGGCGACGGTGTCCTTCATGTGCTTCGTCTCGGGGTACACGGTGGGCTCCTGGCCTTGGACGTGGGAGGGGCCGCCGGGCGGGGTGCCCAGCGGCGGGAGGGTTTACCAGATGCCGTTGCGGATCATTTTGAGGAGGCGTTGGCGGTTGCGTTCGTGGACGCCTGCCATGGCGAACGTGGTCTCGACTTCGAGGCGGAGTCCGGCGGCGGCCTGCTCCTCGGGGGTGACGGCGCGCTGTACGTCTTCGAGGGCGGAGATCAGGGTGGCGACTTCGAGGATGGCTTCGCGGGCTGAGTCGGGCGTGTGGGTCACTGCGCGATCGTCCAGCCGCCTTCGACCTGGGCGAGCATCCAGTCGTGGTAGCGGGCGTCGCCGTGCTCCTGGCGCTCCTGCTCGGTCATGGCGTCCCAGTCTGTGACGAGGACCTGGGTGTCGATGGTGTCCGAGATCTTGGAACGGACAAGGTCGGTTCTGAGGGTGACGTGGAGCTTGACCGTGTCGCTGAGGGTCATGGGGTGCTTCCTTCCGGAGGGGTTGGGGGCCGCCGGGCGGGGTGCCCGGCGGCCGGTGGGCTAGCGGATGGGGAAGCCGAGGAGGTGCGGGTCCACGGTCCAAGACGTGTACTGGCAGGTGACGATCACCTCGTGCTCCACGTGGACGGTGCGGAGATTCTCGCCGGTGCCGACGTGGGCGCCGAGGGCGGCGGTCACATCGAGGGTGATGCCGGTGTGGTTGCGGAGGGTGCCGTTGAGCAGGTTGGCGATGTCGCGGTCGTCGGCTTCGCGAAGCGGCTTGTACTCGCCCTGCTGGCATTCATTGCAGCCGCACTGCCAGGGGTCGATGGCGATGAGCTTCGGGCGGGGGTAGTTCTCGGCGAGGACCTCGCTGAGGGTCACGGGGTGCTCCCTTCCGGTGGTCGCTTGGTGATCATGTGGGCGATTAGTTCCTGGAATCTTCATTCCAGCTACTAATGCTGTGGGGCTGGTGAGGACGCTGAGACGAGCGATTGCGTACAGATCTCAGGCGTTGTCGAGGCGTCGCCGCACGTCGCCCACGAAGTTGGCCGGGGCGGTCAGATAGATGGGCGTCCCGTGGGCGTCGGTGCCGATGGAGACGCGGAGGCTGGCGGCGGCGTTGCGGCGCCGGTTCCGTCGAGCGAGGAAGACGAAGAGAAGCATGGCCGCCTTGATCGTCAGGGCAATGGCGATAGTGGCGATCTGGATGGTGGTCACGTGCAGTCTCCTCAAGGCCAAACAGGTGGGGCCGGTTGACGCGATCGGCCTGCTTACAGATCAAAACTTTAGCATGATTCTTTATTGGTGTCTATGACGGCATTGCTGGGATGTGGAGCAGTCGGGCAGCCATGCAGACTTGGGCATTACCGCGCGATGCCGAAGCGCTGCGCGTCGGGAGAGGCCGCGCCCACGTCGAGCACAGAGCGACCGCGTGCGCCGAGAACATGGTGATGGCCGTCCGCCGGGCGGTGGCGGGAGCTTCTACTGGCGTCCTGATCGCCCATTCCCCGGGCGGCCCGTCGTCTCGCACCGTGCGAGGCGGCTGGCTGTATCTGTTCCGGGGATGCCGGAGTGACGGAAGGCGCTGTGAGCGGCCGGGGGCGCTTGACCCCCGGTTGCATCCCATCAACCCGAGGACGCCGAGTTCGCCTGGGAGCGCCCCGTACGGAGAACCAATTTTCGCCGGCCTTGCGAGAGTGCAACAGACTGCGCTGCCTACCGAGTAGCTCCTCCCCCGGCTGTCTTGCCGGTGTAGCTCACGTGTTCGATAGCGTGGGCGGGTGGAGCTGTTGCGGGTGGACCTGCTCAACTGGCCGGCGGATCGCGGGTCGGGCGGCTGGGTGGTCCCGTACGATGACCCGCTGGTGTGGTGGGTGGTGACGGCGGTCCACGCCCGGTACGAGGCTCCGCGGGTGGTCGTGGACGAGTACGACGCGCTGATCGGCATGGTGGTGCCGAAGGTGAAGCGCATGAACACGCTGCGTGCGTATCTGCTGGACTTGGACGGGACGAACACGGGGCTGGACGTGCGGGAGCGTGTGCTGCTGCATCAGCGGGGAGAGCGGGCGGCGTGGTGGTTCCTGCGCGAGGTGACCGCGAAGGAGCTCGAGGAGATGGAGCGGTACCGGAAGGGGTAGGGCTTCGCCTCCGCCCCTCCCGCCAAGCAAGGGCGAGCTCTGCGCAGTTCGCCAAGAGGCGGAGACGGAAGCCCGGTTCAGGGGGCGCCGGTCAGGGGCCGTACCACCACGCCACGGCGGGTGCGGGTAGTCCAGGGGGCGGGCCGGTCGGCACGTTCGTGGGTGGTGGCGGTTCCGTGGCGCCGGCCTCGGGGGGAAGAGTGGCGGTTGGCCCAAGGGTGGGGGTTGGCCCAAGGGTGGGGGCGCCGGGGCCTGGCGTGCCGGGGTCCGGCGTCGTGGGCCCGCCGGGCGTGGGGGTGAATGACGGCGTGGGGGTGAACGTCGGCGTGGGGGTATATGTCGGCGGGGGGGGCAGCGCCGGAGTGGCTGTCGGCTTCGGCGCGTTGGCGGGGGCCGTGGCGATCACTGTCGCCGAGACGGTAGGCATGGCGGTCGCAGGCTTCTGCGTCGGCTGCACCGTGGGTGCTGCCGCCGACTTCGTTGCCTTCGATGCTGAGGTGATGGGGTTCGCCGATGTGAGAGAGGTCGTCCTCACGGGCGGGGCCGCCGTGTCGGCGGGCGGGGACGTGAACATGGTGAACGTCGGCGCGGCGGTCGGGGTGTCCCGTCCGGCGGGCTCGCCCCAGAAGGGGACGACTGAAGGCTCGGCCGTGTCCGGTTCGGCGAGCGCGACGATGGGAGTTGGCTCCCGCGGCAGGTCGAGGACGATGGGCGCGGCCGCGACCAGGCCCGTGGCGGCCATGGCGGTTGCGGCTTGCGTGAAGGTGATGCCTACGGAGTTGGCAACCTGGGTGATGACCTGACTGGCCACACCGACCAGGGTTGTCCCTCCCCCGCTGACGGCGGCGGTGCCTAAGCTCGTGGCGGCCGCGGTGCTGGCGACGGCTGGGGCCGCCGCTCCTGCGACGCCTGCCGTGCCAGCGGCGCCGGCGGCTGCTGCTGGGGTTGCGGAGCCTGCGGCGGCGGCTCCTGTAGCACTGCCGGATGCGGCTGCCGCCTTGCCTCCGAGGATCGCGCCGACCATACCGAGGGGCAGGACGCTGGCGACCGGGATGCGGCTGAATCGGCCGACGAGCTGCTTGGCTGCGTCGCGCATCTGGATGATGCGGGCGTGCGCGGCGAGCCGGTAGGCGGCTCCGGTGCGCGGGTCCTGGACGGCCTGCTGAAGGAGGACTGCCTCTCGGGCGAGGATGTCGGCGATCAGTTCTCCAGCCTGAGGGGCCCTCTTGATCAGGTCGTACAGGAAGGTCTTGCCGCGGGTGAGGGGGGTTCGGGTGGACAGGTGGGTAACGATGCGCTTGGGCTCGACTCCGTCTTCATTGACGAGGCGTTCGCACTCCAGCGCCAGGAGGGCGAGCAGGGCGGACTCACGCTGCTCGAAGAGCGCGAGCTCGCTCACGAGAGAGTCGAGCATGCCGAACTTGTAGCCGGGCACGTCGCTGTTGTTGAAGGCGGCGCGGCGGTACAAGTCCGTGATCATGGTGAGGTCGGCTGGTGGAAGGCTGTCGCCTGGATGCTGCTCGTTCAAAGCGCGGCTCCTCCCGGTAACGCAACGTATACGTCAAGATCGTGCTTACTGGCGTCTGCCATCTAGAGTTACCTCATTGGCAGCGTCAGTTACCATTTCGGCGTTTGATCGTGGCGCTCACGGGCACTCTCTGTCAACACTCGGGGCTAATGTCTTGGTGCTCTGTACGCTGATCCGTCAACAAGGGCCGCACCCCCGCGCCCTGACAGGAGGACCCGGGTGGACATGTTCGCCGCACGGCTCGACGAGATCATGAAGCGGCGCGGCCTGACTGACCGCAATGTCCGGGACAAGCTCGCCGAGCTGGACGTCAAGGTCAGCCACGTCTACGTGGTGCAGATGCGCCAGGGCAAGGCCACGAACCCGACCATCGGCGTGGTCAAGGCGCTGGCCGAGGTCCTCAACGTGCGCACGTCATGGCTACTCGGCGAGAGTGACCCGTCAAGCGACGCCCCGTTCGCCGGCTTGTCCAACGCATCCCGTGAGGCGATGCGGGTCATGCTGGAGTTGGCCCGGCGCGCGGACCGGCTCGCGCCGATTGGGTGGGACATCCCGCCGCCGCCCCAGCTCGGCGAGCGCGCCGATGCGAAGCTGTCCGCGGTTCACCCGTACCTGCCGGAGGAGGTCGAGCGGGCGCTCTCCCCCGACGCGGATCACATCCCGCCGAACAGGGTCGGTGCCCGACTTCGCGAGCTGCGTCTGAAGGCTGAGCTGTCCACGGCGGAGGCCGACCTGGTGGTCGGCACGGAGGCGGGCTGGGTGGATGGGGTAGAGGCCGGCAGCACGACGCCGTCCACAAGGATGCTGCAACAGCTCCTCTCGCGGTACGGCGTCATGGACCCGTTCCAGCAGCAGCTATTCGCGGCGGCTGCCCGGGGAGACCTGGACGATCGCTGGTGGTTCCCCTACTTCCAGCGGTTGCCGATGTGGCTGGTCGTCTTCATGGAGATGGAGGACAGCTCCGAGTTGATCCGCACGTTCTCCAGCGACAGCGTGCCGCCGTTGCTCCAGCATCCCGAATACGCCGTGGCGGTGCGGCAGGCGGCCCATCATCCGGAGACGGCGGCCGATCAGGTCGAGTTCGGGGTGAAGATTCTGCGCGACCGGCAGCGGCGGCTACTCGAGGAGCGGACCACGAAAATTTGGGCGGTGATTCAGGAATCCGTGCTGCTCGACGATCTCGGCGGAACCGACGTCCAGGTGGCTCAACTCGACCTTCTAATCGAGCTGGCGCAAAGACCGGAAATAACCATCCAAATCAACCCTGGCGGGCCCGGCCGGTACCGTCCGCGCGGCGGGCCGTTCACGCTGATGCGGCTGCCCGGCGACGGCCGCCCAGATGTGGTGTGGCTACCGCACCTGGTCGAGGATCTGCTGCTCTCGGACATGCCGCTGGTGAAGGCATACCACATGGCGCACACCCGGTTGAGCATGTCGGCGGGCGATCCGGACCGGTCCGGCAATGGGCTGGCGAGGATTCGGGAACGGGTGGTTCGGGAAGCGCTCACTGGTAGGGGTTGACAGAATTTCGGTCATTTAGTTGGGTTGCCGAGTTGTGCCGCCGCGTCTTAAATCCGGCATCCCCCCTCAAACTCCCCTATGGTGATCATCATGGGCAAGGATTCCTCCTTAGACTGGCGTGCCGGCATGGACCCCACTGTGCCGAACTCCGCACGCATGTACGACTACTACCTCGGCGGGTCGAACTCGTTCCCCGCCGACATCGCCGCGGCGCGGCGCCTGATTGAGATTCAGCCACTCATCGAGCCGGCGTCCCGCGAAAACCGGCACTTCCTACGCCGTGTCGTCTGGCATTTAGCCGACGACCTCGGCATCCGCCAGTTTCTCGACATCGGCGCCGGCTTGCCGACCGCAGGCAACGTGCACGAGGTCGCGCCGCGCGCGAGGGTGCTGTACGTGGACCACGACCCGGTGGTGGGCGCGCACGCTCGCGCGTTGATGGCGGGCGAGGACCGGGTGCAGGTGCTCCAGGGTGATGCGCGGGAGCCGGACGCCATCCTGGGCGATCCGGTCACGACCGGGTTCCTCGACTTCGAGCAGCCAATCGGGCTGCTGATGATCGGCTTGTTGCACTTCGTGCCGGACCGGGATGGCGCACACAAGGTGGTGCCCCCGTTCTTGAGGGCGCTGCCGCCCGGCTCGTACCTGGCGATCAGTCACGGCATGACGGATGGCTTCGACGCGGGCACAGTGGACGGGATCTCGCAGGTGTACGAGGACGCCATGCCCTACCAGTTGCGCACCCGGCTCCAGATCGCGGCGTTCTTCGATGGCCTGGAGATGCTGGAGCCGGGGTTGGTGCCTATCACGGAGTGGCGGCCAGACGGCGTGGGCGAGGGGATCACCGCGCAGGAGGTCGGCGTCCTGGGCGGTGTCGCGCGCATCCCTTGACCTTTAGCTGGGTTTGACGGTGGTGGGCAGGCTGGCCAGGCCGCGGATGTTCGGGTGGTGCATTCGGGTCGGCGTGCCGATGTCGTAGTCCTCGGCGACGGCGGCGACCAGTTCCTCGAGCACGATCCGCGTTTCGAGGCGGGCGAGGCTGGCGCCGAGGCAGAAGTGCGGGCCGGTGCCGAAGGTGAGCATCCGGCTTGTGTCGCGGTTGAGGTCGTAGCGTTCGGGGTCGGGGAAGACCGCCGGGTCGTGGTTGGCGGCGGCGAAGATGAGCAGCATGCGGGAGCCTGCCGGAACCGTCGTGCCGTGCCATTGGACGTCTTCGGTGACGAGGCGGGCGGTCATCTGGCCGGAGGAGTCGTAGCGGAGCGTCTCCTCGACCCAGGAGCCGATCCGGCCGGGCGTCCACGCGATCGTCCGCTGGTCGGGGTGGCGGGCTGCCTGGTACCAGGCGTTGGCCAAGACCTTGGTGGTGGACTCGTTGCCGGCGATGCCGAGCAGCATGCAGACGGCGACGATGTCGCGGTCGGTAAGCCGCTGTCCGTCGATCTCGGCTTCGAGGAGGGCGGAGACGAGGTCGTCGCCGGGATGGCGGCGCCGGTCGGCGACGAGTTGCCCGTAGTAGGCCACGATCTCCATGGTGGCGGTCGTGGACTCGGGCGAGATGGCGGTGCTGCCTTCTTCGCGTGCGATGACGGCGTTACTCCAGCCGAGCAGGTCGCCGCGGTCTGCGGCGGGGACGCCGACCAGTTCGCTGATGACGTCCACCGGGATGGGAGTCGCCAGGTCGGTGACGAAGTCGAACGTGCCCCGGTCGATGGCCGCCGCGAGGTAGCCGCGGGTGATCTCGCGGATGCGAGGCTCCAGCTCGGCCACGCGGCGGGGTGTGAAGCCGCGGCTGATGAGGGCGCGGAAGCTGGTGTGATCGGGCGGGTCCATGCTGATGAACGACGACCGCTTCCGGGCGTCGGGTGACCACAGTTCGAGGCTGACGCCGTGGCTGTTGGAGTAGACGGCCGGGTTACGGGCGGCAGCGTAGACGTCGGCGTGACGGGTGAGCGCCCAGAAGTCCACGTCGGCGTTGCGGTAGAGCGGCGCGCGCTCGCGCATGGCCGCGTACGTGGGGTACGGGTCGTCGTGGATGGCGAAGTCGTACGGGTCGTACAGCACGTCGTTCACGGTGCCCCTTGCTCGTATTCGGGTTGTTGTTGATCAGCCTCTCAGCGGGGGCATATCGGGGCAACGGCAGCACATATCGGTCGTCCGGTATGGGGCTGGTCGGGTGTGGGGGTTATCGGCGGGTTCTGGTGGCGGCCGCCTGATAGCGGAGTGTTGCGCCGGTGGCGCCGCCGGCGGTCACTGCTTGACCTTGCCGCTGTCTGTGGGCGCAACCGCGGCCGAGCGGGCGGTGTGGGCCCGGTTGAGCAGGTCGAGGGCGATCCGTTCGGCTTCGTCCACGGGCAGGCGGGAGGTGACCTGGCCCCAGTTGACGATCAGGTCGTCGGGACTGGGCTGATGGTCGGGCGGCAGGTGCGTGGTGGTACGGCCGGGAGCGGGCTTGGCCCTGCTGGGCATGTGGCTGAAGGCAAAGGCGACGAACAGAAGCCAGCCAAGCACCAAAGCGGCCACGTACGCAGGGAAGTTGCCGGGCCACCACTCGCCGGCGTACGCCTGCGGGAGCAGCATGGTGGCGATGCCGGCCATGCCGGTGGTGATCGCTTGCAGAGTGTTGCGTGACATGTGGGCTCCAGGGATGTGACCTGCGGGAGTGCAGGGTTGTGTAGGGTCTGCGGGTTTGTGCGGGGGCGGGGTCAGCCAGCGGCGCGCCAGGCATTGGGGCCGACGATGCCGTCCACGGGGAGGCCTTCGGCGCGCTGGAAAACCTTGGTGGTGGCGGCAGTCATGGGCCCGTAGCGGCCATCCACGGTGATCGTGTACTTGAGCTGCTTGAGGCGGTTCTGCCAGGTGGTGATGTCGGCTCCGCTCATGAGCGGCTGGCCGGGCCAGTAGGTGAGCAGGCGGCCGGGGAAGGCGGGCCAGTCGGACGGCTTGGAGGTGGATGGCTTGCTCGGGGTCGGCTTGGATGGCTGCTCGGTGGTGCCGCCGTCGAGGTAGTGCTTGACCTTGGCGATGAACGAGGTCCACGGGAAGTTGCCGCCGGGGTCCCAGTGGTCTGACCGCTTGTAGACGGCGCTCACGTCCTGGTGACCGACGATGCCGCGCTGGCCGGCGCGGAGCTGCGCGCGGGTCAGCCGGCGGGCGGGGATGCTGTGCTTCTTGCACCAGCCGGCGACCTGGCGGGCGGCGAGGTCGAGCAGGTCCTTGCTGTACTCGTCGGCCCACTGGGCTGCGTTTTGGCCGGCGCGCCCGGCGAGCTCAATCTGGAGCCCATCCGAATTGCAGCCGGGGGCGGCCCACGCCGTGTCCGAGTCCGATACGCAGCGGACGACGCTGTTGTTGTCCACGCACAGGTGGGCGGACGCGTTCGTGCTGGGGCGGGCGAAGTAGGAAGCGACGTTCTCGGCGACGTTGCCGGACTCGCCGGTCTCCATGGTGTGCACCACGATCACGCGGATCGGTGCGACGCGGCCCCTGGTCTTGTTCGGCGACGTGATGGTTTGCACGGGTGTGCCCCCTCGTTCGCGGTCCAGGCCCTCGAGGTCCTGGCGGTTGAAGAAGGGAGGGTGTCGGGCAGGGCGGGTTAGTGTCCGGGCCCGAACGCTGGTGAACGCTGCCGAACGGTTCTGAACGCGGCCGAGCGCCGACCGCGCGGGTCGGTCGGCGCTCGGGCCGGGAGCGGGTCAGGCTGCCTGCGGCAGGTCCTGCCCGGTCTCCTCTTCCTCTTCCTCGTCGTCTTCGTCGAGGACCAGGCTTTCGGCGGTCGCGGCCGCCTCGTCGGCGTCGTAGGCATGAACGGTGACGGCGTATCGCTGGTATTCGCCGAAGTCGCCGCTGTTGCTGTCGCTGTCGCACGTGTCGCGTTCGCCTTCGACGACTCCGGCGACGTACAGCGGGGATGGCGACATGTCGAGGTCGAGCAGGCCGGTCACGGTGTACGGGCGCGGGCTGGGCTCCGCCTCCTGGCCGTCGATCTCGACCACGCGCGGCGGCTGGGTCATGGTGGCCTCGGTGATGCAGATTGAGCCGACCGCGCCGAACGGGGCGCGCTGGAGCGCGTCGGCGAGGATCCGCTTGGCGTCTTCCACGGTGTGGGCGTCGAGGCGGGCCACGGCGTCGAGCTCGACGTCGAGGGCGTAGCTGTGCAGGACGGGCGCGTCAGGTGCGACGCCGAGACGGACGTTCGTGACTTCGATGCCGTCGTCGTTGTCGTAGTAGTGCTCGGCGAGCTCCAGCCAGTAGACGCCGCCGTCGTTGAGGTGGTCGCTGATGGCGTCCGGGTCGGTGGCGATGGCGGGGGGGACATCCACGGCGACGGTGACGGTGCGGGATACGCGCGCGTACGTCTCCAGGGTGACGATGACGCGGGTGAGGTCGGGGTCGGTGGCGGGCGGGAGCTGGTAGTCGCCCTCGCCCGGGTCGAGAAACATGCGGCAGGCGCGCTCGGCGAGTTCGCGTTGCCGGTCGGTGACGTCTTCGGGGTCGTGGCCTGCGGCGAACGCGGCGGCCACGTGGACGAGGGCGTCGAGCTCGTCCGGGGCGAAGAATGTGTAGGGCTGAATCATGAGGGTGGTGCCTTCCGGTGGTGCTGGTGGCCCGTACGCCGCTCGTACGGGCGCGCCGGTGGGTTCATTCAGGGGTGGGGCAGGAAGATGTCGAGCCCGTCGTACAGGCGGGGGCCGGCCGCGCCCGGGTCGGCGTCGTGGCCGGCCGCCGGGACGTCGGGGGCGGGGGTCTCGTCGAGGACGTCGATGTCGCCGTCGATGCTCAGCCCGTCGAGGGTGACGTCCGGGTCGTCACTGGTGAGGGCGAGGCTTTCGACGACAGCGCGCAGCTTGGCGCGGGCCTCGCTCCTGGTGCGGGCGGTGACGTCGCCGACGATGAACGTCATGGCGTCGAGCCTGAAGACGGTCAAGGGAGTGTTGCTCACGGGTGGTTCCTGGGTGTGGGGAGCCGCGCCGTGTGGGCGCGGCTCCGCCGGGGCGGTCAGAGGGGGATCTCGGTGATGGTGGTCTCGGTGACGGGCTTCAGTTCGGGGCCGGGCGGGGTGACCTTGAGGATTTCGCGGTCACGGCTGATGGCCTGGAAGGTGAGCCGGACGACGCCGTCCCCCCGCCAGAGGGTGACCGTGGTGCCGGTGATGACGTCGAGCCGCTCATGTGCGGTGTCGGCGTTGGGGGCGTCCACCGCTGCCGTGACGCTGACTGAGAGGCCGAACTCGTAGCAGCGCTGCACGGGCTGCCCGGCTGGTGCCGACGTGGGCTCGGGCTCGGTCAAGCGGTGGGCGAAGAGGGCCCAGGACTCGCACGCCCAGTAGCAGGGCTGGCCGCGTTCGGCGTCGCAGTACCGGCAGGCGTACGGGTAGGCGACGGGCGGCCGGTCGCCGGGGTCGTCGGCGCGGGCTTCCTCGCGGTAGCGGTCGTACGCCTGGCGGAGGATGACGCCGGGGTGGACGCGGGCGCGTTCGAGCCGGTGGAGGATGTCGCCGATCGTGTCGCGGGCGGCCTGGTCGAGGTCTGCGTCGTTGCTGAGGTCGCGGTTGTCGGCCATGTAGGCGTCGTTGACGTAGGCGCTGATGGCGATGATGCCGCTTTCGGCTCGGTCGCTGTTGGTGGGGTCGTTCGTGGCGTTCACGGTGTTTCTTTCCAGTGTGGTGAAGGGCCCGTACGCCGCTCGTACGGGCCCGTGGTGATCGGTTAGCGGTTCCGGTCGGTGAGGTTGATGCGGGCGGCCAGGAGGTCGCCTTGGGCGCGCTCGTAGCGGTCTAGGAGTTTGGCGACGAGCGGCCGGGTCTCGGCGTCGCGGACGGCGAGCGCGTGGGCGATGTCGAGCGGGGTGGCCATCGGTACGCGGACCGCGATGCGCAAGAAGCGGCCCCAGTGGGTGACACTGCGGTGGGCCGCGCCGAGCGCGTGCTTGGCGTGCCAGAGTTCGGCGTCGGGGTGCATGCGGGGGCTCCTAGTGGCCGGTGTTAGCGCAGACCCAGCCGAAGCCGGGGGCGTAGCGGGCGGCGGGCGCGTCGCAGGTGCGGCAGTAGGTGTTCGGCGGGGCGGGCTCGTCGTCGCAGCGCGGCGGGAAGATCAGGTCCGTCAGGTAGCGGCGGCTAGTGCGCAAGGGTTCTCCACTGGGCTCAGGGGGTGGGGTGCCTGCCCCGGCGCGGATGGTGCCGGGGCAGGCGGGGTTAGGTCTGGGCTCAGTGGTGGCGTCCGCGCTTGCGGTAGACCTTGATGCCGATCCAGGCGACGGCGGCGATCATGGCGACGATGCCCATGAAGCCGATCACGCGGAGGATGGCGTCCCAGATGCTGCCGTCGTCCTTGGTGTCGGCGGACATCTTCTGGAATGCGAGCCAAGCCGCCGTGTAGTCAGGCTGGGCGGTCACGGTGGTGACCGGGGCGGCGGCGGTCGGGAAGGTGACCGTGTTGGGGTCGGTGCCGCTGGGGGCGGCGGTCGGGATGGCCGGGACGTTGTTGATCACGGTGGGCTGCTGGGCGGTGGCCGGTGCAGGGTCGGTGACCTTGACGGTGGTGGTCGCGCGGGGCTTGGCCGTGGCCGACTTCTTCGGGGTGGCGCTGGCTTTCGGCGACGGGGTGGCGGTCTTGGTCACGGTCTCGGTGGGCGTCGGGGTGGCGCTGGCGCTGGGCGTCTGCGAGGCGGTGGGGGTTGCCGTCACGGTCTCGGTGACGGTCGGGGTCGGGGTCGGAGCGGCGGTGGCCGTGAGGCTGACCTCGCTGAGGGGGACGCTGCCGATGACCGTGAGGGCGTAGTCGCCGGGCTTGTCGGGGGTGAAGGTCCCGGTGAGGGTGATCTCACCGAGGCAGGTCGGGTTGCCCGACTCCTTTGCGAGGTTCGTCTTGTCGCCTGCGGGGGTGCGCAGGGTCAGGGTGGCGGTGCAGGCGTCGGTGACGACGGCCTTGGCCGTAACCGGCTTGCCCGTGGTGAGGGCAGTGCCGGGGGTGGGGCTGGTGATCTGCCCGGTCTCCGCCGGAGCCGCGTGGGCGGCGGCGGGGAGGATGAAGAGGCAGCCGACCGCGAGGGCGACCAGAGTCGCGAACAAGCAGGTCAGAGTGGCGAAACGCATGCGTTTCCTTCCGGTGTGTTTCCTGCGAGAGCGCCGCTCGCTCCCGCCGAACAATTAAGACCTTAGCAGTGTTCTTTAATGGTGTCCACACAGGCAAAGAGGGGGATTGCCGATATAGACAACATTAAAGAAGACTGCTAATGTTTGGGGTGTCGGAAGGGAGCGAGCGGCGCTCCCCCAGCCGGAAGGAAACACCCCAGATGAGCAAGACCCGCGAGTCCTCGCACCAGACCCACCTCCTGTGGATCCAGCGGCTGGCGATCACGATGCTCACCACGTACTACGACCTCACCCCCGCTCACCTGCGGGAGGCGCGCGACCGGATGACGGGCTCGCTGGCGCTGGCGAAGCAGATCGCCGACCGGTACAAGGGCGACCACACCGCGTGGGCCCAGATCCGCAACAACGTCATCGACGCGCTTGCCCAGATGGGCCGCATCGTCGCCGTGGAGCCGGACTTCGCGCTGGTGGAGAACTACTTCGTGGAGGCTCGGGAGCTCTGCCGGTCGTACCTGGTGGGCTTGACCCACGAGCAGCGCGTGCAGCTCGCCACGTGGGAGAGGTTCGAGCATGCGCACCTGGTGGAGGAGTCGCACGAGGAGGGCCGCGACCCGGCGCTCGTGATCGTGCTCCAGCCGGTGTACGCACCGGAGACGCCCGCCAAGAAGCGGGTGCAGAGCAAGGCGAACGAGCGGTTCGCCGAGCGGTACGGAGAGTTGGCCGTGATCAACGTCATCTTCGCCGCCGCCTGATCGTCCCTCCTGGGCCCGCCCGAGCGGCGGGCGGGCCCCCTCCCCCGGAAGGAAACACCCCCTGTGAGCGCCTCGATTCTGCTGCTGCCCAACCGGCAGATGCGTGTCGTCAACCTGCCCGCCACCGCCTGCACCCTGCCCCTGACGCTGGACCTGCTCAACGCCTTCTCCGCCGAGCGTCACCAGCTCGCGCCGGACGTCGGCATGTGGATCGACCCGAACAGGCAGGGCCTGGGCCTGGGCGAGGGCAACATGCCAGCGAGCAAGCTGTCCGTCCGCCTCGGTGGCCTGTGGATCCCGTGGTACGGCCCGGCCCTGGTGTGCGGCATCGACGAGCAGGGCCACAGCCGCGACCTGACCGCCGACCAGCTCCGCCGCCTCGCCCCTTACCTGCTCCGTCTCTCCTGACCCCACGGGCTCGCCCGCGCGGCGGGCGGGCCCGTTCCCCTAGAAGCCACTCCCCTGGGCCCGTCCGAGCGGCGGCCGGGCCCATCTACCGGAAGGAAATCCTCATGCGGTTCACGCGTTCCGACCTCATCCGCGTGCTGTTCGATGCGCAGCGGCGCGGCGACATTCCCAAGGCCGACATGCGGGCGTTCCCGCCGCTCGCGCCGCTCGACCTCGACCCGCGCCATATGACGGAGGTGGACTCGGCCAACCGGGTCATCCGGGTGTTCGTGCTGTCGAGCGTCCCGCGTCCTGAACTGGCCCGCGCCTACTTCGACGCCATCGCCCGTCACCTGGAGGGCAAGTGGCTCCTGGAGGTGATCGCAGCGCACGGGGACGCCGCCGAGCACACCGCGCACATAGCGCAGTGGTGGTTCGAGGGTCCGGCTGAGCCTGTCCCGGCGCGTCCGGTCGCGTCGTCTCCGTTGCAGCCCGCCATCCCGGCCTGAACCGGGGGTGCGGCGCGGCGGGATCGGATAGCCAGCCATTCGCCCTTTAGTTGGGCGCTGGAGTTTCCCTCGCATGAGCGCCACCCCCGACAATCGAACGGCCCGCCAGCGTCAAGATCGCTGGCGGGCCGTTCCACGTTGCAGGGCAACGCATCTCTAGGGCGCGGGCCGCCACGCCGACGAGGTCAGGAGCTGGCCCCCGCAGGCAGCTCCCGATGGATGCCGAGCGCCAGGCGCGCGGCCTGTCCGTAGGCGTGGTGTTCGCCGCACGCCGTGCAGGAGGGGCGGCCGCCGGCCGCCGGGTGATCGGGGCACGGCTTGCGGCCGCGCAGGATGCGTTCGGCGATCTCGCGGCGGAGCGCGTCTTCCAGCGCCTGATAGGCGACGGCGATGCCGGGCCGGTCAATGACGGTGGCGGCGTGCCGGAAGGCGCGCGGGCTGGGGTGGGTCACGGGGTGGCCTCTCCCCCGTCGCTGTCGCCGGCCTGGACGTCGCGGGCGGCCTGGGCGACGCGATCGGCCAGGCCGGCGAGGTCTACGCCGGCGACAGCGACGGGCCCGCCGTCCTTGCCCGTGAGTTCGATGGCCTTGACTGGCTGGTAGCGGTCGCGGCGGGTGCGGGCGAGGTACTCCAGGGCGAGCTTGCCGTTCGGCGGCGTCCACTGCTCCTCTACGCTGCCGTCCGGCCGCTCGGCCCGCTTGATCAGCACTCCGCCCTTGAAGTCCTTGAAGATGACGTCCACGGCGAGGCGCTCGGCCTCCGCGCGGGCCTGCTCGACCGCTTCGGCGAAGTCCCTCAGGTCCTGGGGGGCGTCGTCTTTGGCGGCGTCGGCGAGCCATCGGTAGACGGTGGTTTCGCCCACGTTGGTGAGAGCGCACGCGGTGGCCAGGTAGAGCCCTTCGCGGATGTGTCCGCACAGCCGTTCCTGAAGATCGGGCGTGAGCTTGGTGCGGCGGCCGCCAGCGTGCTTGGTCTCGTCGTCGTCGGTGCTCATGGGCTGCTGCCTCGCTCGGGTGTCGGCTGGGTGGTAGCGGTGTAAGCGGGTTCGCCGTCACGCCACGGGTCGAGCTGGATGGAGAGGACGAGTTCCTGTTCCTCCTGGCATCGGCACGGCACGGCGAACTTGGGCCCGGCGAGGGCCATGTGATGTGTGCAGGAGCGGTACTCGTCGCGGTAGTCGAGCGATGCCCCCAAGGGCTCGGCGACGTCCAAGGTGATCGTGTTGCCGTCCGACATCGCGGCGGTGACCGTGAGCCGGTCGATCCTAGGGACGGCGTCGCGTACCCTGGCCGGCTTGAAGAGGGCGGTCAGGGGCACGCGGCGGTTGAGGCTCAATTGCCCTCCGTGAGGTAGGTCTCGAATCGGCGGGCGGCCTCCACGATCTCGTCGGGCTTGGCCTCGTAGGTGCCGACGTACTCGGCGGCCAGCTTGAGGCACTCCAGGCGGGCCTCGTTGAGGCACTTGGGGCCGAGGTAGGGCACTGCTGTCTCCTGTCAGTGGCTGGGGCACGCTGTGGCGCGCCATCTGGTGCGGTTGCTGTGGATCTGCCGCTCTACGAGGTGGAGCGCTTCTAGCGCCCGCAGGACCTGGAGAGTCCGGTCCCGGCCGGTGGTGAGGTGATCGAGCTGCACTCTCGCGACGCTGCGCGGGTAGATGCGTTGCAGGCTGGCGAGGATCTCCTGATGGTCGTTGGCGTGGCCGAGCGGCTCGGCTGCGGGGGCTGCTTGAGGCCCGGCGGGTGCTGGGGCTTGCGCGGTGTCGGCGTAGTGGCGTTCGATCTCGATCACGCCGTCCGGGTGCTGACGGATGATCTCGCGGATCATCGCCGGCGTGGGCGCGGCTGGTGGTGTGGCGATGTGCGTGGGCAGTTGCCGGAGGACAGGGGCAGGGGCGGGCCGCGGTTCGGTACGGGCACGGTCCACGGCGGAGCTGAAAGCGGGGTGGCGACGGCGCCAGAGGTAGACGGTGGACGGGGAGATGTTGACCTCGTGGGCGGCTTGGGCCGCCGAGTAGCCGGCTCCGAGCAGAGTGATGAGGCGGCCTTGCAGGTCGGGGGTGAGCTTGGTCGGGCGGCCGGGCCTGCGGCGTGCGTGGGTCACGTCGTACTCCTGGTGGGGTGCGCTGAAGGGATTGAGCTCGGTCATGCAGGCGTCCAGGTGGCGCGGTTGGGGTTAAGCCACGTGACGGCGTTAGTGAGCGTCGCGGCGACGTCCACGCGGGCGACGTGCGCGTCGGGGCGCGGGGTGTGCAGGTCGCAAAGCCACCGGTCTGCGTAGTGAGCGATGAGGGCGGCGACGGTCTCGACGGTCGGCCAGGAACTGGCGTGGCCGGCGCTGGTGTCGAAGACGAAGACGCGGCAACCTTCGGCGCGCAGGGCAGGAAGGAGGGGGTCGCCGGCGCCGAGCATCGCGCTGTGGTCGAGGTGGGTGTCGATCCAGTCGCGCATCAGAGTCTTGTAGCTTCCGAACTCGACGAGGACGCCGGTGTTCAGGGTGGGGGCGGCGATGGTGACGCTGGCCCGCCAGGTGTGGCCATGCAGGTTTGCGTCCTTCCCAGGCAGGTTCGGGAGCCGATGGGCGGCGTCGAAGGTGTGGGTGAGCTGGGTGGAGAACATGCGGCGTCCTATCGGCTGGTCTTGACGGTGGTTCGGGCAGGCGCCTGCCGTGGGCGGCGGGCGCGATAGGTGCGGTTCGCCGCGCGGATCGCGGAGAACGCGATGAAGGCGGCGGTAGCGGACCACAGCACGCCGGACAGCACGCCTGTGGTGGCGATCGAGGCGATGAGCAGAGCGGCGATGACGAGGTTCCGTATGAGGGTGCCGACGAAGGCGCCGCAGCCGGCGAGGAGGGCGGCGTCCTCGTCGTCCAGGTTGGGGGCGTTCACGCGGCCGCTCCGGCGGGGATGCGCGGGGTGAACCACGGGTTGGGCGGGGTGATGCGCGGGATCACGGCGGTGTCGATGCTGGCCTGGTCTGCAGCGGCGGCCGAGGCTGCGGCTGCGTCCCAGGGGGCGCGATCGAACAGGCCGGGGTGCTCGGCAAGGAGCTGGTCGTAGATGGGTGTGCCGGTGTCGGCCAGCGTGGGCGGCGTGGTGTGGGCGATCATGCGCGGGAGCATCCCGGGCGGACGGGGTTAACGTCTCACTTCGATTTGCTGGGCCAGTGTCGCGCGAACGCCCTCACCGCGCGGGGCGGTGAGGGCGTTCGCGGAAGGGGCTACTTGACGGCGGGGGCGTACTCCTCCGCGCCGTCCCACACGTAGCCGTGGCCGTGGCAATGGTTGCACGCCTTCGCCGATGCCGAGCGGACGACGTCTAGCCAGAACTCCACCTGCTTGTCCCAGTTCTTGAGGGCGTCGGCGTGGCTGGCGCCCTGGACGCGGTCGGGTACGGGCAGGTGAAAGCTGCGCTCGGCCTTGATCTCGCGCAGTTCGGGCTTGGGCTTCCTGCGCCGGTTGAGCGTGACCGGGGTGACCCACTTCTGCTCAGGCATTTCGAGGGGGACCCTGATGTAGACCTTGAGGACCTGGTCTTGGTTGAAGCAGTACTGGACGTTCGGCATGCGCTTGATGCGGTCGGCGAGGTGCTCGCGTAGGCCGGACAGGTAGCCGGGGAACAGGTGCCGGTACTCGGGCCGGTGCTTGAGGGCGTTGGGCAGGCTGGCGGTCCACGGCGGAAGGGTCTTGTCCTGGGGCGGGAGCAGGGCGTCTTCGAGGATGGTCCACGGGCCGTCCACGGGGAGGATGGTGGGTTCGGCCGGTTCCTGGACAGCGGAGTACATCGCGTACATGACATCGGTGTCCTGGGATGACTGCCTGAATTGCTCGGGCGTGAGGGTGCGCGGGAAGCTGGCGCTTTCGGCTTCGGGGTCTTTCAGGTCCCAGCGCACTGTGACGTCCATGTTGGGGATGTGGACGACGATCTCGTGCGGGCCGGCGCTGGTGGTGCCCCACCAGCCGGAGACGTTGAGCTTGGTCATGGGCTCGCCGTTGGCGTAGGCGGTGGCTGCGTCGCCGCGCCAGTTGTAGTTGCTGGTGACGGATGCCAGGTAGTACATCGACATGCCGTCCTGGGCAAGGACATAGCGTTCGTTGATGTCGGGGGTGGTCACGTGGTGGTTCCTTCCGGGTACCGGGCGGGGAGCGCCGCGCCCGTACTGGTCGGGCGCGGCCGGGCGTGGTCAGGGGTAGAGAATCTGCTTGCCATCGGGCAGGAACACGCGGGCGTCGCACTTCTTGCAGCCGAAGTGATCGGTCTCCCAGTTGCCCATGTCGCCGAAGTCGGCCACGATCTCGCCGTCGTCGAGGCGGAGGCTGTTGGTGCGGCTGGTCGCGTCGTGTTCGACGATCGTGTCTTCAGCCCGGCAGTACGGGCAGACAAGGTGCCCGTTCTCCACGGTCACAGTGTTCGACGGGTCGGCCCAGAAGTCGTCCGGGAACGTCTCGGCGAGGATGGGGCGAAGCTGGTGGAGGTGCTCCATCAGGGCGTCGAGGCTGGCGACGGAGGCGAACCGGAGCGCCAGGCCGTAGGCGCCGAGCTCGTTGGCGCCGCTGGCGTCGGGGATGACGAGGCTCGCCGAACGGTAGCGCTGGCCACCGGGCCGATAGCCGGGGTCGTCCACGTCGGACTCCGACTGGCAGGTGTACGGCGTGAGCGGGTCAGAGCGCCTGTGGGTGGCGAAGTCGATGGTGAGGGTGTCGGCGCGGTGCGAGCGGGTGGCGCTCGCGTTGAGCATGGGGGTGTCGTCGGTGGCAGTCATGGTGCCATTCCTTTCGGCGGTTAGGCGGTGGGGTGGGCAGCGTCGTACTGGTCGCGGATGTGGCCGGGGATGCGGCCGAAGTCGCCGATGCCGAGGTTCTGGGCCTTGGCCCAGGCGCGGATGGCGCGGTCGCGCTCGCGGTCACCGGAGGGGGTGCGCTTGGGCACGCCCAGGGCCTTGGCCTTCTCTTCTGCGGCGGCGAGCTCCAGCTTCAGCGTGGCGACGCGGTCGGCGGCGGTCTGCTTGGCGGCTTCGAGCTGCGCTGCGGCGATCCGGCGCTCCTCCGCCTCTGTGAAGAGGGTGTGGAGCTTTTCCATGGCCTTCCGGGCGCGGTCGAGTGCGGCCTGCACCTGGCGGTCGTCGCACTCGGCGGCAGCGGCGAGCAATTCGCTGGCGTTGTACGGCTCGGCGGGCTCGTCGAGGTCTTCCACAACACGGGGGCGGCCGATGAACTGGGCGGCCAGGGCCTGGAGGTCGGGGGCGAGGACGGGCGTGAAGTTCTCGCGGTTGGGGTCGGTGGCGCGCTGGGTGGTGGAGTGGATCTCCCATCCCTGCTGACGGGCGAGGGCAACCAGGTGGCCGAGGGCGACGCCGGTTGCAGCGGCTGCGTCCTTGGCCTGGTGGCCCTGGGTGAGGAGGAGCAGGGCGCGGGCGTAGGCCGGGGTGATGGGCTGCTGCGGGGTGGGCCCTTCGGCCACGGCGGCGGTCATAGGTGGGTGTCCTTCGGGTCGGTGGTGAGCCAGCCCGCGCGGGTGCGCAGGGTGGTGATGAGTGGGGTGGTGACGAGCCAGGCGTGCGGGTCGTCGCGCATCTCGGCCGTCTCAGAGGAGAAGGCGACGATGTCGTAGGCGACGGTGTCCACGTCGGGGAGCGGCGCCCGGTCGATGGCGGCGGCGGCCGCGTTAGTGACGTCGCCGGCGTGGCGGTGGAGCCAGGCCAGGACCCGGCGGCAGTACGCCGGGTCCATGGCGGCGATCTGGTGCTCGCGTCCGTCTCCGTCGATCCAGACCTGGTCCTGGTCGAGCAGGTCGAACCAGTCCATGACGTGATCGCTCATCAGTCGAGGTGGTCGCGCCAGGCGTCGAGCGGCTGCTCAGGGAGGGTCGCGCCGGGGTGGCCGGGGATCACCCTGGGCATGATGAGGGCGAGAAAGACACCGCCAGCGGTGGCGATAAAGGGGCGGTCGCTGCCGCGCAGGTGGATGTTCATCGGCTTGCGTGGCTTGGCGAGGACCTTCGCCGGTCCGAGTCTCGCCAGGTGGGATGCGTCGATCATGAAGCGGTCGGTGAGAACGTCGTCGGACGTCAGGTGGTCGGTGATGACGCTGCGCCAGGGCAGTTCGCTGGGGCGGGCCGGGAGCCGAAGCTCGGTGCGTCCGTAGGCGAGCGTGATCTGTTTCAGTTCGATGGCGAGGGAGACGCGCATCTTGTCCTTGATGTCGTCGAGGCGGCAGGCGATCGTGTAGGCGGGCACGGACACGCGGACGGCGAAGTTGACGGACGCGACGGTGAGCGGCTGCCGGACGACGGCGATCGTTCTGCGATCGGTGCCGATGAACAGCAGTTCGTTGTTGACGGCCTCGATGTGCAGGTGCGTGATGGGGGCCGGGGCATCGTCCTCCTCACGTTCGGCGACGAACGGGAGGATGGATCCGGCCAGGGCCTTGAAGCGGGCTCCGCTGGTGTTGAGCAGCGCGGCCGGGCCGGTCACGGTGATGGTCACGGGGTGTTCTCCGGTGGGTGGCGGGGCGGCAGTGGCGCCGCCCCGGCGGGTTGTCAGTCGGTGGCGTCGGGCGTGCTGGCCTTGTCGGCGGCGATCTCGTCGATGAGGTCGCGGGTGTTGCCGTGGCCGTACTGCTCGATCAGGTAGGGGATCTGGGTGCCGAGGCCGTTGTTGTTCGTGGCGCTGGCGTGCTCGCTGGCGACGTCGTGGACGGTGTCGTACAGGTCGTCCTGCCTGATGCCTCGGTGCTCGGCGTAGCCGACCAGCCCTTCGAATTCGAGGGCGGCGAGCGCGAACGCCTCGCACATCTCGTTGCGCTCGGCGATCAGGCAGGAGAAGACGGCGCGGATGGCGGGCTCGCCGGGGGTGGCGTTGGCTGTGTCCTTGAGGTCCACCATGTTGATGAGGTCGGACTGGAGGGTGAGCCGGTGGGCGAGGTTCACGGCGAGGAGGAAGTCATCGTTGCGGCCGTCAGCGACGTACCAGAGCTGAATGTCGGTGATGGCGTCGATGCGGCGCTCGTCGTCCTCGAACAGGTTCTCTCGAAGCGCGTTGTGTGCCCGGATGAGGACGTTGTGGACGCTGTTGAAGTCCTCGACGGTGAAGCCGTTGACCCATGGGGTGTCGGCGAGCAACAGGGCCCACTGGGCGTCTGTGAGGGTGATGGTGCTGGTGTCGCGGAGGGTGTCGATCACGGGGGTCCTCGGGTGTGGGGGCCGCGCGGCTGTGGGCGGGGCGGCCGGGATGGGTTAGGCGGCGAGGTCCAGCGCACGGCGCGCGGCGGCCACGGTGCGGGTGGTCTCGGCGGTGGCTTTCGCGGCGATGCGCGTGGGCGACCACATCGGGACGGGCTTCTCCTTGGTGAGGCTCTTTTCGTGGCGGCGGCGCTGAATGGTCTCGATGCGGGTGTAGGCGAGCTGGTAGACCTGCTGCCGGGCCTTCTCGGCGTCGTCCGGGGCGGTGGTTTCCAGTTCGGCGGCGTCGAGCGCGGCGCGCATCTCGGCCAGGGACAGGTCTTGCTTGAAGCTGTGGCCGATCTGCTGCTCGGCCTGGATGAGTTCGGCGAGGAGTGTGGGCCTGCGCTGCGCTGCGATGGCCAGGTCCTCGACGGTGGCGAGGACGCAGAACGAGCAGGACAGGCGGGTCATCCCCCAGGAGTAGGCGGCGTGCGGGCGGAGCCCTGCCTCCTTGATCTGGTCCCAGACCTGGTTCCACGTCCAATCCCGCAAGGGGTGCCAGCGGTGGATGGTGCGGTTACTGCTGGAGTGCGAGGTGTCCACAGCCAGGATTTCCATGCCTGCGCGCCGGTCGGACTCCTCTCCTCTGATGCCGAGCGCGTACAGAACCTCGACCGGGCGGTCGGTGATGCCGAGTTGCTCACGCAGCTCGGTGACCAGTTCCGTCACGAGCTTCATGCCCTGGGAAGTTTTTTGATCTGAGGTGCACCATCGCGCTGAGCTGGATGGCCAGTTATGGCGTTCGTTGACGAGTTGGTGCCACAGTCCGCCTAGTTCGCGCCTGCGGATGACGAACTCGAACCCGTACTTGTCGGTGTGCTCGCGGGCAAGTTCTGCCACTTCTGGCCACTCGATTGGCTGCCCGGAGGGGGTTTTGCCGAGGTCGTTGTGTTGCACCACGACGCGGCCGGTGTAGTCCTGATCCTTGATGAGCTTGGCGACGTAGGCGAGCAGCGCCATGGAGTCTTTGCCCGCGCTGCTGTTGATGACGATGACGTCGTAGGCGTGCAGGTTGACGAGGAGGGGCGCCGGAGGGGCGAACTCCGGCGCGTCGAGCGTGAGCTGCATGGGCCTGCGGTCAGGCGGCCATCGGGAAGGCGGCGGCCAGACTGTCGAGTGCTGGCGAAACGCGGCTCATCACGTCGCCGAAGGGCCGATCGACGTGGTGGTGCTGGGTGAGTACGACCCAGGCGGCGATGCTGACGGCCGAGATGTCGGCGCCCTTGAAGGTGCCGCTGGTGAAGGCGATGGGCCAGCCGTTGGTGTCGTCGGCGTCGTCGGCGAGGCGGTTGACGGTGACGTCGCCGGTCTGCTCGTTGACGATGACCTCCGCCTGCTGGTGGCGGTAGGTGCGCAGGTACCAGTGGCCGGTGTCCTGGTCGCCCTGCTCGATGACGCCTTCGGGGAAGCCGAGGTGGGCGAGCTGGGGGGCCAGGAAGCCCTCGTACGGGGTGGTCATGCCCATGGTGGTGGTTGTCCTTCCGGTCACAACTGGGAGTGCCGCTCACTCCCGCTGACAGATCAAAACTTTAGCAATGTTCTTTAATGATGTCTACACGGGGCCTGAGTTGAATGAGTCCTCCAGTGCGACCAGCGCATCCGCCTCCTGGCCCTCGTGCTCGACCAGCACGGCAACGATCGCCAGGTCCCGGCGGGCGATGTGGAGGTCTTGGCCAGTGCGGGCGCGGGCGGCGATCGGCGCGAGGACCTGGCGTAGGCGCGCGAGGCGACCAGCAAGGCGCCGCTTGTCCTGCTCGGCCGTAAGCGCGCTCGTCACCGCTTCGGCCTGGGCGATGCGCAGCTCGGAGATCCGCCGGCGGGAGAGGATCCGAGAGCGGAGCAGCAGGATCAGCGCGATGTTGATGCCGATGATGTAGAGGACCAGCGCCGTTCCGGGCGTCATTGCATCGCCCCAGGTCGGGGTCGGCCTTGCTGTGGTGCGGGCATGAAAAATCCTCCCGGCGGTGTTGGCTGGCCGGGAGGATGTCGCGTAGACGCGACTAACGTCTCGCTTCGATTGGCTCGCTAGGCCGCGACTGGTAGAGCGGCCTTCCGGCGACGAGAGGGCGGGTTGGCGCGCAAGCCGGTTTGCTTGAGATAGCGGCGGATGGTGGATTCGCTGACGCGGTGCTGTGTGGCGATCTCCGCCACGGTGAGCCCCGCCTCGTGGTCAGTGATCACCTTGGGCGCATTGACGTGCTTGGGGCGGTTCTGTGGGCATCTGAGGGGTATCTGGGCGGCGGCAGCGATCTGGGAGATTCGCGCGGAAGTGAGCCCGAACTCGGCGGCGATGTCCTTGACGGGGATGTCGCCTTGGTAGAGCGCGATGATCTGGGCGTCGCGGTCGATGAGGTCGGTGGTGGTGGTTGCCACGGGGTGCTCCTGGGCGGGGGTCTGCCAGTGGGTGCCGCACTGGCAGACGAGGCGGGGGTCGTCGGTGTCGTCCGGGTGGCGCCCGGCGCAGGCCGGACACAAGGACGGGGTCGGGTCGCCGGTCATGGTTGGTGCTCGCAGATGCGCGTCACGGCGAGGGCGATGAGCCAGGCGAGCAGCGCCGCGGGGACGAGCCACGGGTGGGCGCCGGTCGTGGTGGCGACGGTGATGGCGGCCGCGGTGACGGTCCAGCCTGTCCAGAACGTGATGTCGAGCGGGGTCATGGGGCGCTCCGGTCGGGGGCGGCCGCAGTGGGCGGCGTGTAGTGGAAGTAGTCGTAGTGCTCGTTGAAGCCGTCGAGGGCTCCGCGTTCGGTGTCGGCTTTCTGCGGGCGGCCTTTGAGGGGGCAGCGGGGGACGAGGCAGCGCCAAGTGCGGCCGGGGTTGGGCGTCTGGGTGACTTTCGCGCCGCTGGGAGGGGGCGGCGTTTGGGCGGGACCAACCGGCACGCGTTCACAGCCTTTCTGCGGGCCGCTGCGGCGGCACATGAACATGTGGCCTGTCCAGGCGGGGGTGATCGGGTCGGCAGTCACCACGGCGCGGGCTTCCGGAAGGATTCGCCGAGGACGCGCACGACGGTGGCCTCGTGCATGATGCGGTGGACGATGCGGGCGCCGTACCGGTCGATCATGTTCGGGGTGACGGGCTGCTGCTCCTTCGGAGTGTCAGCGAAGCCGCGCTTGTCGTAGGGCAGGTTCGTGCTGAGTCCGGTGCGGCGGCGGTTGCGGACGCGGGCGTCGATGAGCCGGTAGAGCTGCTCAAGCGTCCACTCACTGATCTTTTCCGCGCCGAGGTCGTCGAGGAAGAGAAGGTCGCAGCGCTCGGCGAATTCGTAGGCGCGGATCGACCCGCCGGGGCGGAGCTGGTCGTTGAGGTCGGCCACGTTCCAGGCGATGGTCCACATGTCGCGGCGTACGGCCTCGTTGCACACGGCGAACCCGGTGTGGGTCTTGCCGAGGCTGTTGTCGCCGACGAGCACGAGGGTGCGGGAGTCGGTGTCGAGCCAGCGGGAGACGCGGCCGTCCGGGTCCTGCTCGGGGAGGAGCCCGGACAGGGCGGCGTCGGCGTAGTCGGCGTAGGTGCCTTCGAGGCAGCGCCGCCACGCGGCCTGGCGGAACTCCCGCTGCTGGGCGGACACCGACGCGGCGGTCTCCTCGCGGGCCTGCTGGCAGGCCGGGCACGCCGGGCGCTGGCCGGGCCTGCCGGTCTTCGGGCAGGTGCAGGCGTCGCCCGATGCGGTCGCCAGCGGAACGACGTTGCTGCCGCGCTCCAGCGCGGCGAGGGCCTTGGCGCGAGCCTCCGGCGACAGGGCGGCCAGCCACGCGGGCGTGCCAAGGTCGGCGTGGGGGACGTCGGCGGGGTCGGTGCGGCGGTCGCGGGCCTGGGCGAGCAGGTCCTGATCGTCACGGTCGGCGGGGTCGCCTGCTGCGATGGCGGTGACGGTCATCCCCATGCCTTCCTGTTCTGCTCGTTCGTCGAGTCGTCGGGGTTGTAGGGGGCGAGGTGGTTGCCCGGGGTCTGGTTGCGGTTGATGGTCCGCACAGGGGCGATGCCGCGCACTTCCATCAGCGCGTCCTCGAACACGCTGAGGTGTGGGAAGCGCTTGCGCTTGATCCGCAGCGCGTCGGCGATCTCCCGCTGCGTGTAGTCGTCAGCGAGGGCGGTTTCGAGCATCTTCACCAGGCCGGGGAAGCCGGTGCCGTTGGCCGAACGGCCGATCTTCGGCAGCTTCGCCTTATCGCAGTCGTCCCACCACCACTGGGCAACCTGCGTCGCCTGGTCGAACCGGAGCTGCTCCTCGGGGGTGCGCTCCTTCGCCTTGCGGGTGCTTGGTTTCTTCTTCGCCGTGGCGGCGGGAGGTGGCGTGTCGTCGCCGAGAAGATCCTCCTGCTGCGCCTCGCCCGCAGGAGATGCCGACGAAGGAGGCATCTCCTGAAAAGAGGAGTTATCTGAAGGGAGTTCTCTAGGGGAGTTGGGGGATTCTGAATCCCCTCTGGCGGGATTCACAATCCCCCCTGGCTGGGATTCAGAATCCCCCCTGGGCGTCTCCGGCAGGGGGGACTGAGAATCCCCTCTAACCTCGGATGCCTCTTCCTGCTGGTCGCGCGGCCCGAGCGAGCGCGGCCGCCGCTGCGGCACCTTCGTGCCCTTGTCGCTGCGCGATGGACGTTTCGGGGCCGGCGACAGGTCGGGGCGGTCGTCGGGCTGGAGCGGCGGGCGGCCTTTGCGGGCGCGCTCGCTGTTGACCTGCTCCATCTGGGCGGCGCTGTACCAGGAGTGCGGGATCTGGATGTCGTAGACGACGGGCCGGTACCGGATGTCGATGTAGGCGGCCACGGACTGGTCGCCGAGCTTGATGAGGCCGCGCTCCTCCAGGTCGCGGAGCACGCGCTGGACGGTCTTCGGATCGCACATCGCCGCCTGGGCGAGCGTGCCCTTGGACTTGTAGGCGTCACAGCCGTCGTCGTCGGTCCGGTGCGCGAGGGCGACGAGGACGAGTTTCTCGGTGGCGCTCTTGACCGGGGCGTAGTACATGGCCCAGTCACTGGACAGGTAGCTCACGCGTTCGGCCCCTCAACGTGCAGGTCGGAACGCATATAGAGCACAGGGCAACCACGGGCAGCGTCAGCTACGCTCACGGTGGCCTCCTTATGTTGCTGTGGAAAGTTGCTGAGGGGGGCACCCAGGCGTCAGAGCGTTGGCGCGCTCTGCCTGGCTGCGACGGCGGCCCCGTGTGGGGCCGCCGTTGTGGCTAGAAAGCGGTCGGCAGGATCGCCGGAGCCGCTGAAGTTGATGGGGTGGGGCAGCGCACAGGGGTCACGTGGGTCCTCCTGGTGGGGTGGGGACGCTTCCTGACGGCGCGGTCCTCGCGGGCACGCCCGCTTGCAGACAGCGTTGATCGGGCGGTGGCCTCGTCGAGGACCGCGCCATCAGGGAGCGCACGCACCCCACCAAGGGGCAGACGTTTACGTCTGCCTACGACCCAGCACGGGCAGTGTGATCTGCGTCACGCCACGGCGGGGGTAGGGGTCACGTGCCAGTGGCCCGCGCACGGCGCGACCACACCACCGACGCGGTCCGCGTACGCCTGCGCGCCGCGCTGCTCGTCGAACACGGGGCTGGTGTCCGTCTGGCAGCGCAGCCACGGTCTGCGAGCTCCGGACTCGTCGATCGCCCCGCCGATGTGGAAGCCCTGGCAGGAGTCGCACACGTAGGTGTGCTTCTTCTCCCCCCGGTGCGCCTGCCGCGCGACCCTGCGGGCAGAGCGGCGGGTGCCGTACCGGATCTTCCCGGACTTCATGCAACGCACGAAGGTGACGTCCTCGCCCCGGCTCATGACGTCCTCCCGTGCGCGCCGCTCAGGAGCCCGCGCCGTGCGCTCTCGCTCTCGCCGCCCCACACGCCGTGGGGCTCGCGGGACTCGATCGCCTCGTCCAAGCACCTGGCCCGCACCGAGCAGCTCCCGCACACCTGCTTGGCCTGGGTCTCGGCCGCCTCCCCGGCTTCGGTGTCCGGGGACGCGATGGGGAAGAAGATCTCCGGATCGACGTCACGGCAGGCCGCGCGGTACATCCAGCTCATTGCGGGTTCCTCTCCGCGTCGGTCGAGACGGACAGGCCGGGCAAGGTGGCCAGGCCGGTCAGCAGCGCGTGCGCCAGCGTGCGGATGCGCTCCGGCGCCAGCACTTCGGCGACGAGCTGCTTGTCCAGGTGCTTGAACGGGGTGGGGTCGCCCTTCTTGAGGACCAGGCCGGGCACGACCTCGCCGTGCCGGTCCACGGGCGCGCCCATCTTCAGCGCATGCTTCTTGATCTCGGCCACCACGGCGGGCGCCAGGACCTGCACGGTCAGCACGTTGTGCCGGTAGTGGTCCGAAGCGAGCGCCCACGCCACCAGGCGCGGATCGTCGGGGGCGAGCTCGGGGGTCGTCTTGCCGTCGTTCATCTGGGTGTAGCCGAGACGGGTGCCGCCGATCCAACCGCTCTGGCGGTCTTCCACCGGCATCACCGGCTTGCCGCTCTCCTCGATGGCGGTCAGCCCGTCATCGCCGAGCGCGATCAGCGCCTTGCTGATGAGCTCCAGCAGCCGTCCCGCCAGGTACAGGCTGGAGGCAGCCTCACGGTCCACCACGGCGGGCGCAAGGCCCGCCGTAGTCTGCTCGACGCTCGTCATTGCGCACCTGCCGTGGCGTCGTGCGGCTGCCCGTACGGCAGGCCCAGGCTTGTGCGGCGCTGCTCCAGCATCCGGTAGACGTGGACGTAGTCGTGCTGGCTGACCGCGCCGTCCGCCTTCTCCTGGCGGAGGTTGGCCTCCACGGTGTTCAGGTCCTGCTCGGCATTCTCGCCGCCGCCGATGCCCGCGATGGCGTGTGCCCACTGCGCCACGAACGCCTTGTCGTCAGGCACGTACTCGGGCGCGGGCGGCGAGTCCTGCGCCTCCCTGGCGGGCTGCTCCGGGGCAGCGGCCGGGCGGGTGCGCCTGCGGTTCTCCTTCTTCGCCTGCTCTCCCTCCCGGACGATCAGCGCGCCGAGCGCTTCCACCTCGTCGTGCTCGTTCAGCACGGCCGCGCGCAGAAGATTGGACTTGCCCGCCAGCCTGTGCAGTTCGCGCAGGTCGTCATCCGTCATCGCGGGGTCAAGCGCCTGGTCGCGGATGTCGAGCGCGTCCGGCATCTCCGCCCCGCTGCCGAGCCAGGAGGCGACCAGCTTGCCGAGGTCCTCCCCCGGCTCCTCGATCGCAGCGCCGACCGGGATGTCCAGCACTCGCGACTTCGTCACGGTGCCCGCGTGCGCCATGTCCAGCGACAGCGTGAAGTGGAAGTCCGCGTCGAAGTTGTCGCGCTGCTCCGGCTTCGTCCCGTACTTGACCACGCCCATCCGGCCCTCGCCGAGATCCTGGAGCTGATAATCCGCCCGCGTGCGCAGCGTCACGATGAGGTGGCCGGGGAAGGACAGCAGCGCGTCGAACAGGTTCTGCTCAAGCTCTCGGGTCTCGCCCCACGCCTTGTTGTTGTTGCCGTTGTACTTGTTCAGGGTCAGGTGGTCCACCTGGGACATCAGACCGCCCCGGCCGGACCAGAACGCGGTGCCGGAATCCACGACCAGCGTGTGGATTCGCTGCTCGGCGGCGACGGCAAGCGCCTCGATCAGCAGGTTCGGCTTACCCGAGTTCATGGGCAGGTGGACGAAGTCGAAGTGCTCGGCGTACAGGGCGGCGGAGCCACGGTTGGTGTCCACGACACCAACCGTCCCGCCCATGCCCTGAGCCATCCGCAGCGAGGTCCACGTCAGGCCAGAACCGGACGGGCCCTGGATCACGACACGCGACTTGAGCGCGACGCGGACGGGAGCCTCGAAAGCGAGGTTGCTCACGTGTTTCCTTCCGGTTGTGCGGTCGGAACTGGGGCCGCTCCCCTGCTCCGACCACGGCTGAAGTGCCGACCAGACCGGAAGGTCAGCGGGTGAGGCGCATGAAACCGCCTCGCCCGGGTTACCGTCCCGATCCGGCCGCACATCAAAAAACTATACTGGCTCTTTAGTCAGCCTAGTCCGGAAGACGGCACCCCACAAGTCTCAGGTTTGATCGCAGACCCCTGGGAAAGTCCCCCAGCGCGCCCTAAAGTTGGGGCGGACGGTCTACCCTTGAGCCGTCACTCAGGAGCCCCCGCAGCTTCCCCACCCTCGGAGGTCCCGCCCGGTGCCAAACGACGAAGTCGCAATACGCGTCGCCCCCGAACTCGACGGGCGTCAAACCGCACGCGTCGGCTACAGCAACGTCGCCAAGGAAATCGCCGACCACGCCGCCAGCAAGGTCACCACCCGCGACGACGCCAACGCCGCCCCGGGGGACTTCATCGAGCACGCACGCCAGACACAGCGGATGGCGATCGAGATGCTCCACCGCGCCGTCACGGTCGAGCGCATGAACGGCACCGATTGGGAGATCATCGCCCAGAAGCTGCGGCTACCCCTCGCGCAAGTGCTCGACCAGTTCGAGCACTGCGACCTCACCCACCTGGCCGAGCAAAGCGGCGAGACCGGCGTGTGGCGCGCCCTCGCCGAAACCTGCGTCTCCCCCGTCCCGGGCATGTGCGACCCCCACCCGGGCAAGGTCGCCCTCGAACTGGACGACTGGTACAAGGCCTACGCCGCAGGACAGCCCGGCGACCCCGCCGGCGCTGCCACTCCCAACCCAGTCTCAGCCCACCTGTAGCCAGCCGCCGGCGGGGCGGCCCAGAAAAAAGTACGCCGCCCCCCAGCAAGGGCTTCACGGCATGCGCGAGGAGCGGCCTCTACACGAATGCCACCCAAACCGGGAGACGGCGTACCACCGGAAGGAAGCTCAGGGAGCTCACCTTCGCCGCAGAGTTTAGGCCCTACGGTCCTCCCGCAGGAACTCCTCGTAACCCGTGTACGGCTCACGCTCCGCCGCCGACGCCTCGCCCGAACCGCCAGACTCCGAGCCCGCGGCCGCGCCGTACGCCGGGCCCGCCACGAAACCGACACTCAGCAGGAACTTGCCGAGCCACGCCAGAGACGGCACCTTCTCCAGCAGACGCGCCAGCGTGTAATAGCCGCTGATCGCCAGACCGGTGACGACCGTGGTCGTGGCGTCCACGTCCAGGTCGAGACCCTTCGCGCCGAGCATCGCCGCCACTGCGGCGACCCAGACCGGCACGTACGTACGCAGATGAGACTTGAAGAAATCGGACATCGCTCTGCCCTCCATCGGGGGTTGTCGTCCATCGACCCCGGGAGGATGCCGCCCCGGCCGAGCTAGCGTCCGCTTCCGCTTCACTTCCCGATCAGGTTGAACACCAGCGTAACCACGAGACCCGCAACGGTGATCGCCGTAGCAATCCACATGTTCGTCCGCCGCGACTTCTCCGCGGACTCCTTCCGGCCGGCCAGGTCCTGCTCCACCAGCCGCAGCCGCGCCTCCTGGTCGCCCTGGGACGTCTCGAGCTGCCCCACCCGCTGACTGAGCAGCGCGCCGGCCGCGATCTGGGACCGCCACTCCGCCGCAAGCTCGCGAATCTCCAAGCTCAGATCACCAATCCGACCCTCTACCCGCTGAATCAGCCGCGACAACTCCCCCGTGGTCGGTTCCTGATCCGTCATCACTGCCCCCGCGCGCCGATCGACCTCTGCCTGTCGAGCGGGCATGCTGCCGAACCGGCACCGTTACCGTCCCAGCCCAGCAGCACACGCCCACGTCAGCGATGCCACGCACCCAGCACCGTCACCGACACCGCGCCCGAACCCGACGTCCGGCGGGCCCGCACCTCGACCCGCTTCCGGTCGCCGAACTTCCACGAGGCAGCCAGGAACCCGGACACGGTGATCGTGCCGGCGGCCGTGGACGTCTTTGTGCCGATCGCCACGCCGTCCACCGCGAGCTGCACCTCCAGCACACCACCAACGGTCACGTCCACCGCCAACGAACTGCCCGAACGCGGGAACACGCTCCAGGCAGCCACCTCGAAACTGGTGCCCGACACCGATGTCGCCTGCGTCGAGAACGTGACCCCGCGCATCCCAATCTGAAGCTCCAGCCGCTTCACCCGCGCCTGGAGGTCCTTCACCAGCGCCACCAGGTCGTGCAGCCGTTGATCGCTGGCCTTGATCTGCGTCACGACAGGCCCCCGATCGGCAGCGACTCGTCCACGGTGGTGGTGAGCTCCGCTGTCGTCACCGTCACCCGCTCGCCCTCATCGGTGTTCGGGTCCACCCGGATGCTGATGATCTTCATTTCGCGGTCCAGGCCCGGCGACCCGTCCGGCCTCTCCGGATACAGATGGTCGTGCTGAATGATTACCGGCACGTTCGCGCCGAGCTCCCAATCCCACCAGCGGACATTCGTCCCCGGCACGAGCGTGAACTCGAACACCATCCGCGCGCCCTTCGACGCGTCCGCGGCCCGCTGCGTCTCGTCCTTCAGCGCCTGCGGGCTGGTGAGCCCCTCGAACGTGTAGGCCTGTTCCAGCTTCGGCCAGCCGGCCGCGTGCAGGTCGTCCCGCACCACCTTCTCCAGCAGCACCCCGCCCTCGCTGAGGGCGAGCTTGCCGTAGACGACGGTGGCCAGGCCCGGCCTGGTGCTGCGCCGGAACTTTGCCACGTTGCCCGGGTACTCCAGCGTCAGGATCGACGACGGCGGATCGTCGCGGTTGACCCTGGACAGCTCGAACCTGGGCCGGTCGTTCTCCGGATCCCACGCCGGCTTCGCCCACCACTCGAACCCGCCCGGCGCCGCGGCGATGTCTCCGATCTGGTCGCCCGCCCGGGAGAAGTCCTCTTCCCTGTACTCGCGGTCCACCGGCGTGGTACCGACCACGCCGGACGTGACGAGCCACCGCTTGTCCGCCTCCCCGCCGGTCAGATTCAGAATCCAGTCGATCTCTGAGTGGGCCAGCGTGCCCGTCCTGGGCCCGGTGAAGGGGATAAAGCGGCGCTCGTAGATGCCGGTCACGTCCTCGACGCTGATCCGCAGAATGCCCGTCTCAGAGTCGTAGTCGGTCGGGTCCACCACGCGGCCGCCGCCGACGAACCGCTCCCCGCGGTAGATCAGCAGCATCGTGCGCTCGCTGCGCGTGGCCGCCTCGACCCGGCCGACCGTGTAGTCCTCGTCATACAGCGGGATCTCGGCGCTCAAGCTACCGGCACCGCTGAGCGCCAGCTCGAAGGACACGTTCTGCAACGGGAGGCTGTCGAGCGGCCGGTGAGAGGCCCAGTCGTACAGCACATACTCATACGGCGGGGTGCTGCCGCTGGAGTCCTCCAGCGTGGTCGCCGTCAACGGCACCTTCACGGTCCGGTTGCCGAGCTCGTC
Source organism: Nonomuraea sp. NPDC026600 (assembly GCF_040638335.1). Classification (NCBI taxonomy): domain Bacteria; kingdom Bacillati; phylum Actinomycetota; class Actinomycetes; order Streptosporangiales; family Streptosporangiaceae; genus Nonomuraea; species Nonomuraea sp. NPDC026600. The sequence goes on from NZ_JBEZYD010000026.1 coordinate 145,901, forward strand.
CACCGCGTCCACGCCCAGGCTGTACGTGATGCCCGGCGTGAGCTGGGTGAAGGTGAACACCTGGCTGGCCGGCCCCACCTGCGCGATGCGGATCGCCCCCAGATACAGGCCGTACCCGTCGAGGCCCACGTTGTCGTCGCTCGACGGATCCCACGTGATGGTGACTGCGGTCTGCGTGACCGCGACCAGCCGCACCGACCCGGGCAGGCTCGGCGCGGTCGTGTCCGCCTGAGCGCGAACGGTCTTCGTCCCGATCGCCGACCGGTTGCCGAGCAGATCCTTGGCGTCCACGCCGATCGTGTAGAGACCGCCCGCCGTGAGCCCGGTGAACGTCCTGGCGCGCGTCGTCTGGTCCGAGCCTTGCTTCTGCCCGTTCAAGAAGATGCCGTAGCCGGTGATCGTCGTCTGGTCGTACGGCTGTTCCCAACCGACCGTGATGCTGCCGGCCGCGAGCGCCGTCACTCGCACCACGGGCGTCTCGGGCGGGGTGGTGTCGTTGATCGGCGTCAGCGTGATGCTGGCCTTCTCCGACCGGTTGCCCTTCCCATCGACGGCGTCCACCTCGACGGTGACCGGCACCCCCGGTGTCAGCCCAGAGAACGTCTTCGTCATGGACGACTGGTCGCTGCCGTCCTTGGCACCGTTGCGGTAGATTCCGTACCCCGACACGCCCGTCCCGGAGTCGCTGGACGCATCCCAGGTGACAGAGAGCGACGTCGGTGTCATCGCTGTCAGCCGCAGATTGCCCGGCATGGTGGGCGGCTCTTCGTCCGGCGTGGGCCCCCACGTACCAGCAGCCCACGCATAGTTCGGCGTGCCGGACGGCAGACCGGTGATGAGTTGCTGCGACCACGACACCGACCCGGACACGAACTCATCCGCGGCCGACGTCGAGTAGACGCGTTTGACCGCCCCGTCGTTCCAGTCGCGGAACACGTACCCCTTGTGTGTGTAGCCGGACGGCCACGAGGCTGAGGAGTTGTCGCTGCCCTGCACGTAGACGGCGCAGCCGATCAGCGACACGCACCCGTCCGGCAGGTCCGACGCGCTGTAGGACGCGGAGCCGGAGTTGAGCCCGGTGCTGGAGCCGTAGAAATGGTCAGCGTCGGACAATTCGTACATCCAGATGCTGATGCGGTCCGTCGAGTCGCTGACGTTGACCGTGACGGACGAGTCACCTCCAAAGGAGATCTTGCTGAGCATGCGGATGCCGAACGTGTGCCTGGTCCACTCGTGCTCCTCGTAGCCGCCCGAGACGCTCGTCACGGCCGAGTAGCTGTTGACGAACAGCACGATCCTGTTGCCGTAGCCGACGCTGCCGAAGGAGTACGTGTGGCTCAAACTCGGCGACTGCGTGTTGTACGGCGTAGCCATCCTGACCAGCGACATAGCAACCCCCCGTGGCCGATGCCGTGATGAGGGCTGCACCATGCCCGGCCAGGGGGGCTACCGTCCGCGCTCGTCAGCTCCAGGCGTCGTACGCCTCGATCACCAGCCGCGGCGTTCCGGCCTCGCCCGTGACGGGCTCGCCCGCCAGGGTGATCGTGTTGATGCCGGGGATCAGGTGGAACCACGCCGGCAAGTGAGCCAGCGCGCTGCGGCCCGGCCGCGGCTCCGGCCACACCTCCGGCGGCACATGCCCCAGCACCTGGCGAGCCGCCAAGTCGATCGTGTACGAGTAGCGCGGATCAGCGGGCAGCTTCGACGCGTCACCAGGCATGCCGCGCATCACCGTGCCCGTTTCCTCGTGCGTGATCGTCCACGACCTGAGCGGCCCGTACAGACGCATGCGCGCCGGAACGGTCGCGTACGTGCCGGACAGTTCGATCGTGGCCGACGCCTTCCCCGGCAACGACGCGATCAGCGCCGTGGCGCTCACCGGCACGAGTGCGTACCGGCGAGGGTCGGCGACCTTGAGCGGCAACTCCCACTCGAACGCCAGTGGCCCATCGTCGGTGATGCGGATCTGCCCGTCCAACCTGACGCGCACCTGCCTGGTCATGCGGGCGTCCGCCACCCGCAACCACGCCTTGTTACTCGGGTGGATCGCGCGCAGGAGCCTCTGCTTGGCCGCCAGCATCGCCAGGTTGCTGTCCGCCACAGCGGTGCCCGCCAGCACGATCCGGCGCGGCCCATGCCTGCCAGCGCCATCCCAGCCGCCGTCCACACCGCCCCGGCCAGCGGAGACCGGCGACACCGGCGCCGACGACGCCCACCCCTCCGCCTTCTCCACCGTCCATGTAACGAGCTGCGCGTCGAGCACGTTGCCCGCCCACGCGCCCAGCCGGTACACCGGCGTGGCCACGGGCACGTACGGCAGACCCACCGTCATCACCTGCTGCGTGTTGTCGGCGGAGCGCTGCCCAATCGAGTCCACCGCCGCCACCCGCACGTCGTACGTCGCCCCCGGCGTCAGCCCCGTGATGGTGTGGCGGCGGGTCAGCAACCCGTCCACCGTGTAGTCCACGCCCGGCGTGGTGTGCACAGTCTGCTGGTCGAGGATCACCTCGTAGCCGACCACCTGGAAGTCGTCGCTCGACGACGTCCACGACACCGTGAGGGAGTCCTCCCCCGCCGTCGCGGTCACCGCCGGCGTGGTCGGGTTGAAGTCGTTCAGCGTCCGCACCACCAGTTCGGCCGGGGTGGTGGAGCGCTGACCGATGTGATCGACCGCCCATACCCGCACCGTGTACGGGGTGTCGTCCGGGAGCCCCGACCGCGACAGCGCCCGCACGGTCGTGCCGAGCGACGCCGTCTGCCCGTTCACGGCGACGTCGTAGCCAGCCACCTGCACATCATCAGCCGCGGTGTCCCACTCCACCGTCCAGCTCACGTACGACAGGGCTGTGACGCGCAGGTTCGGCGGCGTGCCCGGCGGCATATCCGCGGGCGTGACGTGCGTGAGCTGCGTCAAGCTGGAGCGGTTGCCGCTGGAGTCGGCGGCGTCCACCGCGACCTGGTAGGTGCCCGCCGGGGTAAGGCTGGCGAAGGTGTACGTGGTCCCGGTCTGGTCGCCGCCCTGTTTCTGCCCGCCGACGTAGACGCCGTACCCGGCCACGCCCACGTTGTCGCTCGAGGGATCCCACGCGACCGTGAACGTGTACGGGCCGCCCGAGGTGACGCGTAGGTTCGCAGGCGCCGCCGGCGGCTCCACATCCGTCTGCGTCTGGACCGGCAGTGACGCCTTCGCCGACCGGTTACCGGCCGCGTCCACTGCGTCCGCCTCGACGAGGTAGGTGTGGCCGGGCAGCAGCCCCGACAGCGTCCTGCCCAGCGCGGCCGCGTCCGCGCCTTGCTTGCTGCCATCCAAGTAGAGGCCGTAACCCGCCACTGCCACGTTGTCGGTCGAGGCGTCCCACGCCACAGACACCTGAGTCAGCCCCGCTGCGGTCAGCCGCAGGTTGCCCGGAACCGTGGGCGGTGTCCCGTCCGCGGACACCGACAGCGACGCCTTCGCCGACCGGTTCCCCACCGCGTCCACCGCGTCCACCTCGACGAGGTAGGTCTGGCCCGGGGTGAGGCCCGTCAGCGACGCGGTGAGGGCCGTCTGGTCAGAGCCTTGCTTGACACCGTCCTTGTAGAGCCCGTACCCCACCACCCCCACGTTGTCGGTGGACGCGTCCCACGCCACGGCCACGCTGGTTCCCGTGATAGCTGTCGTGCGCAGGTTGCCCGGTACGGTCGGGGCCTGGGCGTCGGTTGTGCCGTACCCCACCACCGCGAACGGCGTGGCGCTGGTATTGGTCGGCACATTCGACGCCGTCCACGTACGCGCCCCTGCCGCAGGCACCGCGCCAGTCGCGAACGCCGAACTGCTCGTTGTGCCGAGCGCGGTGAAACTAGAGGCGAGCCCCTGGTTATAGGTGACACCGGAGAGTGAACTGCCGGTAGGCGAATTGAGAGCCGTGAACACACGGCCGGTCGCGCTCGCTGGCACGGTCGCGGAAGCGGAGATGCTGGCGACGTTCGTTCCCTGCCCGCTGGTGGCGAACAGGCGCGTCTGGCAGTCCTCCCGCTCGTACAGCACCGCGTGGACGCGCGAGTCCGTATTGCCGGTGATATCGAGGGACGTCTCAGTCCCGTCCGAGATCTTGGAGTAGATGTAGACAAAGTTGAAGGCGGACAGGGTCACATCCTGCGTCCAGGCAACCCCGCTGGAGGACACGCCGGTGACGCTGTTGTAACTGCTGATCGTGATGATCAGCCGCGCCCCCACCTTGGCAGGAGTGCCGATCGTGATCCGATGACCGCCAGAGACAACGTTGGTGCCGCTGTATTGGGTTATGACCCGGTTCGCCACTGCGCCCCCCGCCTACGCTGGACCGGTTACAGCTAGGCACTATGGCGACGAGCGAGGGTTAGCGTCCGGGTCAAATCCACGCATCGGTCGCCTGGATGATCAGACGCGGCGACATCGCCTCCTGGCCGGCCACGAGCCCGCCCGAAAGCCGGATCGTGTTCGGGCCCGGCGCCAGCGAGAACGCGATGGGGAAGCGGGACAGCATGGTCCGGCCGGGCCGCGGCTCCGGCCACACATCAGCAGGGACGATCGCCCACACCTCGCGCGTCGCCAGGTCAATGTCCAGCGCGTACCGGGCATCCGGGAGCACCGTGCCCGGCCGGGTCCGGATCTCCAGCCCAAGTTCCTCAACCCTGATCACTGGATCGACCACCGGCCCGTACAGCAGGAACCGCGCCGGAATCGTCGGATAGTCGCCCGCCATCGTGATCGTCGTAGAGCCACTGGTGTGCGCCGGCTCGAACACCACCTCGGCGTACACGCCCCGCCGCGCGAATCGGCGCGGGTTCGACGCCTTAACCGTGAGCGTCCAGTCGAACGCGAGCGACCCCCGATCGGTGACCTCGACCTCAGACTCCAGCCGCACCCGGGCCTGCCTCGTCAGGTGCGCCTCAGCCACCCGCAGGACGCCGACGTTCGACGCCGGCAGCACACCCGTCAGCCGCTCCTGCGCCGCGAGCATCGCCGGCTGGTCGTCGGCGACCGCCGTCCCCGACAGAGTGACGATGCGCGGCCCATACCGGCCTGGCCCGTCAAACCCGCCATCGGCGTGGTCTGCGTCGGAGCCGAGAGTGATGGGCTGCGCCGACGATGACCAGCCCTGCTCATCCTCGACCGTCCACGTCACCCCGTGCACGTCGCGGGCGTTGCCCACCCAGCCGCCCAGACGGTACACCGGGCTCGCGACCGGCACCCAGTCCCCCACCGGCACCGTCACCGTCACCGTCACCGCAGGCCCGCGCGCCAACCCGGCATCAACCGCGCGCACCGCAACCTGGTGCACGCTCCCGGCGTCCAGGTCCTCGATCACATAGCCGAGCTGCGTCGTCGAGGCGGCCAACGCCCCGTCAAGCAGCACCTCATAGCGGGCGATCGGCAGCGCCCCGGCCTCGGCCGCGCCCCACGCCAGAGTGATCTGGTCCCGCCCAGCGGTGGCCGTCAACCCTGGCGGCGCGGACGGGTCTCCGCCGGCCAGCGTCGTCCCTGTAATCGTGGCTTTGGCCGACCGGTTGTTCATCGCGTCGGCTGCGTCCACCCCGATGCTGTAGGCCGTGCCGCGCGCCAACCGTGTGATCGTGTAGAGCCGTTCGGCCTGGTCGGGGCCCTGCCGCACCCCGCCGACGAACACGCCGTACCCGGCGACGCCCACGCTGTCCGAGGACGCGTCCCATGCCACAGTGATCGACGTGTGCGAAGCCTCGACGACGCGCAGGTTCGGCGGCACCGTGGGCGGTGTGACGTCCACCTCGGCCACCACGTTGATCTGTGCCCGGGGCGACCGGTTCCCGGCAGCGTCTCGCGCATCCACCCCGATCACGTACGTCTGGCCGGCCGTCAACCCGGTGACGGCGTAGGACAGTCCGACCTGGTCCTGGCCCTGCTTGCCGCCGTTGACGTAGATGCCGTACCCCGTCACGGCCACATCGTCGGTCGCGGCGTCCCATTCGACCGAGATAGCCGTCCCCGTGATTGACGTCGCGCGCAAGCTGGTCGGCGCTGACGGTGCGGCCGCATCCGTACTGCCGTACCCGACGACCGCCAGCACCGCAATGTTGGAGCTCCCCGGGGTCACGCCCAGGTTGCTGACGGTGAACGTGCGTGACCCCGGCGCGGGCATCGCGCCGTGCGCGAACGCCGAGTTGGACAAGCTATCGTCCACGCTGAAATGCCGAGCCAGACCCTGATTCCAGGTGGATGACGACGCCGACCCGTTGGGCGCGTTCACTACACCGAACTGCCGCCCGGTCGCGTTGGCAGGAACCGTCACCGCCAGCGTGGATACCGATGCGCCGGAGCTCGTGCCCGCCGTAGAAAAGAGCCTGGTCGGGCAGTCGTCGCGCTCATGCAGGACTGCGTGCAGCCGGGAGTCCGACATCTCCAGGACGACGGACGTCTCATCGCCTACGGCGATCTTGGAGAGGACGTAGACGTGGTTGTACCCGGGGGCGTGGTAGTCCTCGCTCCAGCCGGCGGGGGTCTTGTCGAGCGCATTCCAGCAACTGACAACAAGGATCAGCCGGGCGTTCGTCCCAGGGGCGGAGAAGTTGATGGTGTGCGGCCCGCCGAACTCGGCGCCCTCATAGGTTGCCGCGATCCTGTTCGCCACATTTGCCCCCGCCCCTGGGACGATGAGACGCACGATCTGTGGAGATCGATCGCCCCCGAACGACCCGGAATGGTACGCACGGACCTCGCTAACGGCAGGCCCCGATCAACCCGCCGCAGGGCGGCCGCCCACCCGGGCGGCCGCCCGCGAGGTCACGGCGAGCCGACCAGCGCCCCCAGCCGCCGAGCTGCGGCCTCGCCGATCGTGACCTCGTTCTGTCCGGGCTGCGCGTGCACGATCACCGTCGCCGTCGTCCCGTCCCCGGTCCGCTGCGGCGCGGGCATCGCCCTCGAGGCCGCCCGCGACCCGCGGTACAGCGCGGCCGCGCCCCTCTCGTTGAGCGCCTGGACCGCCTTCGGCCCGCCCAACGCCTCCAACGCCTCCGGCGTCAGCACCCACTCGTCGCGGCCGGTCGAGTTGTTGACCATGCTCCGGCCTCGCGGCAGCACCCCGCCAGAATCGCGGTTGATCTCCTTGTCCTTGCCATCGAAGCGAGCGATGACCGCGTCAATCACCTTGTGCGGAATCGCGCCGACCAGCCGCTGCAACGCCGTACGATTCCCGACCGCGCCCACGATCGCGTTCTTGATTGGGTTCAGCGTCGCCCTGGCGCCAGCGCCGAGCCCCTTAGAGAACACGTTCCGGACGGCCGACGACACCCCTTGCAGGATCTTCTCCAGCGGAGACAGCTCCTTGGCCTTCGTCTTCGGCTTCGGCCCCGAGCTGCCGCCCACGGTGCCGCCGGACGCGAACGCCAACCCGGTACCGGCCAGGAAGCGGGCAGCACCGGTCACGCCGCCGGTCCGGGCGGCCGCGTTGCCGCCGTTGATGAACGGGGCGCCGAGCGCCCGGGTCAGTTCAGGCCGTAGCCAGCTCTCGCCCTCGCCCACCATGGCGAGCAGCCGGTCCCGGCCGGGCGAATATCCCGGCTGGACGCCGTAGCTGGTTGCAGTGCCGACGATGCCGCCGTCAGCAAAGTTGATCGACACGTCCGGTAGCTTCGGTAGCCCGACCGCGCCAGCGATGCCGTCCCACATCCGCTTGATCGCCCCGTACCCGGAGTTGATCACCCACCGGATCGGTGCCTTCAGCCCGTCCGGCAGGGCGCCCCAGATTTTCTCGATGCCGGCCTTGGCTGTGGAGAAGGCCTTCTCCATGGCGCCCGTGGTCTCCGACACCTTCTTCTTGGCCGGATCAAGCCCGGTGGTGGTCGCCGCGGTGACCTGCTGCCACGCGGCCTTCGCCGTGGCGGGGGCTTCTTTCTTCAGCCTGACGAACGCGAGCCCGCCATCGCTGATGAACTTGTCGATCTTGGCCTGGGACGGTGGCAGCCCTGCGGCCGCGTCCGACTGGATCGACTTCCAGGCGTCTTGCAGCGACTTGGGGGCCCCGGCCTTCAGCTCCGCGAACTTGAGATTCCCCTGCCGGGCGAAGTCCGCGAACTTCGCGCTGGTGATCGGCAGGCTCGCGGCTGCGTGGTTCTGGATGTCGGCGAGCATGCCCTGCATCGCCAGCGGCGCGTCCCGCTTCAAATCCAGGAACTTCGCCCCTCCGGCCTTCACGAACTCGTCGATCTTGGCCTGGCTCGGCTGCCGCCCAGCGTCGATGTCGGCCTGGATCGCCGCCCACGTGTCCTTCACATGTTGCGGCGCGGTCGTCTTCAGGGTGGCGAACTTGGCGGTCGCCCCGGAGGTGAAGACGCCGATCTTGCGGTCAAGGTCGGTCGAGTACTGGTTCGACTCGCCGGTCAAAGCCGTCCACATGTCGGCCCACGACTTCTTGATCGTCATGATCGTCGGCATCATCTTCTTGGCCGCTTCCTCGGGCGAGCCGAGAAACCCGAGCGTCAGCGCCGTGGGGGCGCTCACGAGCGACCCGACCGCGGCCAGCGCCTTGTTGCCGCCGCCGCCCTCCACAGCGCCGTTCACGGCCCCGTACACAGCGCCGATCAGCGCGCCGATCGGCCCGGCGATCTCCCCGACCAGCCCACCGTTGATCGCCCCCTTGGCCGCGCCCGCGCCGGTCTTGCCGAGATGCTCCTCGGTCTTCTTCAACACCTCGTTGATCCAGTCGCCGCCGAACATGGCCGCCACGGTGAGACCTACGGCTGCTGTGCCGCCGCCGACCTTCGCCGCAGTCCCGAGCTTGGACGACTTCCTGTCCGCGGTGGGCGTCTGTGTCGTGGTGAGAGGGTTGCCGCCCCCGCCGATGCTGCGGGAGTTGGTGTTGAAGAGGGTCGAGGGCGCGATTTTCGTGAACCACGGACTGGGGTCGATCTTCTTCTTGCCGTCGAACACACCGCCCGGGTCAACCTTGGTGAACCAGCCGCCGGGATTGATTTTCTGGCTGCCGCCGACATCCCCGATCAGGCCCTTCGGGGGCACCTTGGAGAACCATGACTGCGTGTTGATCTTCTGCCCGGACGCGTTGCTGATCAGATTCTTCGGGCTCAGCTTGGAAAACCACGAGCTTGTGTTGATCTGCCCGGCGGGCTTACCGATCAAGCTGGCGGGGTTGACCTTCTTGAGCGCCCCTGTCACGTCCACCTTGGACAAGGAGTTGCGTAGCTTCGCGCCGATGTCGCCGACCTTGTCCAAGCCGAGCTTTCCAGCCAGCCCGCCCAGCGCGACGCCCGTCTTGCCGGCCGCCGTCTTGACCCCGTCCAGCGACCGGGACAGCATGCTGGACTTCTTCGTCCCGCCATCCGCCTTGCGCCCCGTCGTGTCGATGTCGGCGCCGAGATCCCGCGTCTTGCGCCCGGCCTGGTCCGCTGACCGGCCCACGCCGTCGTACGCCTTGGCGAGCTTGTCGGCGTCCCGCGTGCTCGTCTTCGAGCTGCCGCCTGTGCCGCCCGTGCCGCCCGTGCCGCCTGTGCCGCCCGTCTTGCTGGATCCGCTGCCGCCGGTGGTCTTGCCGTTGACGATGACCGTCCCGGCCGTCACCCGCATGGTGCCGACCTTCGTGGACCCCTTGTCGTCCTTGGAGTCACCACCGCCGAAGGATGGCAGCTTGCCCAGCAGCTTAGACAAGCCGGTGACCTTGCCCAGACCCTTCGCCAGCTTGCCGACCTGGTCCCCCAGCGCCTTGACCAGCTTCGTCAAGCCGGGGACCTTGCCGAACACCTTGATCAGGCTGGTGACCTTGCCGATGATCAGCCCGATGGCGAGCGCTACCCCGGACAGGTACAAGGTCCACTTGATGATCTCGCCCGCGACGGGGTGCCCGGCCATCTTGTCCAGCCAGCCCACGATCGCGCTCAGCGTGTCCACGAACCCCGCCAGCGTCCCCCCGCCCACCGTGTCAGTGATCGTGAACAGCAGGTCCGTGACCACCTTCAACAGCCGGCCGAGCGACTGGAGCAGGACCACGCTGTCCTCGAAGAACTTCTTGGCCTTCTCCTGCGTGGCCGGATCGGACGCCCACTCGCGGAAATCCTTCGCCGCCGCCGACAGGTCGTCCAGCAGCGTCCCCCCAGACGGCGCGGCGATCTTCCCCAGCTCGTAGATACCGGCGCCGACGTCCTTGACGATGTCCCAAAGCTGCTTGGCCCGCTTGAACCCGTTCTCGAAGAACGCGGCCATCGACCCGTCCTTACGGGCCTCGCTGGTCCACTCGGCGAACTTGTCAGCGCCGCGCTCGATCCAGTCGCCAAGCTTCTCGGCGTATGGCGCGGCCACCACGAGGATGTCCATCACGCCCTTGACGGCCGACTTGCCGGCCCGCCCGAAGTTGCCGACGATCTTCGTGTTGGAGTTCAGGATCGCGGCCAGGTCGGTGCGGAATCCCTTCGACCCGACCCACCGGCCCCACTCCTTGGCCACCGTGCCGATCTCCCGGCCGGTGCCGGCGAGTCCCTTCTCCAGGGTGTCGAGCATCGGCAGCCCGTACTGGATCGCCTCCTGGAGCGGCGGCAGCAGCGCCTCCTGGACGGCGAACCGCAACTCCTTCATCCGCGGCTGGAGGGTGCCGGCGACGAACCGCGCGAACCGCTGACCGGCCGGCGACAGGTTGTCCATGGCCTTGGCCACGGCGGACACTCCAGCGCCCTGCTGCTTGGCCGCCTCCGCAGCCGCCTTCTGAGCCTTAGCCAGTTCCTTCTTGGAGTCGGCGAGACGCTCGTTGGCGAGCATCTCCGCCCACAAGGCCTCCCGGACGTCACGGCGGGCCCGCTCCTCGGCCTTCTTCGCCTGCTCGACGTCCTTCCCCGCGTCACTGGCGCGCTTCATCGCCTCAGTGACCCCGCGCTGGGCCTGCTCGATGGCGCGTGCGCCCTCGACGGCCGCCTTCGCCGCGTCCTCGCGCGCCTCGGCCAGGGCGTGCTCGGCGTCCTTTTCGGCCTGCGCCGCCGACGCGATGCGCTCCTTCGCCGCGGTGACCTCGTCCGACCCTTCGACGCCCTTGGCGTTCGCCTCCTCCTGCTCGTCGCGGAGATCGCCGTTGCGTTCGCGGACCTCGTTCAGCCTCTGAAGCGCCTGCCGATAGGCAAGATCCGCTTCCTTCTTGTCCAGGTCCTTCGCGAAGGGATCAGCGACGACCTTGTCCAGCCGCTGCTTGGCCCGCTCGACGGCGAGCGCCGCCCCCTCCTCATCCAGCGCGCCGCCCCGCACCGCAAGCTCAAGATCCTCAAGCCTCTCCTTCGCGGCCCGCCTGGCGTCGTTCAACGCCTCAGTAGCGCGCTGGCTGGCGCGCTGCGACTCCGCATACCGGCGTTCCGCCTGCTCCACGCGGTAAGCGGCGTCCTCCTGCCGCTCAGCCGCCTGTGCGGCAACCTCGCCCACGCGAGCCCGCGCATCCCCCACAGCGGACACCGCGTCCGCCACCCGCTGCTCGGCCTCGACGATGGCGTCCGCGGCCGCCGTCGCCGCCTCCTTCGCATCCGCGGTCCGCTCGGCGGCGAGCATGCGGGCGTGGTTGGCGTCGCGGATGGCCCGCTGCGCCTGCTGGATCCGCTCGGCCGCCGCCTCCTGCGCCGCGGCGTACGCGGACGCCGACTGACCACCGCTGGCCTGCGCCGAGCTGAGCGCGTTGACCGCCTCCGACACTCCGGACAAGCCGAGCAGCATCGTGCCCAGCCCCTGCACCGCCGCGCCCGCCAGGCCGGGCAGCGCGCCGAGCGCGCCCACCGCCTGCGCGGCGCCGGCCGCGAGCGCGAACAGCCCAGAGCCGGCAGACACGGCGGTGGAGGCGAGCACCGCTAGGCCGCTCACCATGAACGGCACCTGGGCCAGCATCGTCAGCGCCTGGCCCAGCGCCCCCACGCCCTCGACGCCAACCTTGACCGGGATGTCCCGGCGGCCCTTGCTAGCCAGTTCGGCAAGCTTCTGCTCCAACGCGGCGATCCGCGCCTGCGCGTCGCCGTCGTCCACCTCGGGACGGATCGTGGTCTTGGTGTCGCGGCCCAGGTCCTCGATCCGGGTCCGCGCCTCCGAGTCGTCCACGTCCGCCCGGACGGTGACAGTCTGCGTGCCCGACAACCCAGACAGCGCGGTCCGCAGGCCGGCGTTATCCACCTCGACCTGCATGCGGATCTTCGCGACCCGCTCGGCCGCCTCAGCCGCCGCCTTGGCCTGGATCTCTACCCTCGCGGCGTCGATCTCCGCCACGATCTGGGCTTTGACGCCCTTGACCTCGGCGTCGATCCGCTTCTGGAGCTTGCCGCCCCAGCCGGCGCCCAGGTCCGCGACAACCTCAAGCTCGATCCGGCCCGCAGAGATGCTGTCGTCTTCGTCTGCCACCCCGCCCACCCCCCGATGTGCTGGGGGTGAAGGGTGGCGGGAACGCGCAGCTAGCGTCCCCGCCCAACCAGCTCAGCGCGGCGCCCGCGTGGACCCGAGCAGCATGTTGATCGCCCGATCAATCCCGCTGCCGCCGCCCTGCTGCCCGCGCTCCGGCCGCCCACTGCTGCGCTTCACGTGCGGCGGACGGTTGATCTTGATGGGCTTCTTGCGCCGGTGATCGGCCGCGAGCACGCCGATCTCCTCCACCGCCTCCGCGACCAGTTCATGGAGCGACGTCCACGGCTGCGCCCGCTGCTCGGGCGTGCTGTTTACTCGGGCGTCGGGAGGGAGCTCGTCGGCGAGGTCGAGGAATCGCCGGGCAGAAATCCACCCCCGCTGTCCGGGTTCGAGCCAGACTCCAGCGATGTCGAGTCCGTTGAAGTGGTCGAGGAAGTCGGCGTCGAGGCGTCGCCATTGGCGGAGTCGCTCGACGACGGCTTGGATTCCCCCGCGCTGAACGCGTACCTCCCGGCCAGGCCCTTGAGTAGCGCGCCCACGTCCAGGATGCTCGGCCGCTCTGCCACGAACGCTTCGTAGCCGCCGTCGCTCATCAGCCTGCGGCCCATCAGGCGGACCGCGTCGAGCAGTTCTCCGGGCAGGGACGGGTTCTGGATGACGAGGTCCACCACCATGGAGGCAATGGACAGGCCGGCCTGGACCTGGTTGGTCTCCTTCAACGCGTTCAACACGGTGCGCGCGATCAGCGCGGTGTCCACGTTGAGATGCGCGAGCGGCTCCAGCACATCCACTGGAAGCTCCGCCGGCAGAAGAATGACCGCCCCACCGAGACGCAGTTCGATCGGCTTCCCCTCGGTACCGCTCCGGCTCGCCCTGGCCGCGTTGAGATCTAGAACTACGCTGTCGTCCACCATCAGGAGACCCCCGTCCATCGACTCTTCGAGTGATGGCCGGGGACGGTACGGGCGGGCCGGGGCTTGCGTCCCAGCCCGCCCACACCCCCTGGTTACGGCGTCACGACCGCCGGCGCGAAGCTGGCGAACGCAGTGTTGAACGTGTCGTAGAACGCGCTGCCCACGTCGGAACCGAGCACGGACAGGTTCAGCGGCAGCGTCGCCGACTCGTCACGGCTGAGCTCCTGCTGGACACCCTCGCGCTGCATGCACCGCGGGATGATCCGCCGCATCCGGCGGGTGCCGTCGCCAAGCTCCAGCACGGCCGCGACCTCCGCCCGCGTACCGATCGACGGCGGGGTGTACTTGTAGTACTTCGCCCCGCCACCAGACGGCGTGACCTCCTCGATCGAGCCGCCACCATAGACCGCCTGAAAGTTCAGCGCGGACCACTCCAACAGCTCAACCTCAAGCGAGGCGGCGTCCTTGGTCTGCCACACCTTCACCGGGTAGGCGGACTGGTGCGCCTCGGTCTCGCTGAACTCCGGGTCACCGCTCCAGCTCAAGCTGTCCGGGGTGAACAGTCCGACGTTCCGCCAGCCCGTGGGCATGGTGACGGTCGGGCCTTCCGGCGCGGTGGTGCCGACCGGCGCCAGCCACAGGGCGGCGATCGACGCGGTAAAGACATTCTCGGCACCCATGTGGGCCCCCTCCACGCGGAGCCGCCCCCCGACGTACGGGGAAGCGGCGGAACGGGTTGGGGACCCAGGGCCGGAATCATGGAGAGCAGGAGGCTCTTGCGTCCGCCTCCGACGATCAGACGCTCTCCGCCGACCAGCGCGGGCGGCAGCGCACCGTGGCCCGCGCCACGTACCGCGGCCGCTTGTCCGCCTCTGGCAAGAACCCGCCGCCCTGCGCCGGCCGGACCGACCCGATGACCGGGCCAGCAGGCGGCGGATCCGCGCGCGGCAACTCCTTCAGCGCGCCGAGCGCCAGATACAGCAGCCTGCGCAGTTCGGCCTTGCTGCCGTCCATCTCGCCGAGCGCCTCGATCTGGATGCGCACCTCGACCACGGCGGTGTCGTAGTTCTCGATCCCGCCGGGCACGTCCGTGACGCGGAGCCGCGGATACGGCGGAATCGAGTACGCGCCGACCCTGTCCGGGCCCAGCTCTGCCAGCACGGCCGGATGCGTCGTGAGCCATGAGAGCACCACCGGCAGCGGATCAGCGTCGGCCAGGTCCTCGACGCCGGCCACTACGACGCCGGCGTGCTCGGGGTGCTCGGCTTCGCGGCCGCAGGCTTGCTCTTGATCGGCTTCATGGCCGCTTGGACGGATGCGAAGTCGGACGGGTTTGCGCCGACGACGTAGCCCGCGGAGACGAGCCGGTGCGCCTGCTCGCGGTGCAGCTCCAGCTCCGCGCCGACCGGGTGCTCCGCCTCGTCGAGGCCAAGCTGACGGCAGGTGTGGACGCCGATCGGGTGGGCGAGCGTGATCTTGACCATGTCACTCATGCCGCGCAGGATGCCGCCCGCCCGCGCCTAGTGTCTCCGCCCGATGGTGCCGTGCTCACAGGGAATGCACAGCGCATTGTCGTTCTGTCGGCGCCCCGCCAGGCACGTAGACCAGCTCGTAGAACGCTGCCCCTTGCCCGGCCCGGCGACGTCCTCCGCGCCAGTCTCAGACCACCCCTTCCCACTCCAGGAAGTTCCGGTCACCGGCCAGAAGCCACACCCGCAGCAGCAGAGTGTGGTCCTCACGGTCACACAGCGCCGCGAGATGCTCCAGGACCGGCGTCTCCGGGCTCACGTTGAGCAATTCCTGCTGCCCGGGAGTAGGCGGGTAGACGCGCACCTGCACGCGCGGCCGCGCCACCGTCAGCCCGGCCCGATCGAGCAACACCACATCGTCTTCTTCCAGCGGCGCCGCCCTGCCCAGCTCCGGAACCGCCGTAATAGCCCGGCCGGAGTAGTACGACGACATCACCGCGCCCGCCACGACCCGCCGACAGACAACGTCCTCGTCCTCCCGCATGAATTGCGCCACCCGGCCGGACGGGATCACGGTGGTCACCGACACCGCGGCACCGAATTCCCGCCCACCGGCCACAGTCAGCTTGGCGTTAAAAGGCTGCGGATCCCACAACCGCACCACATATCCAGCTTGCGGCCGCGCCTCAAGCAACCCTTCCGTTTTCAATGCGAGCAGAGCGGTGCGGGCCGGTGTGCGAGAGACGCCGTACTGCGTGGCAATCGCATCCTCGGACGGCAACTGATCACCCGGGCGCAAGTCCTGACCTATCCGCTGGCGTAGGTCAGCGGCGATCCGCTTCGCCATATCTCCGCGCCCGGCGTTCGCCACCAGGTCCTCCCCCCACCGCCGGCCGTTCAGCGCAATGGCCGCCGCCGGGTTACGTGCATCTGTCGGGGCAATGGTGCCTGCTCCGGTTGACATCCTCAACTCCCTCGATCTACGTTAGTCGCACTAGTGCTACTAGTACCACTAATCAAGATCCGAGGAAAGGGCGCGACGTGCCACTCATCAGGCGGACCCGCAAAAACGCGGACCAGCCCGAGACCACCCCGCAACGGGTGTGCTTCGACGGGCAGCCCGCCACCGAAATCGAGCGCACGACCGACTTCGTGACCGTCCAGCTCGGCGATGGCACCCAGCCCAGCGTCCGCCCCGACCGGATCACCACCTGCACCTGCGGCGGAAGGGGCTGCACATGAGCCTGATCATGGACGCGCTCTGGTGGATCGGCCTGGTCTGCGTGCCAGCCAGCATCATCCGCCGCGCCACCTGGGACGGCCAGCGTCAGCACCCCACGCCCGCCGACCGCTGGAACGACCGCCCCCACTCCCCCTGGCCGACCACCTGGACCCGCCGAGCCTTCCGCGCCGCCTACCACTTCGGCCGTGCCCTCGGCTGGACCTTCCTCCTGCTCGTCTGGATCACCATCGGTCTCACGCTCGTCACGCTCGAGCTCAGCGGCGAAACCTGCAAAGCCCTCGCCTACGCCGTCGCCGGCATCGCCATCGGGCTCGCCTACCTCGTCCAGCACGCCAAGGGACTGATGACCGGCCCCACCACCGTCAACGCCCCCCACCTCACCGCCTAAAAGGACCCCCGCGATGGACCTCGACCTCGGCCTCGGCTACCTCGACATCACCCTCTTCACCCTCATCCAGTGGCCGATCGGCTTCACGGCCCCCTGGTGGGCGGTCGGTCTCGGCACCCTCGCCCTCATCTTCTTCCTGGCCAGGCTCATCCAGTCCTCACGACGCGACTAACCCCCACCCTCCCCCCAAAAACCCGAAAGGACCGCCACCATGGGCTTCTTCTTCGGCAACAAGACGAGCCTCGGCTACCCCAACAGCGAGCGCCTCGCCAAGAAGATCACCAGAAAGGGCGGCCGCTCCTCCTCCGGCGCCGCCGCGCTGCTCAACATCATGAGCGGCCGTACCAACTCCACCACCCTGCGCGGCGAACAGGCCGAGCAGGCCGCCCGCTCCCTCCGCGAGATCGCGCCCCGCCTGAGCGACGCCGACCGCACCGATGTCCTCGCCATCGCCACCGACGCCGAGCACGCCTCCAACAACGGCGGCGGCTGGACCATCACCGGCTAACACCCCTCCATCCCCTCCTCGCAGAAAGGAAACCCCACGTGTTCGGCAAGCCGCTCCAGGCCGCACTCCCGCCGGCCAACTCCGACGCCGACCAGGCGTCCCAGCCCAAGCGCGGGCTGCTGGAGCGCGCCGTCCGAGCAGTCGCCCGATGGGCCGCCTACCACCTCGTGTGGCGGCCCATCCGCTGGGAGCTCCGCCGCATGTGGAACCACCGCGAGTTCCACGCCGCCTGGGCAGGCGCCATCCCCGCCTACGGGTACGCCGCCATACACCACGCGGTCAGCGGCCCATGGTGGTTCACCCCTGCTGCGACCGCTACGGCGGCATTCGGAGCCCACTGGCTCCTGTCTCGCCACGACGTCCTGCCCGTCACCCCCACGACCGCAGCCTCGACCGTCGCCGTGGCCGGAGCGTGGACGACTGCCGCCGCGTTCGCCCCGTTCGACCCCATCACCGCCACCTCGTGGGCGGCGCTCACCATAGGCGGCACCGCCACCTGGGGCTTCTCCAAGCACGCGCGCCGCTGGCGGTCAGCCCAGCTCCGCGTCCGCTACAGCACCCGCCGCCTCCCCGGCGTGCTGACCGCGCTCACCTTCTCGGGCGTCGTCGTCGCCGCCCGCCCCACCGTGTTCGGCACCGGCCGCACCGCATACCCCCTGCGCCTGCCCGCAGGCGTCACCCGGCGCAAGCTGGAGAAGGCCATCCGCGAGATCGAGTCCGGCATGGACTGGTCAGAAGGGTCCGTCCGCGAGGTCGTCCACGACCCCAAGCACAGCGCCGCCTCCCGTGTCCTCCTCATCCACCACGAAGGCGGTATCAAGGCCCGCACCGTGCGGTTCGACCCGCCCGAGATGCCGCGAAGCGTGTACGACCGGCGCTGGATCGGCATCACCGACCAGGGCGAGCCGTACTACATCACCCCGTTCATCAAGGGCTACGGCGCCACCCACTCCATGTCCGGCGGCGCGACCGGCTCCACCAAGTCCAACCTGCTGCGGCTGCGCGCCCTGCTCGGCGCCTACACGCCCACGCTCCTGTGGGTCATCGACCTCAAGTCCGGCGGCAAGGCGTACGCCCACCTGCTCCCCCGAATCGACCGAATCGCCGTCACCGAGGAGCAGGCCGCGGAGATGATGGCCGACGCCGCCGAGATAATCCCGCTCCGCGCCGAACTGCTGCTGCCCGAGCACAACCAGGTCCTGCCCGCTGAAGACTTCTGCGCTGTCGAGATCCTCGGCGACGAGATCCGCACCATCTGGGCCAAAACCCGCCGCAGCGCAGCCCCGATCGTCGAGAACACCAACAAGGTCATCTCCGAGGCGCGCGCCTTCCTTCTCGGCGTGCACGCCGCCACCCAGTACTGGAACCAAGACAGCGCCCACCCCAAGCTGCTGCCGAACTTCGCCGACGCCTACGCCGGCCGCACCCGCTACGACTCCGACAGCCAGTTCCTGCTGCGCCGCTGGAACCGCTACAAGACCAGCGAACTCCCGGCCGGCGCCTTCTATGTGCAGGCCAGCGGCAGCGAGGACCCCACCCTCATCTACACGCCGGAGGTGACCGACTCCATGCTCATGCAGACCGCCACCGAGACCGAGACGCTCGCCCCCACCCTGGAGGCGTCCACCGCCGACCGGCTCCCCTTCTACCGGAACCGCTGGGCGCACCTGCCCGACCACCTCCTCCAGTACGCGAGCGAGGCGCAGAAGCGCGAGGTGCGCGAAGCGCGGATCCGGCTCGGCATGGAGCCTGCCCCGGGCTCCGAGCGCGGCCGCGCGGCCGCGGCCGACGACAAGCCGGTACGGCTGGTCGTGTCCGAGCGCATCGACGACACCGCCGCACTGGTGTCCGAGATCACCGACCCGCACCTGCGGGCGCTCGCCGCCGCGCACCTCTCCCCCGGCCTGGTGTCCACAGCGACGTCGAACGCCGCCGTCGCGCCCGCGCGCAGCCGTCAGTGGGCGCACGAGCGCCGCGCCGAGTGGCGCGCGAAGGAGCTCGTCGAGCAGACGGAACGAGGGAAGTGGCGGCGCATCGTGGGGGAGCGCGACTTCGTCGTCGGCGTCTTGGCCGCAGAGGAGACCATCAGGTCCCGACGAGGCACCGGCGCCGGCGGCGGGGGAGAGGCGACAACCACCGGCCCCGACGACACCCCTGACGACCTGCACATACACCCCCTGGACGGGGTGGCCGACCTGGACGTATACCCCGATCCCCGCAGCCCGGCAGGGGCGGTCGGGGAGGGCGGCCCCGCCGGGGGAGCGGCCGACCCCGGGGGAGTGGCTTACACCTACTCCCCGTGACCCAGGCGGCCGCCCAGCCGGCCGCCCCCACTCCCCGCCCGTACACACGCGCGTGCGCACGCGCGTAGGGGGGTGGATGTCCAAACGCCCCGATTTGGACATCGCCGTGGACATCCCGTGGACATCCTCGTGGACATACTGAAGGTGACTTACCGTGATCGATATCGTCGGATTTGACCCGCTGCGTGACGTGGCGCCGCCCTACTGGGCCGCAGCCGGCGCGTCCGCCTTGGCCTTGCTGCTCGGGCTGTTCCGCATGCTCAGGCGGTGGGTCTTCCCCATGCGGGCGCAGCAAGAGCGGCCGCGCCGCTCACTGGCCGACGCCGTGACCTGGGCCTGCGCCTCCGCCGCCCTCGTTTTCGCCGGTGAGGGCATGTTCGAGGTCATCACCCGGGCCGCTCCCGGCGTGCGGTGGCTGCCGTGGCTCGGCATCGGCCTCCTGGAAGGCCCGTTGCTGGCGTTCGCACTGCGCGCCAAGGAGCTGATCGGCCAGAAGAGGCACATTGAGGCAGGTCAGGCCACACGAATGACCTGGCTGCTCGCCTCTGCGTCCGCAGTCATCTCTGCCTCCGCAGCCCTGGACACCGGCACCCCGAGCATCCCCCTACTGCGCGCGGCCGCGCCCATCGTCGGGGTCATCCTGTGGCACCACGCCCTGCGCATCGAGCAGGAGGCCAACGGCAGCCGCCGCCGCCGTGAATCCCGCTGGGTGTGGACGCCGGAATACATCCTGACCCGTCTCGGCCTGGTGACCGCCCGCGCGACCGAGACGGCCGACGCCGAGGTTCACCAGCGTCTCACTCGGGTCGCTGACTGGGTCATCCGGTACGCGCGCAGCGTCAAGCGGAACGCCGATCGGAACGGCTGGTGGGACACCCGGTGGAACACCTACATCCGGTTGCGGATGGAACGCATCTACCGGGCCGCGGAACGCGACCTCGACCTCACCCGGAACGCCGACCGGCGCGCCCTGCTGGAACAGATCATCGTCTCCCGTAGCGACGCCGTCCTCCTCACGACCCTCGCGGGCGTCACCCGTGCTGACCTGGGACTCTCCGAAGCGGAACAGCCCTTGGGACAGCCTGAGCGGAACACCCGCATCGTGTTCCACAAGCCGGTGGAACAGGCGGTGCGGAACACCCGCATCCTGTTCCACAAGGAGATCGTGGAACAGCCCGTGGAACGCCCCTCACGGCCTATCCGGATCGTGTTCCAGAAACCTGTGGAACGCCCCGCAGGCAACGACCGGAACGCCCCTGAAACAGGACACCGGGCCACCAGCGGAACAGCCGAGCGGAATAGCCGGAACGGCGGCAGCGGAACGCCCGACCAGAACGGCGGAACGCCCAACCGGAACACCGGCGCGGGCGATCGGAACAGCGATGGCAAACCCACCCGGAAGGAGATCTACGACGCCATCGCCGACGCCATCACGCCGACCGGCGAGGTGCCCATCCGGCCCCTCGCCACCCAGCTCGGCATCCCCACAGCGACGATGCACCGTCACGTCGCCAAGTACCGCGAGGAGCACAGGCAGACCTCGCCGCCCAAGGAGGTGATCCCCCCTCCCCGCGCCAACGGCCACCAGCTCACCACCGTGGGGGGCGGTGATATCGACTAACACCGGACAACTGGAAGGGGCGGCAGCCCTAAAGGGGGCGCCCCGTCTGCGGCCCGCCCGCGATCGGCGCT